>JASLPZ010000260.1:0-10412 GCA_030744725.1 Pirellulaceae bacterium
ATTTCGGAAGACGAATACCGCGCCGGCGAACGGATCTTGCTGAAGGGAGTCTTTGCAGACCCGCACCAACCCGTCGATGCCCTTGCGAAAATCGGCAGGTTCCAGAGCAACCAGAATCTTCATCTGCGGCGTGATTTGCAGCATCACTCACCGCTCCAGAAGTTCTGGGCAAGAGTCACCAGATCTGGCACCTCACAGCCCCGCAGATGCACGCGCATGCTGGCCCCCAAGTTATCCTGAAACTCGATCACACATTCGCCGGGGGATGCCAGTGAAGGTGGCGAAAGTTCGACGAATGCGGGAGTTGCGGACGTTGCAGAAGCGTTCCTCGCTTCAACCCGCTTCCTCAGCGCATAGTAATCTAGCTTCAATATCGAGGCGGTGCGATTGAGGCCATGAGCAAATGCCAGCTTCACAGCGAGCTCCCAGAGCTCGTCCGGAATCCGAGTCCTGAATTGACGCACTTCACGCCAAGCCTCAAACCGATCGAGTCCCCGTGCCAGCGCCGCTGGAATATCGTGACGTTTTCGTCCAACCATGGTGGTCCTCCCAAATTCGGAAACCAACCACGGTAGCAATGCCACCAAAATGATTCATACAGGCTTACCGGAAGGACACGCTTTGATGCCCTTTGCTGTGTTGATTTCGCCGCTGACGTCGTTGACGACTTTCTTAGCTTCGTCGACGCTCTTGGCGATCGCTTCGGCGACGGCCTTCGCTTCACTGACCTTGGTCTCGATCGGCTTCATGGCTGCCGCAAGGTCCTTTGCACGTTTTTGAGCAGCCACGACCACAGTCTTGGACTCGTTTGCCTTCTTCTCGGCGGCCGCCACTTGTTGCTTGGCAGTTTCCACAGCTTTGGTCTTCACTTCGAGATCCTTCTTTCCGGCATCCAGGTCAGTCTTCTTCGCATCGGCGATCGTTTGCAAGGTTGCCGAGATGTCGGTCAATTCTTTATCTTCCCCGACCTTTTCCACAGCGGCCTTCATTTGTGCGACTGCTTCATTCAGAGGAGCGATCACGGCTACCAATGCCGCGTTCTGCGCTTCCACTGCCGCGCGTACCGCCTCGGCTTTCGTCATACCTTCTTTAATCTTTTTGAACTCAACGGAAGCGGCTTCAGACGTCTTCTGCGCTGCGATCGCTGTCTTTTGAGCGGCGTCAATCTCAGCGATTGACTTATTCAAAGCAGCCTGCGCGGTTGCGGCAGCTTGATCCAGGTCGAACTGTTGTTCCTCTCGCTCTTCCAAGACCTTCTGTGCTTGGGTTCGTTTCCCAATCAATGCCGCGAGCTGAGTCGCGAAGGCGATCTCACTGGTCCAGCGTTTGGCCTCGTTCTGCGCGGCAGCAAGTGCAGCAGCCGCGGCGTCGACTGCCTGTTTCGCAGTGCTGGCTTTCTCTTCGGCGGGCTTCACCAGCGCAGTCAACTTGGTGACGTTGGCCACGGATGCCTTGTAGGCAGCATCGCTTTCCTTTAGCTCTTTTTCGGCTGCAGCAAGGGCAGCCTTTGCCACTTCGAGAACCTTCAGTTTCGCGGCTGCATCCTTCTTGTTTGCTTCCAACTCCGCCGAACGCTTGTCGCTCTTGACTTTTAGCGCGTTAGCTATGTCGCCGAGTTCCTTGTCTTCGGCTATCTTCTTTGCAGCGTCCGCCGCCTTTGTCGCTGTCTCCTTCAAGACGGGAACCGCATCAGCCAGCTTTGCCTCGGTCTTCTTTGCGACATCTTCCGCTTGCGTTGCCTTCGTGGCGGCCTCCTTCGCGGCGTTGAGTTTCGTCGTTGCAGCGTCGAACCGCTTTTTTGACTCTTCGGAGGCCTTCTGGGCTGTCGACAAGTCTGCCTTCGCCTTGTCAAACGCTGTCTGCGCGACTTGATATGCCTCGTCGAGTGGCTTGTGTTGAGCAGTTTTGACGACCACCAGTTTGTTGGCACCATCCAACCGCTCAGCCAAATTCGGAGGATTCGATGTCAATTCACCGATCCGCGCTCCGTCAGCCGCATTCCAAATGCGAATCGCACCCGTCCAATCACCGGCAATTGCACGATTTGTTTCGTTACAGAAGCCAACTTCCAATGCCAAGTCGCCAAAAGCCTCGAAGTCGCGTTGTTTGCCACCGTTCTGGTCCCATAGTCGGGGTACTCGGTCGCGTCCACAGGAGAAAATCCGTCCATCGCGGGTGAACTCGATCGAGGCCACACCGCCGCCGTGGGCTCCCCAATTTTTGATCTGGCCGCCGTTGTTCATCTCCCACAGACGAATCGATCCGTCTTCGCTGCAAGATGCAACCACATTCGAGTCGCTGCGCCAGGAAACGTCGGTCACACGACTGCTGTGTGCCTTCAACGTCAAGTACTCGCGTCCGGTCCAACCTTCCCAAACGTAAAGGCCTCCCCCTCGGTCACCGGTGGCCAACAGGACGCTGTCGGGGCTGAATTCGATCGAGCAAACCCAATCGGTGTGTTTGCGCAATTCGTGCAACAGCCGGCCGGATTCGGTCGAGTAAATGCGGACAACCCGTTTCGGACCGCCGAGCGCGATCAGTGTCTGGTCGGAACTAATGTCAGCAGCTAATACGGTGTCAAGTTCATCGCCGATTTCGAACACGCGCTCGCCCGTGTGAATGTTCCAAACGATGCATTTTCCCGTAGCACCACTCTGGCCGCCTCCGGCTAGCAGAAGGCTACCATTACGGCTGAACTTAAGTACTTGCGGAATACCCTCAGGAAATGGCAAAGCGCCTACGAGTTGAAGCGTTTGTGTGTTGTAGAGCAGCACTTGCTGTTGGCTGGCAATGGCTGCCAAGGGAGACCAAGGACTCGTTGCCATCGCGGAAACGGCTGTTGTGGTTTGCGTGCGCGTGAACGGTTCAAGGCTCAACCGCGGTGGCATCGGTGCCACGGCCGGCCGCTCGGTGGGAGCACTTTGCAGCGCCAGGTCGAAAGTCCTCTTCTTCTGCAGCTTCGCCTTGCTGCTACTCGTCTCCAACACACCGCCGTCAACCCACTTGCGGATCGTTTCGATCATCTCATCCGGCATCTTCGGCTGCTCGGGCGGCATGTAAGGTTCACTCTCATGCGAGATCAGCATGTAGAGATAGCTGCTTGCCGAATCGCCAGCTTCAATGACTTCGCCTGAGCCACCGCCCAGCATCAAGTTTCCGTAGTTGGTAAGGTCGAGGTCGCCTTCCTTCTTGTCCACGTTGTGGCAGGAAAAGCACTTCTTACGAAAGATGGGCAGCACGTCGTCTTCGTAGGTGACCTTTGGCGGCTTCTTCTTGGCAGTCTCTTCGCCGAAGATGGCCGGAACGGAGACTGTGAGGCCACAGATGATAAGGGGTAGCAAGTTTCCTGCTATGTGCCGCATTTTCATCACGGTCATCCTCCAGCGAAAGTTGTAATCCCCAGGTAGGCGACGCTGACATCATGCCAACGCCGGTGGGGCGTGTGTGCCTAATTCCATACTACATAGCCAACGCACCATGACGCACAATGACGCCAGCCTTGGCAGTCTCAGCCAGGTGTGATGGCCGACCTTTTTCGGTTAATGATTGAATACAAACTCTCGGGCATTCAGCAGAGCCCAGAAGACATCCTCCAGTACCTGCTTCTTATCCTCGACTTCAGCGAGAACGGCGTTCAGGTCCTTCTTCTCTTTGTCCGTTGGCCTCCGGGTCAAACTGCGAATGTACAACTCCTCGACAATCTCCTCGGGAGCGACCTTCTCCTGCAGCCGGCGACCGATCAGGTTCCCCTGACCAATTTTGCCCTGCACGGTGTCACCATTGAGCAGATGCAGCGCCTGTGAGAGATTTGGTTCGACCTTCACCTCGCAGGCACAGACGGATTCACGCTTGGCGCGTCCGAATGTCGTCAGGAAATACGTGCTGGTATTACCATTGGCAATCTGAACCGCTCGAGCACCCAGCGGCAGGCCGCCGAACTTGTTCTTGGTGTCCGTCACCTGGCTGATCAAGTCAAGCAGGATTTCGGCACGCACGCGTCGCAACAATGCGTGCGAGAAGTTCTTGGTATCCGTCGCATTGGTGTCGTTCGTGGCAGTGCTAAGTTGATACGTCCGCGAGGTGCAGATATCACGGACGAGCTTCTTAAAGTCGTACTTATACTCGGTGAACTGCTGGCCCAGCGTATCGAGCAGTTCCGCGTTTACCGCCGGATTGCTGACTCGGACGTCGTCGACCTCGTTGATGATGCCCTGACCAAAGAAATGATTCCAGACGATGTTCGCCAGGTTCTTGGCGAAATATGGATTCTCGGCTGATGCCAGCCAGTTGGCCATCACGACGCGGCGGTCCTTGCCCTTCACGTCGGGCACTTCGCCACCGAGGAACTTTGGCGCCATCACGCGGCCGCCGACGGGATGCTTCACTTCACCGCCGCCACTGTTGAAAATGATCTGCTCGCGGGGGTCTTCGCTGCGTTTGCGACCGATCTGTGAGAAGAAAGCAGCAAAGCTGTAGTAGTCATCCATCGTCCAGCGATCCAACGGATGGTTGTGGCATTGGGCACATTGCACCCGCATGCCCATAAACACCTGGGCGACGTTCTCCGCGACTTTCTTTGGGTCGCCTTCCATCTGGTAGTAGTTGGTGGCGGCGTTTTCGAAAGTTCCGCCACTGGCACCGAGCAGTTCCTGCACCATCTGGTCCATCGGCATGTTGCTGGCGATTCGCTCCTGGATCCAGTTGTAGTAGCGGAGCATCGGCTTGTAGGCGATGGTCCTAGTGGTACGCACCTGCAACAATTCGGCCCACTTCATCACCCACATCTCGACGAATTCCTTGCGCTCGAGCAGGCTATCAACCAGCTTATCGCGTTTCTTGGGGTCGGCGTCGTCTATGAAGGCATGATACTCCTCAACGCTTGGCAGAACGCCAACGACGTCGAGATAGACGCGGCGGAGGAACTCTTCGTCCGTACAGAGTTCCGAAGGTTGGATGCGGAGCTTCTTGAACTTGTCGTACATCAGGTCGTCAACATAGTTGTTGGAGGCGACCTCTTTCCATTTGAAGTCCAAGCCCTTCGGCAGCACGATAAAGTGCGTGCCGACGGTGTACGTCTCGAAGCGGGCCATGATAAACGCCTCACCTCGCTTGGCGGCGGTGACAACTCCGCTCTGTTCGATCGGAGCCGAGTTGTCGTTGTTCGACAGGAAGAAGGCCAGCGACGTCACATCGCGATCCGTGCCATCGGAGTACTTGGCGCGAACATTGATCTGTTGAGTTGCGCCTTCTCCGTCGAGCACAGCACCCTTGGGGTAGATTTCGACGGCGACGACCTTCGGCACTTCGCCTTGATCTTTGGGGACGCCGGCCCGCAGCCATCGCAGCAAGGTGTCGGAATACTCGCTGTCCAGGTCAAAACGCTTGCCGCCGTTGTGAGGAACCTCGCCAATCGTCTTCTCCACCAACAGACTTTTTTCCGGAATCGCCAGGTTGATGCGGCGGCCGGGCATCTCGCGGGTCAAGCGGTGGTAGTCGCCGTCGGGGTCGAAGCCGAACAGCGAAAGGCGAAATCCATCCTTCCCACTGGCCGCACCGTGACAACTCCCGGTGTTACAACCTGACTTCATGAAGATCGGCATGATATCGAGCTGAAAGCTGATCGCCGGGTCTTCCGTAGCACGTTGGATCTCGACGGGAACCTTCACCGCAAATCCCGCGTATTCCACCGTCAGTTCCGCAGCGCCATCGGCCTTCGGATAGAGTACGTTCTTGTCGAGTCGAGCGAAGTTGGGGTGAGAAATCGTAAGCTTAGCCTCAGTCGTCACATCGTGCGTGATCCCGTTGGGATATTCGGCTTGGACGATGAGCGATTGGCGATCGCGAACAGTTGTCAGTTGAACGTCGGCTGGATAAACGACGATTTTAGCCGGCTTCAGAGCCTCGCCTGAGGCAACCTGCGTGACGGCCGAGATCAACAACGCGAGTGTGATAATCCGTGACGGTTGAAGTCGCATGGTCGTTTAATCCTGTGTTAAGTTCGGTCTGCTCTTCTTGTAGGACGGACTTCTTCTTGTAGGACGGACGTTTGACACCCGCCGTCGTGATCTAACGGGACGGGTGTTGTTAAGAACCCATCCTGCGAGTGCTACTCCCCACCGCCTCCCGCGTTGGCAGCGTTGCGAGCTTCTTGACGCTTCTTCGCGGCCAAGCGAAGTTTCTCAAGTCGCGTGAGCGGCTTCGGTGGTGCTGCTGGCTTGGCTTTCGGTTTCGCCTTTGCCACTTCCGGCTTCTTCGCTGCGGGTTTTGGCTTTGGCGCATCCGGAGGAGGTGGCAGCGGCTTGTCGATCTGTAATTGAACGCTGCCCGCACGGCTGACGATCGGTTCGCCGTTCTGCGTAATCGTCAACCGGCAGATCAAGTTGTGCTTGCCGACGGGGCTGGCGGGATCGGTCTTCAACGTGAACACCAGCTCCTTAGTGTCCTTCGTCAGCTTCAAATCGGTCGTAGTGACCTTCGGGGGAATACCCAACAGCTGAGCCGTGGCTTCGCCCTCGAACGTCGTACTCTGGTTGATTTTGCAGAGGACTTGCGCTTCCTTTCCCTGCTCGCAAGCTGGGCGTTGCATCTCAATGGTGACATAGGCATCCGCGATTTCTAGATTCGCAAGTTGTGATGAAGCCCACATCCCACCGGAGGTGCCGAGCGCGTATATTTTCCACTTTTTGATCTGAGCATTGCCGTTGGCGCTGATCGAATAGAGGGCCTCCGTCTTTCCCTTCGGGATGTTGATCGAACTACTGCCTCCAAGTCCCGGCGGACGGAATGGAAGCTGGACGTTGATCTGTTCATCCCAGCCTTCCTTCTTCGTGGCAACGATCTTCAATTGCATCGAACCATTCCGCACGATCGGGACTTTCGGCTGGACGATATCGATTTTGAAAGGCAACTCGTCGACGACGGCAACCGCCAACTGTTCGACAGCTTTGCGGCGATAGATCGACTGACCAGGCCCACCACGAACGAAGTCGGCTGAATTACCAAAGCTGCCTCGGATAGCTTCGTTCTCGACGTGGCGAGCTGAAAAGGCGAGCAGTTTTCCGGAAAGTGGCGCATCAGCTGCAGCTTCAAACACAACCGGCATGGAACTCATGTTCGCGGGCATGTTCTCGCAGATCATCTTGATTCCCTCAGGCAAGCCCTTGCCCTCCAGAACCAACTCGCCACCGAAATTTCCACGCCCTGCATTGATGAGGGTGGCAAAGCGGCCGCCGCGAGGAACAAAAATCTGCTGGCGGTATTGGCCGTAACGCTCGACTCTGGGAATCGAGAGCGAGAGGTTTGGCTTGACGGCTTGAAATTCGATGCGGTAGACAAGATCGGGGCCGCCACGGCCGAGATGGTCCGTGACGCGAATGATGTACTCGCCATCGGCGGGAACGTTGAATCGAAAGTAGCTGTCCGGGCCGCGAGAATCATCGTTACTGGCGATTCCGCCCCCGTCGGCCTTGTACAGATGCATCACCGGATCAAGTCCGGAGCGAATCCGCCGGGCGTAGCATTCGACTTGAAACTGCTGACCCTTCTTGGCGCTGAACCTGAAGAAGTCGACATCGCCGGCCTCTTGAATGATACCGTTGAACGCCAAGGGCAATTCAACGGGTGAAGCAGCTCCCATCTCGTTGTTCGGCTCGGCTTCAAACGCGTTGCCGTGCTCGAACAACCGGAAGTTGTTTGGTGTGGGAGCGATGCCGCCGTTGTCCTTGGCAAAGATACCGAAATCGGTTACCTCTTCAGCCGGCAGCGTGAACTTCTGCTTCAAATCGCCGGATGGCAAGCCGAGGAACTTGACTTCCAGTTCCTCACCCAGCTTGCCACCAGCCGGGTAGGAGGCCGTCGGCCGAGGGAACGTTCCGACATGCAGGCGGTAGTTGTTCCCGCGAGCGTAAGCACTCTCGCGAACCTCGATGACGTACTTGCCGTCGGCAGGGGCGACGATCGAGGCGTAAGCATCTTGCAAGGCGAGGGGAGTGTCGTCATTGGCGGACAACTCGAAACGCTTTTCGTCCAGAATTGCAACGTAAGGGTCGAACAGTGCAGTGCTCAATCGCATCGCGACGACTTCCGCCGAGATCCGTTGGCCTTTTTTGGCTTCAATCACGTAGTAGTCGACGTCTTCGTTGCCAACGTTGCCATTGACGACTTTGTTCAACTCGATGACCTGCGGTGCGGCGAAATCGCTATTCGGTTCCTTCTCCTCAATGACTGCCAGGTTCTCGACCCAGAATGTTCGATAATCCGAGAGGCCGGTCTTGGTGCGGACTTGCGCGACGTGTTCGCCCAAGCGGGCGTCCGGGGCGATCTTCAACGTTACATTGACCTTGTTACCCGCGGCTTCAAGCTTGGTGACCTCAAAACTCTTGCCCTCGTAAAAGAAGATCTCTTCAGCATCGCCAAGATTGGAACCGTTGAAAGAAACGGTTAACTCCTGCCCACGCTGAATGCCACGCGGCGTGATGCTGCCAAGCCTCGGTGAGGCAGCAAAGACTGAAGCGGCCAATGACAGGCACGCCAGCGTGGTAACGAGCATCTGGGCCAGATGAAAACGTCGCAACATGGCTTATTCTCCAACAAATCAAGAAGTGCGAAGCACGCCTTTCGGCTCGGTCCGCATCGTGCCTAAATCACTCGGTCCGAGGCACAGCCTCGCTAGACAATCAGCTCTTTACGGATTTTGCCACCCTTAACGATTTCGATCGGACGATCGCCAGGTGCCATCAGCTCTTTGTCAGCGACGATGCCCAGTCGGCTGTAGATGGTTGTGGCCCAGTCTTCGACATTCAAAGGACTTTCTTCTGGCTCGCTCGCGATCGAGTTGGAAGAGCCGTACACGATGCCCTTCTTGATGCCGCCACCGGCCAGCACAACGCTGAAAACCTTCGGCCAGTGATCCCGGCCAGCGTTGCCGTTGATCTTTGCCGTCCGACCGAATTCTGAGGCGATCGCGATCAGTGTCGAGTCGAGCAGGCCACGGCGATCAAGATCGCGAACCAGCGTCGCAAAGGCTTGGTCGAATTGCGGAACTTGTCCCTTGATAGATCCCTCGATATTCGAATGCATGTCCCAGCCACCGTAGGTCGTAGTGACGAAACGGACACCAGATTCGACGAGACGACGGCAAAGCAACAACCGCGAGCCAGCTGTGGTGCGGCCATACTCATCTCGAAGCTTGCCGTCCTCCTTGTTGATGTCGAACGCTTCACGAGCTTTCTGCGAACTGATCATCGCGTAAGCGCGATTGTAAAACGTGTCGACAGCGTCCAACGAGTCAGACTTTTCCTTGTTCTTGAAGTGATCATTGACCACGTCCAGGATGCGACGACGCTTCTTGAAACGACTTTCATCGACACCACCCGGTAGATTCAGGTCGCGAACCTTGAAGTTGCCACTGGCCGGATCAGCACCAAGACTGAAGCCAGCATACGACGAACTCAAGAAGCCGGTACCAGCAAACTGGTTCGGCTGGTTCGGGACGCAAACATATTGCGGCAGGTTGTTCCGCGGTCCAAATTCGTGAGCAACGACGCTGCCCATGCTGGGGAACGTCAACGCCGGACTGGGGCGATAGCCCGTGAACATGTTATGCGTGCCCCGCTCATGTGCAGCTTCGCCATGCGTCATTGACCGGCAAATGGCGAGCTTGTCGGCGACCGTTGCCGTCTGCTTCCAAGTCTCGTTGATCCGAATGCCTTCGACATTGGTCTGGATGCTGTTCATCGGACCGCGGTATTCGATCGGAGCGTATGGCTTCGGATCAAACGTCTCTTGATGGCACATGCCGCCAGGCATATAGATGAAGATCATCGACTTAGCCGGTCCTTCTTTCGACTCGTAGTATTTCTGATCGGCTTGCGCTTCTTTGACGCGGATGAAGTCTGCTAACGAGAGGCCGATGCCACCAGCAAAACCAACTGTTAAGAAGTTACGACGACTGAGAGCGTTTCCCTTGCAGGCCATTGACGTTTCTCCATCAAATAGGGCTCAGGTTTTTGCCGCGAAAACCAGGCTGTGATCGAAACTCGATACGCGTCGCGGTAATCGAAAACCAGGTGGGGGGGGGGAGGTGGGGGTCCGACTGCTGCGGAACAACTCAGAACAACCAGATTTCGTAACCATCATTCAACAACTGTCTTGGATGGTACAGCCTGTTAGATCAATCTATGTTGATTCAATCGAATTAGATGATACTCGACCAAGAAGCGGAGTCAATCACCTTTTTCTGGATTTCCGTGTTCCAAAATTTGCGATTGCATCCCCCTAAGAGTCGGGTTATTGAATTGGGGTGAGCGCGAGCTTGCCAGGTTCGTACGCCGCCTAGCCGGTGAGAGAGATTCCAACTGATAGCGATCACATAAAACCAGCCAGTATCGATCATTGAAGGCCGACCACTTTTC
>JASLPZ010000261.1:0-10385 GCA_030744725.1 Pirellulaceae bacterium
TTCTTTTTTGGCCTTTTTGTCTTTGTTCGCTCCGCTAACCTTAGGTTGTGTTCGCGGAGCGAACAACGACTATGATCAGCCACGGCCTTTCACCTCACCGTTTTGACAGGTTGTGGGCTGATCTCTTGACCGCATCACAACAAGGGACATGATGTGAAAACACAGCAAACCAATAACTTGGAAGCTGCACGATCTCCTTCGGGAGAGATGCGAAGAGATGAGAGCAAGGCCGAACGCAAACAGAAAAATCTCTGCCTTGGTGCGCCGCTTCTCGCGGCCCCTCAGCAAGAGTCATCCGTCGCGATCGACCTTGAACTTCTCCGCCCCTTTTTCGTTGGACCGTACATTTTCTAGCCGTTATCTCTTTGCAACTGGTCCAACCGTCAGTTCCGCTTGCTTGCCGCGGAAGTTGAACTTGGAGGTCAGTCGAAAGCCTGCTGGGAGTTTCTTGTACTGAAAGGGACCGCCACCAAAAGGATCCTTGATTGTGGCAAGTCGTTCCTTACCATCTCGCTGAACGGCAATGGCGGTTCGGAATAAGGCCCACGTGGCGGTGCTGCGGTCGCGGACTTCGCGTACATTCTTCAGTGCCGGGAGCACTGCGGAACTGTAAGGATTCTCAACGCGGATCCGTTTCACCAATGTATCCCACCTCGGTTGAAATTCGTCATTCGGCAGGTCAAAGATCGCGTGAATCTCGTCGTAGTCCTTAGTTGTTCCATCCAACCATTTGGCGATTTGTTTCCGAGTGACATCTTTGCCACCTGGCGCTTCATCCGCCGGAACAACGATGTTGCGCAACTGCCGGACGGCTTCACTATCACTTTTCGCGTTCTGCACGACCCGTCGCGCCCACTCGACGTAGACTCGTTGTTCCTGTCTCAGCGATTCCGTCATGGAACCTCCCTCGGGCAGAGCGTCGAGGTAGCCGGCCAGCACGTCGAGTTGTTTGGCATCAAAGTTGGGCAACTCCTGACTTACCGTGTCGATAACGATCTGTTCAACGGCGTACTGAACTAGGATGGAGATGAGCATGTCATCGGCGCCAGAGTGACGCGCCAATACGAATACATCGCGAATCGTCTTCAATGCCTTGTCGGGCTGACCGTCCGCCAGCTGCTGCCGAGCGTGCAGACATGCGTAACGCGCCATCTGGCGCGCTTTAGACAGATGGGGCATCACCATGTGCGGCCCCGCGGAAAACTCGAGGCCCCAATCACAGGCTGGCAAAGACGCAGCTCGCCGCATGCATGCGAGCGAAGCCTTGCTCTTCTTGACCAACTCCTTCGTTCGGTCATCCAGCTTGACGGTGGGAGCTTCGCTCACCAGCTTGTCCAGATCTTTATCGACGGTGGGCAGCAGAGCGAAAGCCTGCCAGTAAGCTAGAGCCGCGTTTTCAGTAGGCTCTGCAGACTTCGCTGAGGCGGCGAAGAGAAAGACTCCACATAGCGCCAATACGCTCATCGGACGTCCTAGGTACAACATTTTCTCATCCCTTTCGTGTTGAAAAAAGAACAGCGTTGACGAGTTGACCGGATTGCCACACCGGTTCGGATGGACATGCCATCCGTCTTCTTTGGTTTCGTCAACAACGTTGGGCAAAGCGTTAGTTGAGCATCAAATCCTGGTAGAGCGATCCGATGTCGTTCGACGGCGAGCCGGCGACCAATAAGCTCGCGGCGTGTCTGTCGAGCAGTTCGTCAAGGTCATCAGGAGACTGTCCCAAGGCACGCTGATAGGCCAGCATCGTTGGGGGCTGCATTTCAGAGGCCGCCTGGAGTGGCCGGTCCACAATCGGCTGCGAGGGTGACGGACCGGGGATCTCCCCCAGCTGTGGCCACCACACCACGGCGATCGCGAAGCTGGCGGCCACGGCGAGCCCAATAGCACCCCACGCCCAAACGTTGCCCAAACGCGTCCTGCGCCGCGTTGGAGCCAGCTGGCTGGCAATGCTATTGAGCACTCGATCCGACGGCGCTTTGGGAAGAAGCGATCGGAGTTCAGATTCCATCTCTTGGCGGTTTTTTTTCATTGCACTAAGTCCTCCGACACTAATGTGCAGAGCGAATCGACGGCGCTACCATAACGTGCTGAGGCGGTCTTCGATGACACCCCGAGTGCCTCGCCAATCTGCTGAAACGTCGCTCCACTCCAAATGCGCATCACCAATGCCTCACGCTGGTCAACTGGAAGTCCTGTCAAAGCGTGCTCGATCGTCTCGCGACGATCTGCTTCGCCCACCGATGTGTCAAACCAGGCCGCGTTCGCCGGTCGGGCGGCAAGCGACTCCCGTCGCTTCCGACGATGGGCACCACGGCGCAGGTCCAACGCTGCTGTTCTCACACACGAGTACAAGTACGACAGCGGATCGCGAACGTGATCGCGCGACTGCCAGAAACAAATAAATGCTTCTTGAAGGGCATCTTCGGCATCGACCAGCGAGGCGACACGCTGCCGAGCAAACAACAGGAGCGCTGCTCCATGCTCGTCCAGCAATGCTTGGCACTCGTCCGCTGATGTCGTCATGCTAGAGTCCTCATCCTGCTTCTACCTATTAGACGCCACCGAGCTTCGGCATCGGAAGCAAAACAGAAGATTTTGAGGTAATCATGGCTTTCGCCCTATATTTATCCCCACGCATCAGGCACGATGGGCCGGGTACGCCTGAGAACGGACCAAGAGTTACAACGTAGCGAGTCCGAGGAAACGTTACTTTCGGACGCTGCTCGAACAAACGCGAAGAATCGGGAACTAACAAACGATAACAAACCGAGCCAGCCACCATTTTGATGTCGACAGAATTACAATGTTGAGGGCTTGTCGCGCTACCGCAAACCCGGTGAGCTGACTCAGAACGACGTGTTCTTTGTGCAGCCCAAGTAAATTATCCATGAAACACCTCCTCTTTTTCTTGCTTTCCGCCCTGTTGACGAACATCGTATCCTCTGCCGAGCCGATTGACATTGGCTCGCAAACTCAGCTTTTCTGTGACGACTTTCTCATCGAGTCGAATGACGGCGCCAAGCGAAAGCTGCATCAACCACAGAAAGTCAACGACGGTCAGCCAGTTATTCTGCTTGATAAGCCGTGGGAGGAAGTCGGCACTCCGATCCTCGGAGGTGTGCTGCGCGACAAAGGGAGATTCCGAATGTGGTATCGCGGCGGTGGCGGCGGGCCGCGCGGTGGAGTCTGGTGTTATGCCGAGTCCGAAGACGGCCTGAAGTGGAAAAAACCTTCACTGGGACTGGTTGAACATCAGGGCAATCGGGACAACAACATCTACGTGCTTGGCCAGCCGCAGGCGTTCACTCCGTTTGTCGATCCCAACGAGACCGATCCGGCACGCCGCTACAAGTCCGCGGTGAACTCGCTCCGTATCGACACGGCGCTGGCCCATTCTCCGGACGGCCTCAGCTGGACACAATTCCGCGACGGAGCAGCCATTACCGGACGTGCTTCCGACACGATCAGCCAGGCGCTGTGGGATCCGTTTGCGAAGGTGTATAGGCTTTACACGCGCACGGATTATGGCACCAGCAAGACAGGCGAAGTTCGCGGCACGCGCGACATGGTCGCCGCCGCCGATGCTGACCTCTCGGACCCGAAAAGCTGGCGCAAGATCCGCGAGTGGTGTCTCGGTTGGGAAATGAAGCCGCCCGTGGTCGCTAATGGCTCCGCGAAAAGTCGCGACCGCGACCCCGACTATCATCGCCGGCGGCAGCTTTATAGCGTCAACGGCTGGATTCATGAAGGCGTGCAGTTCGCGTTGATCTGGGCATTAGAGACCGGCGCTGAGGAAACGGGTATTCGCGAAACGATGAACGCATATCTTGCCACGACCCGAGACAACAAGCCGTGGAACCTCGAATGGATTTACGGCGACCAACCGCTGATCCCGCGCGGCGAGCCCGGTCAGTTTGATTGCCGCTGGATTCAACCGGCTCCGAGCGTCGTTACATGGAACGATCGACACTGGCTATACTACGCGGGACTAGCGAGATCGCACGCCGGTCAATGGAGCCCGGAAGTCACTGGCCCGAAAGGCGGTATCGGCCTGGCAACCATCCGCCGCGACGGCTTCGTTTCATTGAACACAGGCGCCCGGAGGGCCTCGATCACGACAAAGCCACTACAGTTTCAAGGCAACAGGCTTGCCATCAATGCAGTGACAGCTCCCACAGGCAGTGTGCGTGCCGAGATTCAGAATGCCGCGGGACTACCATTTTCCGGATTCACGCTGGCCGACAACACCGCGGACGATCACTATGAGATCAGTGGGGATAAGATCCGACACACGGTAAGATGGAAAACCGGCGATAATGTCACCCAATTTGCCGGCAAGCCCATGCGTCTGCACATCGAAATGACGGATGCCGATCTTTATTCGATTCAATTCACCACCAAAGAATGATCCCGCCGACGAGGACCAAAACGTGACACACCACACTAACCGCGAATCGTTGTTCTAAATGGTCTTGGGGCGCTTCCATGGAGTCGTGATTCGCCACCGTGGCACGGTCGGGAGACCGTGCCACAACACAGTCTTGACACGTTGTGGGCTGGTCTCCCGATCAACCCGCGTTCGGGGCGCCTTTCAGCGTCGCACGACCGTGGGCCGTGAGTTTAAGACCGACTAACGACAGCGTCGAAAATGAATTGTATTACACTGTGACACACCTGAAGGGCACGTCCCGAAGTCACCGGCAATTGATCTGCACTCGTCAGCCGTGTGCGATCTTTTATTGTCGTCTTTCGCTCCGCGAAAGCACGGTCCTTTCGCGGAGCAAAAGGCGACTATCGGACAGTAATTCCTCGAACGATCCTTAATGAGTTGGCGTCTTGGAGAACATCTCGCATATCGATTGGATCATCTGTATCAGCTATCTTCTGGTCGTTGTCTGGCTCGGGTTCTATTTCTCGAAACAGCAAACGAATAACGACGAGTACTTCTTTGGCGGCCGCGATATGCACTGGTTGCCGGTGGGCTTGTCGCTTTTTGCCGCGACGTTCAGTTCCAATTCCTTCGTTGGTCTTCCGGCCGAAGGAGCTTTCGGCAACTACCATCAACTGCTGGCGATTTTCTTCATTCCATTTATTGTTGTTCCGATCACCTGCATCTGGTTCATTCCGTTCTACAAGAGTCTGGGTTTCATCAGCCTCTACGAGTACCTCGAACGAAGATTCGCACGTCCCGTCAGGCTGATGGCGAGCTTGATTTTTATGGTCTATCTGGCGGGATGGATGGGAACAATGCTGCTGGCAGTGACTCGGATATTGAATGTCGTGCTGGAAAAGCAGTCGACCAGCCAGACTTTGACCATCATCGCTGTCGTCGGATTGCTGGCGACGCTTTGTACGGCGGTGGGTGGTGTGAAAGCCGTGATCTGGACAGACACAATTCAGGCATTCGCCCTCTGCGGCGGGATGTTCTTCCTCCTGTTCCTGCTGATAGGTCGGATCGATGGCGGTCTGACAACCTATCTGGAGGCCGGCTCGCGTGCCGGCAAGTTCGAGATGTTTCGCACCGATGGAGGGCTGGCCGAGCGGAATGTGTTTTCGGCCTGTGCCTACGGGTTCTTCGTCTATCTTGGAGCGCAGTTGGCTTCCTACGGAGCGTATCAGCGTTACATCACTGTTGATTCCGTCAAAGACGTCCGGCGATCACTCATCATCAAAGGTGCCTTTACACTGTTTTCATGCACTCTGTTCTTTCTAGTGGGTACAGCTTTGTATGTGTTTTACCAGCAATCGAACATTGAGGTGTTCCGCGAATTCTCGACTGGCAGCGCCAAAGATCAATTACTGCCACACTTTGTCATTCATCATGCTGGTGGATATGGAATGACAGGACTGATTCTGGCTGGACTGTTTGCTGCCGCGATGAGCAGTCTGGATACCGGCATCAACAGTATGACCGCCACACTGGTGACAGACTGGCTGAATGGTCACGAAGTTGGGATTCGAATGAATCGATGCCTGACGGTGGCTTTTGGTGTCAGTGTCACATTGACGGCCTGTGCTCTATCCCTGATCGATTCGCCTGTTTTCGATCTTCTGCTTTCCATTGCTGGCGCAACGCTGGGACTACTGTTGGCGGTAATGATGCTGGGGATGTTGTTACCGAGATCAAATACCATCGGCGCTATCAGTGGAGGCATTGCCGGACTCGCGGTGTTTGGCATTATCCGGGTGTGGATTCCGAGCCTTGATGAAGAGGCTCTAAATAGTCTGGGAGTATTTGCAGGACTGAAGAGCAATACCTGGTGGGATGGTCTGCTGACAACGATTCCCGCATTCGTCGTTGGAGCACTCATTAGTTACTTGACGCCTCCGCCAACTGAGGAAAAACTGCAGGGACTCCTACTTTATCGATGGTCCTCCAGCTGATAGGTCATGGATCAAAAATGATTTCTGACATCTTCTCACTTCAATTCACTCAGACAAGAACTTCCTGACATGAAGACGATTCCTACGATGGTTCTTTTTTTGCTCATCCTGCTGCACACTCGACTGTATGCCGATGTCGTCGAGACAGACGTCTGCGTTTACGGCGGCACGTCCGGTGGTGTGGTCGCGGCAGTGCAGGCGGCTCGAATGGGGAAACGTGTGGTTCTGGTCGAACCGGGACGGCATCTCGGCGGGATGACTTCCGGCGGACTGAGCGCGGTCGATATTGGTGATCCGCGCAGTGTGGGAGGAATTGCACGGGAATATTTCAGCCGGCTCGTCGCCAGCTATGGTAAGACGTTGAACTGGGATCAGCCGTTCAAAGGAAGGGGTGGGCCGGCGACAGGCGGGGCCTATTCGATCGAACCGCATGTCGCGGAACGCGTCTTTGATAAAATGGTGCAGGAAGCGCGTGTGGTTGTTCTGCGTGACGCTCGTTTGAAGTCGGTGAAGAAAGAAGACTCGCGGATTGTCGAACTGACAGCCGAAGACGGTCGAGTCGTCCGGGCAACGATGTTTCTCGACACGACCTACGAAGGTGATCTCATGGCCGCGGCCGGTGTCAGTTACACGTTGACGCGCGAGGGCAACTCGAAGTATGGCGAGCAATACAATGGCATCCATTACACCGACAAATACAAGCCGAGAACTCATCATCTGAAGCCCGGTCCCAATGGTCGCGTGCGCGGTGGTCAGGGCGTCTGGGATCGCGATTTCCCCCTGGATCCGTACGTGGTGAAGGGCGATCCGTCGAGCGGGATCCTGCCGTTGCTCAACTCAGGCGAGCCTGGACGTCAGGGCGATGCGGCGCCTGGAGTGATGGCTTACTGCTTCCGGCTGTGTCTCAGTACTGCCGAAGACCGATTGCCAATCGCACCGCCGGCAGAATACGACGCCAAACAGTACGAACTCGTTGTCCGTTTTATAGAAGCTTGTCAGAGCATCGGCGACGATATGGATCTCCGCTGGTTCAGCAAACACGACCCGCTGCCCAACAACAAGTGGGATTTCAATACCGCGACGATCGGCGGCAACCTGCCGGGTGCAAGCTGGGGCTGGCCGGAGGCGAGCTACGATCGTCGCATTGAGATTGCTCGGAAAATTGAGAACTACCATCGCGGGCTGTTGCACTTTCTGGCCACGGATTCGCGTGTTCCGGACAAAGTCCGTCGCGACATGCGGCGCTTCGGTCTCCCCACAGACGAATTTCCCGAAACCGGTGGCTGGCCGCATCAGCTTTATATTCGCGAGGGCCGCCGCATGGTCAGTGATCTTGTGCTGACAGAACATCACACCTTTGGTCGCAAATTCGCGTCGCACTCGATCGGTTTGGGATCGTACGGCACTGATGTGCATGAGATTCGGCGCATCGTCAAGGATGGCGTCGTCACGCGCGAAGGCAAGGTGGCTGGCGGTCGAGGTGGCTTCGGCCCTTACCAGATTGGTTACGGCGCGATCGTCCCGAAACAGATTGAGTGCGAGAACCTGTTTGTCACATTTGCGCTTTCGGCCAGTCACACCGCGCTGGCCAGCATTCGCATGGAGCCGGTCTTCATGGCAACCAGCCAATCGGCGGCGACGGCAGCCTGCTTGGCGATTGACGATGACGTTCCGGTTCAGAAGCTGGACTACGAACATCTGCGGCCGCGACTGATCTCTGATGGTCAGGTGATCGCGTGGCCGACCGCCAGTGGTGCGGCATCAGATGAGGCTGGCCTGCGGACGATCACTCGCCCATAAATGCAGGTCTGTATTCTGGTTGTACTTGTCACAGGGCCGGTCATTCTTGGCTCAACACCGCTCGGTAGATTCGGTCTTGCTGTTCGTAGAGAACCGTCCACTGGTTATCGCTGCGGAACGGATTAGATACGGTGTCGACTTTGGGGCTGGAGAAATGAACCGTGCCGACTTTCTTCCAATCGATAAGATCCCTTGAATGCCAGTACGGTCGTTTTGATGTTTGCGAGAGGCCGAAGTATCCCGATGCGGTTTTAACGACTGCCAAAGAGAAAGTCTCCTCACTTGGCGAGATGACCGGATTCTGTTTGACGCGCGTCCAGTGGATAAGATCGGTCGACACGGCGACACCAACTGCCTGCTGCCGATACATGCTCTCCATCCCTCGGTAGAGCAGATAATACGACCCCTCTCGCTCGAAGATCGGAGTGGGATGGGTACTCACAAGCGAATCCCAGGCATTTGGTTGGCTGGGTAATACGGGATTCGCGGAATGTTTTGTCCATTGCTTGAGGTCGTTTGAAGTGGCAACGCCGATCTGCTTGGTTCGGCCGTCGCGGCCGGAATAGAAGAGGTAGTAACGGTCGCCGAACTTCGTGACGGTAGGCAGCTTGGCGACAACGCTATCCCAGGCGCCAGCCTGGCCGACATCAATAATCGGGTTGCCCGAGAATTTCTTCCAGGTGACCGCGTCACGAGACGTCGCCAAGCCAATCCGCTCGCCCCCTCCTGCGCTGAACGGCTTGTCCTGCGCCTCAAAGAAACAGTAAAACACACCGTCTTCTACAAAGACGGTAGGATTATCAACGGCGTAATGATCCCAGGCTCCCTCCGGTCCTCGCTCGATAACCGGCTTTCCCATCGGTGCCTCAGTCCAGACCAGATCGGTATCAAACACGGGGCGCTCTTTTTCGTCATTTGATTTGTCACCGTGTTGAGCACGGATCGGGTGGCCTTGTAGACCATAGCGATGGTTCATTTGCGGCACGGTCCAGAAGAAGGCGATCCGAGATCCATCACGCACGACCGGGGAGATGTGGCCGCTGTATGCCAGTTGGCGAGGCTGGGTCGCGGGCGGAAGATAACGTTGCTTCGCTTCCGCTGGCTCGAAGGGGCCAACTGGTGTGTTGGAAGTCAGATGCGCAATTTGCGTGCCACCGGTCACCAGGTGTTCAATGAGCAGCAGGTAGACTTTCCCCTTTGTCGCGTAGACACCGGTTAACTCTTGAGCGCGGACATTCTGAGGGCGGGGGGTGACGACTAGAGCGGCTGGCCACGAGTCGGGGATGAGGGGAGTTTTCGACGAAGTATGAACGACTTGGTAACCACCTGGGCCGGTACGCCGATGGTAGAGGTGCATGGAATCGTCCTCGGGCAGCACGAGCAAAGCAGGATCGTCATCTTCGCCAGGTAAGTCGCTGACCGGGGCGGTTGTCTTCGTCCATGGTAGTTCTTCAGGATCCGTTCCAGAAACCGCTATTCCGATACCCCGCTCTTCGAATCGAGATGTTCGCCGAGCGCTGAACGGAACATAGAGCCGACCTCGAGAGAAAACCATGCCGGCTGGGCTGGCGACGCCGTACCCGTCGTACGACTCTCCTGGCTGCCCTTTCTCGACAGCCACGCCGTGATACGTCCACACGGCAAGGTCACTGCTCGACCAGAGATGGAGTTCCGTTTCATAGGTATTTGGATGATGAGGGCTGCCCAGCGGAACCACATCAGCGACGAGATAGTATTTCCTTCGGGCGGGATGCCAGACGATCGAATGTTCGCGAATACTGGCTTCGCCCGATGGAGATGTCTTGGTCAGCTCAACATGAAAAGAAGTTTGCTGATCAATTTCAAACGGTGGAGCCGCAAAGCCCACGATTTCGATGCCCAGCAACAGGCAAATGGAGAGGGCAGAATGAATCAATCGATGTATCATCATCGCTCCTTACTCAGTGCTATCCTGGTTTTCTGTTATGCACGCTTCGTCGACCACGATTCGCTCCGGCATCGGGCCAGCATAAACCCAGATCATGTCCATCGTTGTCGAGGTCTCGTTGACGAAATAGTGGACTCGGCCGCGAGGCACCATTGCCGTTGCGCAGTGACTCAGGGAGTACTGACGCCCTTCGACCAGACAGCTCGCGTCTCCATCAGTGATACAGATGGACTCGTCGAAATCGTGAAAATGTGCAGGCAACCTTCCGCCC
>JASLPZ010000262.1:0-10226 GCA_030744725.1 Pirellulaceae bacterium
AGTCGGCTGGCGGCCGGAACGCAGGACATCCTGGCGACGACCACGCAGCAGTCGACGGGTGCTCAGCAACAAGCGGCCGCAGTATCGCAAACGGTGGCGACGGTCAATGAGGTTGCGCAGACCGCCGATCAGGCGGCCCAACGTGCCGGCATTGTGGCGGAGGCAGCCAAGCAAGCCGAGACGGTAGGAAAAGCAGGCCGCAAAGCAGTTGAGCAGTCAGTTGCGTCGATGGACACCGTGCGAGAGCAGGTTCAGTCAATTGCACAGAATATCCTCTCGTTGGCCGAACGCGCTCAGGCTATCGGAGAGATTATTGCGACTGTCAGCGACATTGCGGAACAGACCAACGTGTTGGCCCTGAATGCCGCGGTCGAAGCCTCGCGAGCTGGCGAACACGGCAAGGGCTTCGCCGTCGTGGCCAGCGAAGTTAAAGCGTTGGCCGAGCAATCCAAGAAAGCGACGAGGCAAGTTCGCCAGATCCTGGGCGAAATACAACACGCAATGAATACCGCCGTTCTGTCCATTGAGAAAGGCACTGGCTCAGTTGACAAAGCCGGTGAGGTCGTCGGCCAAACCGGGGACACGATCAGGGCGCTGGAAGAGATGCTGAGCCAATCGGCTCGGACAGCGTCACAAATCTCCGCTTCGTCTGGCCAACAAGCAACCGGTGTCATTCAGCTGAACGAGGCGATCAAGAACATAGACCGCGTGACGCAACAGAACGTCGAGGCAATTCAGCAGATCGAAGCGTCCGCCCATAGCCTGAACGCATTGAGCAACGAATTGGCCGGGCTGACTTCGTAAACGGTGATTGAGCGACAGGAGCACTAGCGGTAGTGCCGGTGAGCTGTGGGGATGACACGGTTATTCGGTTGAACGTGGTGACATGATGGTGGATCGAGAAAAACTCGCCCAACGCCTGATGGCGACGTACCTGGAAGAACTGCGGGAACATGTCGCCTCCATGAACCGCAATTTATTGGCGATGGAGGATGGCCCCGCTCCCGAGGAACGGCGGGAATTGTTCAATCTGCTGTTCCGTTCCGCACACAGCTTGAAAGGCGCCTCGCGGGCAGTCTGCGTCGAGCTGGTCGAACAAGTCTGTCATCAGATGGAAGATGTATTGGGCGCGGCACGGGACGGCAAGCTCGAGTTGATGCCAGCCCATTTCATTGTGTTGTTCAAAGGCGTTGATGGGATCGAGGACGCTGGGAACCGGTTGCGAGAGTCCCGCGATCTGACAGATTCGCCCTTGCACGCCTTACTGCCGGACCTCACGGCCGCCGCAGCTGGAGAGCTTGATGTGGCGGACGAAACCAAATCCGCCGCCGCCAGCCCGCCGCCTGCGGAGGAGCCTGCGCCAACCGAAGAAGCCACGTCACTGTCTACAACGGTTCCTCCACAGACGGTAACTGACAACGTGTCACCACCATTGGGAGACGTGACGGCACCGGCCGCGATATCCCCCAGAGAACTGGCAACCGAGAGAGGCTCCACCCGCAAGAAGCCAAAAAAGAAAGCGGGTACGAAGCCAGCCAGGAAGCCAGTCAAGAAGCCGGCCAGGAAGGCTCGAAAGGTACAGGTAGCTGAAGCTGCTGCCGAAGCTGACAGCGAACCGGCCGAGTTGTCACAGTCAGCACGAACACCGGTATCCCCCACACCACCGACGCCTCCTGTATCGCCACCCAGGGCGGCGCCAGCTTCGGTTCGCGTGGCTGCCGAAAAGCTCGATGCGCTCTTGGCACAGAGTGGCGAACTGCTCGTCGCGCGCCGTCGCGTCCAGTCGCGTGTGGATGACATTGACGAACTGCGCCAAATGGTGGCAGAGTACCGCACAGAATGGCGCGCTACCGTCAAGCCCTTGCAACGGCTGACCAATCAAGGGACGCAGGCCAGCGGAGAGGACGTGCAACGGCTGTTGGAGACCGTCAATCTCAATCGGGAATCGTTGACCCGTTTGGAACGTGGCCTTGAACGCGTGGGCACGCAATTGTCACGCGATGGCGGTTTGCTGAAACAAGCATGCACGGCGCTCGAAGACGAAGTGCACCGTGTGCGAATGTTGCCGTTTGCCGAAGCTTGTGGCGGATTGGACCGGGCGGTGCGCGATGTTGCGAGGACAACTGGAAAACAGGTCAAACTGGTGATCGTTGGGAAGGACGTCGAACTCGATCGTGCAGTTCTGGAAGGCCTTAAAGACCCCTTGATGCATCTGGTCCGGAACGGGGTGGATCACGGAATAGAGACTCCACAAGAGCGCACGGCTGCAGGAAAATCCGCCAAAGCGCAGCTCACTGTCTCCGCGGCGCTGCACGGTGCCCAGGTCGAGATTGTCGTGGAAGACGACGGAAGGGGATTCGACCTTGAACGGATACGCGAGAAAGCACGATCAAGAGGGCTTCCTGAACCGGAAGACGATCGCGAGCTGGCTCGGCTGGTCTTCATGGCTGGGTTTTCGACGGCATCGATTGTCACAGACATATCGGGTCGAGGAGTCGGGCTGGACGTCGTGCAGTCACAAATTGAAACCTTGCAGGGTTCGGTCGATTTGAGTTTTGTCGCCGGGCGAGGATCGCGGTTTGCATTGAGGCTTCCACTGACCTTGACCACCACACGCGCCATCATGGTACGGGCAGGCCAGCAGACGTACGCGATCCCGACTGCCAATGTCCAGCAGATTGTCCGAATTTCACTTGACGAGATTCGTACAGTCGGCAAACGTCGTGTTCTAACGTTGGGTGGGCCACCCATTCCCGTCGCGAGGCTGACCGACACGTTGGGAATGGAGGGCGCGAACGACCAGTTGGAAGACTCGAAAATACTCGTGGTGGTGATGGGTTCTGGCCACACGTCCACTGCCACAATCGTCGACGAATTGCTGGCCGAGCAGGAAATTACCATAAAACTTCTGGGGCGTCGCATTCGTCACGTCAAACACGTATCGGGAGGTACGCTGCTGCCCTCGGGAGAGACCGCGTTGGTTCTCAATGTGGCCAGCGTGATGCGAACGCAGTTCAACCGCGAAGCGGCAACTCCGATTGTGGTGCGCCAGACCAAACAGGAGAATGACGCTCCGCGTCGGTTGTTGGTCGTGGATGATTCGGTCACGACACGTGCCTTGATGCAAGCAATTCTGGAATCCGCAGGCTTCAATGTGCAGACGGCTGCCGATGGTCGATTCGCGTTGGAAAAGTTAGATCAGACGAAGTTCGATCTCGTTGTGAGTGATGTCGACATGCCAAGACTCAATGGGTTCGGTTTAACCGAGGCGATTCGCAAGTCGGATCGACTGGCGCGGCTACCTGTGATCCTGGTCACCGCGCGCGGCACCGATGAAGACAAGGCCAGAGGGATCCAGGCAGGTGCTGACGGTTACATCGTCAAGGCCGATTTCGAGGGCAACAATCTGGTGGAAACGATTCAGCAGTTGCTTTGACACCCTTGTAACGCGAACTCGCATCCGAAAGCTACCCGTATGCTCCGTGTTCTTGTCGTCGATGATTCACCCACCGCGCGAGCGTTGCTTGCCGCGATACTGAGCAACGATGACGAGATGACAATCGCAGGTGAAGCCAATAGTGGCCAGGCAGCGGTTGAGATGACGGCGCAACTGCGGCCAGATGTCATCACGATGGACATTCACATGCCCGGGATGAGTGGCTTCGACGCTACAAAGCAGATCATGATCGACACTCCCACGCCGATTGTGATTGTCTCGGCCAGTACGATGGAAGATGAAGTCGCCTCGGGGATGCGTGCCTTGCGGGCCGGGGCGCTGACCGTATTGCGCAAACCACCGGGACCCGAAGCCGCCAACTACGAAGAAGCCTGTTCCGAATTGGTTGAAACCGTCAGGTCGATGGCCGATGTCAAAGTCGTCCGTCACCTTCGCTCGTCACAGCCTGAGATACCGCTTGCCACGACCGAAGGCACCGGCTCACGCGAACCTGCAAATGAAGATTGCAGCGTTGCGAATCGTGGCGATCGATTTCTTGGTCCGGGCGTTTGTGTCGCGTCGGATCGGGGAATTGTTGCGATCGCGGCGTCGACGGGTGGTCCTCCTGCAATTCAGCAAGTCTTGGCTAACCTGCCAGCAGATTTTCCTTTGCCCATTCTAATCGTACAGCACATTGCCAAGGGGTTTTCAGACGGATTTGCACAGTGGCTCAATTCGACGGTAGCGTTGCCCGTTATGACGGCGCAAGCTGGCGTCCCTCTAACTGTGGGGCGCGTCTACGTCGCGCCGGAGGAGAGGCATTTGGGAGTTTCGCGAAGTCGCGCCATTGAGATCTCTGACTCGCCCCCAATTGCTGGATTTCGGCCGTCGGCAAGTTATTTGTTTAATTCAGTGGCTGGGGTGTATCGCGACGCGACGCTAGCCGTCATTATGACCGGCATGGGTTCCGATGGCCTTGATGGCCTGCGCGTCGTCAAACAGTGCGGCGGAACCGTGATCGCTCAAGATGAAGCATCGTCGGTTGTGTTCGGCATGCCGGGCGCTGCCCTTCGAGCGAAGATTGTAGACGATACCGTAGGACTGGATCAGATTGCTGGCAAGATTCTGCAATTTGAGCTGCTTCGAACGAGCCGATGAGGTGTGGGTTTTTGTCGATTTCGTTCGAGAGTCTTTCTGCCATGCAAAGATCGAATTCCACTGCCAGATGCACGAAAGGGTGAACGCATGCCACGCGTGTTAATCGCCGAAGACAGTATGACGCAGGCCATTCAGTTTCAGATGATGCTGGAAGAGGCGTCCTATGAGGTTTCCCATTTTGAAGATGGCGCGAAGGCCTTGGACGCGATCGAAAAGGTTCGGCCAGACATCGTCCTGACCGACATGGATATGCCGGAAATGAATGGGTTGGAACTGGTCAGTTCGCTGAGGTTTCAGTATCCGTCGATTCCCGCGGTCTTGATGACTGCCTACGGTTCTGACGAGTTGGCGGTGCGGGCATTGGAAGAAGGTGCTGCCGCCTACGTTCCCAAAGCCAAGCTAGACGAAATGTTGTTGGGAACCTTGGAGCAAGTTCTGGGCCTGATGCGAGCGGACCGTAGCTATGCGAGTCTGATCGACTGTCTCAATTACAACGAATTCGACTTTACGCTCCACAATGATCCGGCATTGATTGAGCCCTTGGCCGACTTGATGCAGCAAATGCTGTCAGGCATGAAGCTGTGCGACACTGTTGAGCGTGTACGGGTTGGAATGGCGCTCGAGCACGCGCTGGCTAACGCAATGCTCCACGGCAATCTGGAATTGACCCGCGAAGAGATCGAAGAAGATGAAGCGACAGCCATCGAAGGTCTGCGTAGCGAGGTAGAAGAGCGTCAATCATTGCAGCCATATTGCGACCGCCGCATTCATTTCCATGCCAGAATGTCTACCGAAAAAGCGACGTTCGTGATCCGTGACGACGGTCAGGGGTTCGATACGTCGACAGTGCCGAAACCGGGTGACGATCGCCTATTAGAACGCGAAGGTGGCCAAGGCCTCGTCTTGATGACCACGTTCATGTCAGAAGTTCGTTTCAACGACAATGGTACCGAGGTGACGCTGGTCAAGCTGCCGAGAACGACGTCCAACTGAGGGTTCGACAAACGCGACGGCAGTGGCGCTTCGGCAGGTAGATTGAGACCATCAGATTCCGTATGGTGATCTCTCTATTGCCGGCTCGCGTTAGTGGTTGAGGGCAGGTCGATTTCGATCGTGTGGACGGGTGGCGGACTGTTTTCGCCCGTCTCGGCGTCCACCTCCTCTAGCACTGAGTCCATCATGTGGGGCTCATGCTCGGGCATACGCCAGGGAAACCCTCGCCTCGAATAGTCGAGATGTGGCAGATGTCCAGGATCAATGCCCCGACGCAGATGATCATGCACGCTGATCTCCAGATCCGGTGCCGCTGACAGCACTTCGCCACGCAGCGCAATGGCTTCGCTCTGAAGGGGATCAAAGTGAATCGCCAGATTGCAGTAACGCAGCGCCATGTCTGCATCACCAGCGGCCCAAGCGGCCGTGGCCTTTCGTAGGTAGCGCTGGGCAAAGTGACGCTTGCCCAGCGGATTCATCTTTTCCAGGTAGACGTCTCGCCGATCCTTGAATTGACTCGAAGACGCCTGACCCTCACACCATAAATCCGCCTCTTGAATGATCCGCGGTGTTATCAGGACGATGATCTCGCTGCGGTCGATCTTTTCACTCCGCTGACGGAATGCGGGTCCTATCCATGGGAGGTTCCCCAACACCGGAATCTGCGAGGACGTGGTGACGAGATCTTCCCGAATGAGTCCACCGATCACCACCGTCGCACCATCGGGGCACATGATATTTGTCGTAATCTGGGTTACTTCTTTGTCAGGTAGCGTAAATCCGCCTTCGACGGTCACTGATCCGGTGGAAACTTCCGGATGAACTTCCATGCGGATCATGCCTTCGCTGGATATGAATGGCCGGATACTCAACTGCGTTCCCACCTCCAGGAATTCCACTGATTGTGTGGCTGCGGTCTCTGTGATGGTCGTACTAATGTAGCCTAACTCGGCACCGATCAAGATTTCGGCACGCTGTTTGTTCAAGCACATGATCCTGGGGGAAGCCACCACATTCGTGTCGCCGATCGTCTCCAGGGCATTCAAGAACATGAAGACACTGGAGTCGAGAAAGCCAATTTTGAGCCCGTCAGTAAATGGTGCGGTTGCCAGGTCAATCAGAGGAGTGCCCGACGTGATACGTAGCGTGTCCTTCTGCCGCAGCAGTTCGAAGTCGACGCCTAGTTCACTCTTGTCATTCAGCGCAACGTTCAGAATCATCGCCTCGATAGAGACTTGGCGTGGCATCCGATCAACTTCGGCGACCAGTTCATCGATCTGTGCGAGGATCCCGTCGAAGTCGCGAACCATCACGACTTCTTCGCCGCTAAAGCTGTCGCCGCCAGCACTCGCAGAATCCGGAGCAATCCCCACTTCCGAGGCCGTGGACACCGTGACCTGTCCTGAACTCTGGCTGAGCATCGGCGTGATCAACGATTGCATGTCCAGCGCCGTGATGTAGTTGAGGCGATAGACGCGGGTCGAAATGACGTCCCCGCCATGTTCCACAAAATGTAGTTCTTCATGGGTCCCAACGTAAACGATGTTCCCCTCACGACGTGAAACGAGGCCTCTGGATTTCAGGACCGCATCCAAAGCCGTTTGGATCTCCACATCGGTTAGCGTGGCGGAAACCAACCCGCTTACACTTTCGCTCATGAGAATGTTCAGGCCGGCTTCGGTACCAATCAAGTTGAGAACCTCCTTGATATCCGCATCCTCGAATAACAACGTCCACTTGTTGTCGTTCATTGAGACGTCCAGCGCGGCAGACGTCGTCACCGGTGGCGGAGGGGCAAAATCTTCGGCCAGTGCTGGCTGTCGGTTTTGATCGCCCTGGAGTTTCGTCACTATCTGCGCGGTCTCTTCCTGAGTCTGTTCAATCTTATGGAGCGCATCACCAAAGCGATCAAATTGGGCCATTATCAGTGGCTGATAACCTGCCACGAGTGAGTTGATCGACTGGGCCAGCGACTGATCCCAGCCCGTGCGGTCGCCATCCTGCAAACCGGTCTTTGCGAGTGAAGTCTCGGAGTTGGACCGATCAGAGGTTGGCTCGACAGGCGACATGAGCGAGGGTGCCGTCACGGGCCGTGTCGATGGTTCCGTTGGCGGGGCCGCGGTCTTTGAAACTGGTCGCCATGAAGATGTGGGAACTTCGGTACCGACGGTGTCCGTGTCAGCTTGCGCGGCTGGCCGGTTGTCGGGTTGAAGCGAGGCGGGCGAAGTGACCGTCTGTTGGGATGACGTTTGGTCCGCCTGCAGCAAGATAGGTTGCAACGCCACAGACACTGCATCTTCTCGGCTCGGTGTGTCACCGAAGAGGTCGGCCCGCGTCAGTTTGGAAGTGTAAGTGGAGGGTCGAAAATGGGTGGCGACGGCAACCGCAGATGCGATTCCGATCGCAGCAAACAACCCCAGGCCGGCAACTTTTATTAGGTTTCCCATGGTCTTCCGTGACCTGTGTGAATGTGGTGCCTTGCGCCAATTGTGACTTGTCAGGTAGTCGATGATCAGTTGGACAAACTGCTCTGTCTGCGTACAACCGTGATGCCGTTGCCCGGCGCTTGAGCCGGATCAAGTTCGAGGCGAAACTGCACACCGTCAATCTCGAGAATCGCATGGCGCGGACCAACCTGTTTCAGTACCAATGCGTGCTCGCCGGCGGGGGCACGGCGTTCGTTCGGCGTGGCCGTCACCGTCGCTCCTTCAGCATATCGTTTTCTACTGATCGTCGCCGAGCGAGAATGGCGTCCCACTAAAGTGCCCGTCAGCTTGAGTCCCATGGCATCGAACGTCTCTTGTGTGAAGGCAGGCGTGTCGACCGGTTCTTCAGGGGGGCGTCATTGACTGCCGTGTCAACTGGTGGTGCCTGAAATGGGCTTCTTTGCTCCGCTGCGATGGTCCCTGACTTTCTTCGCAAGTCGGCATCAATCCAACCGATCAGTTGTTCCCAATTCGGGCCCAGACTGACCGGTGACACCGGCACGATGCTCGCTGTAGGAATCGTGGACGAACTGAAGTTTGGTGCAATCACTTTGACCCGCTGTGCTTCGTCAATCTTGGGTTTTCCTCGCAAGAACAGCGGCACCACGAAATAGAGTGCCACGGGGCAAAGCGCAATCAATACGACCGTCTTTGCAGGGCTCTTTCTGAATTCCCGACCGACTTTCCTTTTGAGTTGACCTAAATTCACTAGTCTTCCCGTTCGGTTGCGCAACGTGGTTGCGAACTGCTACGGCTCCTCTAGATATCGGTTGATTGCTTGTTCGTCCTAATCAGAAATATCCTGATTATCGGTAAAAACTGTGAGGCTTAGCTCACAGGTCAATTCTTCGCTAGCTTCACTGGATGACTGCAGCTGGAGGCGATCGATCCAGACCGTGAATGGCATCTGTTCCAGGGCTTGAACGAACGCGAAGATCTCATTGAACCGGCCAGCAGTGTCTAACCGGACTGGATGCCGTGAAAGAGACCTCAACTCTTCAAACTCATCTGGCGTAATCCGTTTGACTTGAGTGCCGGATTCGCGACTGATTTCGGCGACGTCCCGGAAGAAGCCACCCAAGTTGTTTCGTTTCGGAGAACTGTGTTTCCAGGCGGCGACCCAGTCTTTGGTGTTCTTCAAGTCTTTCTGAATCGCGCCAATTTGAGTGTAGTCTTGTTGCGTTGCTACGATGAACTGCCGCTTTTCGTTGAGTGCTGAACGCGTTTTGGCGATGGACCTGCTGGTCGGCAAGAAAACGAAAAACGCGTAGAGCAATACCAAGCCTCCAATGGAAACCGTCAGAACGAAACTGCGTGCTTTTGGCGTTGTTTTCTTCATGAGCGATCATAGCTCCGTTTAGAGCTTGCTTCCGCCGCGATTGCTGGTGGCGCTTGCGGACCGCCCGGTTGACCGTACCCTGGCCGCACGGTGAGACGAATGAAGAAGTTGGATTGGGGCTGCTTGCTGCCCGTCACGGCTTCCATCGAATGCAGTTTGGCAGATTCGAAGAGCGGAGTGCCGTTGAGGGCCATGACGAATAAATGCAACGCTCCTGAATCGGTTGTCGTGCCAGAAATCTGGATTTCCGCTCGACTTCGATCTTGTTGGCTACGGAGCAAATCGAGATCCGCCTTGGCGGGAGTGTCGCCCGCGGCCGGTTGACTTTTGATCCCCGGGGGAGTCACAGCACTGCGTGGACTCGCTGTACTTGTTTCTTTGACAATCGTCAGTTCGCGAAGTGTAACTTGTGGCGGCAGATCCTTGGCGATTTTGGCCAGCATCTGAGTTCTGGGCCAGGGGTATTTCAAGTAAGTGTAAAGTTTGGCGAATTGACGATTCTGGTCGACTTCCGATCGGAGCGCTGCTAACTGTGTGGTCTTGGCGATGGCATCGTCATGTTGTGCGGAGACCAAAGCCAACTCCTGCTTGGCAGATTGATAGAGCGCAAACTGAAAGCAAGCCGCTAAGGTAACGATCGTCCCAAAGGAGAAGGCCACTGTGATCTGACAGAGCCGCGCCTTGTGGATCGCGTTTTTCTCGCGATACTCTGCCGGCAGGAAATCGAGTTCTTTCATGGTACGTCAGCCGAAAACGAAGCTGTGTTATTTGATGGCCCGCAGAGCCAGTCCTGTCGCCACGTCCCACTGCCCAT
>JASLPZ010000263.1:0-10104 GCA_030744725.1 Pirellulaceae bacterium
TTTGTTTGCAACCGCAGCATGATAGAAGAGCCTTTTTTAGTGGATACCAATTGAAGACGTTTTCTCAGAAAGTGCAGGGCAGAAGAATGAGACGCGAAAAGGGGGCTCGGGTCCTCGCAAGCCAGTGGTCAAAGGGGTATAATCCCGGATTGTCACGGTTGACTTTTCCCGCGTTACTCGCACTCTCGCCAGACGGATTCGCTTGTGGTAAGCAATCTGTTTTCAATTCGCTTTGACGATTCAAATCGTCCACCGGTCGAAGTCGTTATGTCCGGTCGTAACGCACCGGTGCGCGAGTACTTTGCGGGGCCGGAAAACGCCTTGCTGGGTCATCTGATCACAACCCATTCGACTTCACCCGGAACCGATCATCCGATCCTGATGTTCGGTCCTTCAGGTGTTGGCAAGACCCACCTGTTGCGCGGATTGGTTTACCAATATCAAGCATTCCAACCTGACGCTAGGGTGCGCCTGCAGAACGGTTCGGATTTTGGTCGCGAATTCTCGCAAGCCCATGAGGACGGATCGCTTTCAGATATTCGGCAGCAGTTGCGCAGCCTGGATTGCTTGGCACTCGACGGCATGCACTTACTGGCGGAGAAGCCACGTGCCCAACTGGAACTCTTGTACCTGTTGGACACGCTGAAAGACCGCCGTGCACGTGTACTGCTGACGTCGCGATTATCGCCCAATGAACTTCCGTTTTCCCCGGCACTTAAGAGCCGTCTAAGCGGTGGGCTTACCGTTCCAATTCAAGTTCCTGGACATGCGACACGCTCCGCTTTTGTGCGGCGATTTGCCAACGAACTTGGTATCGAATTACACGACGATGTCGTCGATCGCCTGTCGGAAGTAACACCAGCCTCAATTCCGGAGCTTCGAGGTGTGCTACTACAATTGAACCAATCACATGTTGACGAACATCGGCTAATTGACGTCGATCTGGTCTCGCGCGTGATCGTACAACGAGCTGGCACGAACATTCCCGGTGCTCGAGAAATCATCAAGAAGGTCGCCCGCTATTTTGGCCTGACAGTCGCCGAACTGACTGGGCCGTCTCGGAGACAAACCACCGTCCTCGCCCGGGACACCGCAATCTTCCTGACACGACATTTACGTAAAGACAGCTTTGAACGAATTGGTGCCTATTTTGGCGGCCGCGATCACTCGACCGTAATGCACGCTTTCCAAAAAATCAGCAACAAACGCCACGATTCGTTGGTCAACGCCGCAATCGTCGAACTTGTCCAACGACTGGGAATGCAACATTGCAACATATGATCCATGCCAGCGTCACGGACAATTTCGAAATTCAGAGTTTCTCCCGAGAACGTCAGTTTCTGAGGCGAACAACCTGTCAGTTCCATGTCGGCTACTGCTGGGTATTGACACTACATTCGACTGCACTGACGCTCCATTGAAAATCATCCAACACCAGGCCTCACTAGCAGACACGAAAGTGACAGCCAAGCAACACATTATCAGTACTTCCATGCGACTATAACACGATTCTGCGTCGGTACTTTGAGTGTCCTCGAAGCAGATGATGACAATTTCCCTGACACTTTACTACTACTACTATTTTAAGAATGAACTAACAGAAAAAAGAGATCCGAGCAGTCTAAGAAGCCCGAGATTATGAATTGCAAACTTTGTATTTGCTTTTGAGCATTGCTTAGTGAAAAAGAGGGACGTTAATCATGAAGATCACTTGCAACCGAGAACAGCTGTTGACGGCATTCCAAACGGCCGCGACGGTGGCACCAGCAAGAAGCCCCAAACCCATTCTTCGTAACGTGAAATTGGAAGTAATCAACGACTGCTCCACATTGATGGCGACCGACATGGAGGTTGGTATTCGCTTTGAAGTCGAAGGAATAGAAATCCAAACACCAGGTAGCGTGTTGTTGCCGGTCAGTCAATTTGGTTCGATTCTTCGAGAAAGTAACGATCAATCACTGAGTATTGTGGCGGACACTCAGGGAACAACCGTTTCGGGTGATCGCAGTGAATTCAAGCTGTCCGCGGAGTCGCCGGACGAATTCCCAAATGTGTCGGCTTTTGATGCCGAAACGTATCACGAGGTGCCGGCTCGGCTGTTCAAAGAACTTGTGCGACGAACGCTGTTCGCGACGGACGCCGAAAGCAGTCGGTATGCACTAGGCGGCGTATTATTGGAACTGACGGCTGACAAGATCATCGCCGTCGCGACCGACGGTCGTCGGCTGGCCAAGATGGAGGGACCAGCTCAGAGCGTTGGTGATCATGGTTCAAGCGATACAATGACCATCGTGCCTAGTCGAGCGATGCAACTGATGGACCGTGCACTCTCCGATGGGGACGCGGAGATCATGGTTGCTGCACGCGCCAACGATATCTTAGTTAAGAGCCAGCGAGCTACTATTTATTCCCGATTAGTCGATGGCCGATTTCCAAAATGGCGAGAGGTTTTTCCGGATCGGCAAGTTTCGACGAAGTTCGACGTTACAGTAGGCCCGCTGTATTCCGCCGTTCGACAGGCGGCGATTGTCAGCAGCGAAGAAAGTCGCGGACTCGATTTTACCTTTGGTGAAGGTAACTTGGTAATGGCCGGATTGACGGCCGAGGTCGGACAGTCCCGGGTCGAATTGCCGATCCCTTACACTGGCGAACTTATCACCGTCACGTTGGATCACCGCTTTGTGGCCGATTTTCTGAAAGTCTTGGATAGTGAAAAGACTGTGACCGTCGACATTCAAGGAAGTGATGCAGCCGCTCTGTTTTTGACCGATGATGGTTATGGCTATGTCGTGATGCCGCTGGCGCGAGATAACTAGCTGGTCGGGCAGTCTTTAATCCTCGCTTGAGCGGCACGGAAGGAATCGGAGAGTAGCAAACGATGGATCCGACGGAATCGTCAGAATTGCAGGCATTGTTGAACGACGCAAAAAACCGCCAGCGATTTTCGCGTCGGGCCAAACCAATCGGCGAGGTCCTCAGCCGGCTGATGTCACGACGAGGCTATGCTCAGATCCAACAGATGACGGAATTGCAGGCAGCGGTTGGTCAAGCTGTCGGGAGATCCCTGGAAAAACACTGCCGGCCAGGGAAACTCAGTCGAGGTGTCTTGGAAATATATGTGCGAAATTCGTCCGTATTGCAGGAATTGACCTTTCAGAAGAAACAGGTTCTGGGCAAGTTAGCGCAGATTGAAGAGAAGATTCGAGATCTCAAGTTTCGCGTTGGGCAGATCGATTGATCAGCCAACGATTGCCCCAATCACGAGACGAAGGTCCGCGGAAGGAAATATGAGCGAAGAACTAGAAGCGTCCCAACCCATCAACGAGACACCCGAGGCAAAAGCCGAATATACTCCGGCAGATCTGCAACATTTGTCGGATCTCGAACATGTTCGAAAACGTCCGGCCATGTACATCGGAGATACAACCTCACGTGGTCTGCATCACCTGGTCTACGAAGTGGTCGACAATTCGATCGACGAAGCAATGGCGAAGTTCGCGAGCCACCTTTCCGTGAACGTCAATGCAGATGGTTCCGTGACGGTTGAAGATGACGGTCGCGGAATCCCGGTCGATCGGCACGATCAGTTGTCCGAGGAAGTTGGACGCGATGTGTCGACGCTCGAAGGCGTCATGACGGTACTCAATTTCGGCGGTAAGTTCGAAAAAGGTGCCTATCAGACATCCGGCGGGTTGCATGGTGTTGGCGTGACGGTCGTCAATTTTCTGTCCCAATGGTGTGCCGTCGAGGTATCGCGGGATGGGCACGTGTACCAGCAGGAATATGAGCGTGGCCAGCCACAAGGTGATGTCCGCCGCGTCGGTGCCACAAAAAAGGTGGGAACGAAGACCACATTCAAACCGGATGGAACGATTTTTCAAACGACAAAATTCAACTACGACACACTCCACAAGCGATTACAGGAGTTGGCGTTTCTAAACAGCGGTGTGCGAATCAAGTTCTTCGATGAACGCGTCGAGGAAGGGGATGAATTCTGGTACGAGCGTGGGATTATCGAGTTTGTCGAGTTTCTTAATCGGGCCAGTGAAGTGCTTCACAAAAACGTGATTTCGATAAGCGGTGAAGCCGATGGCATCGGCTATGAGATCGCACTGCAGTATTCTGGCGAATTCACTGAGAACGTGCATTCCTACGTCAACAATATTCACACGATCGAGGGCGGTACCCACGTTTCTGGTTTCCGTTCCGCTCTGACCAGAACGTTGAATAACTACGGCAAGAAGGAGAATCTGTTTAAGGATCTTACGCCCAGTGGCGACGATTTTCGTGAAGGTCTGACGGCGGTGATTTCCACCCGCGTGCCTCATCCACAATTCGAAGGCCAGACGAAGACCAAGTTGGGCAATAGTGATGTTGAAGGAGTAATCAATACGGCCGTTGGCGAGTCGCTGGCCAAGTATCTGGAAGAGAATCCCAAAGTTGCCAAGGTGATCGTTCGCAAAGGTATCCTGGCAACGGAGGCTCGCGAGGCGGCCCGCAAAGCGCGAGATATTCTCCGAAAGCGTAAAGGTGCCCTCAGTGGTGGCGGCCTGCCTGGCAAGCTGCGAGACTGCATTAGCCGTCAGATGGAGCTCTGTGAACTCTATCTGGTCGAAGGCGATTCGGCCGGCGGCAGTGCCGAGGGCGGTCGGCTCCGAGATTATCAAGCGATCCTCCCGCTGCGTGGAAAAATCATCAACGCTTACAAGGCCCGTGAAGACAAAGTGCTGGCCAATGAAGAAGTGCAAAGCATGATTCAGGCCATCGGCAGCGGTATCGGCGAGGAGCAGGACTGCAGCAAACGTCGGTACGGCAAAGTTATCATCATGACTGACGCGGACGTTGATGGTTCACACATCCGCACACTGTTACTGTGTTTTTTCTACCGTCAGATGTACGATTTGGTCTCCAGCGGCCATGTCTACGTCGCCCAACCCCCTCTGTTCCGGGTCAAGTCGAAGAAGACGACTTACTACGTCCAGTCCGACGAGGAAATGAAAACTCAGCTTCTCGAGCGTGGGCAAGAAGGTGCAATATTTGTCGATGGTGATCGGCAACTCGAAGGTGAACCAATGCTCAAACTCTGTGGAGCGTTGGCGTCGATGGAAGAAGCTCTGTTGGCCTTAGAAAGGCGCGGCATCAGCCTACGTCAGCACGCTCAGTTGATTGACAAGGAAACAAAAAGGTTGCCGATGTACCATGTGTTCCTGGGCCACCAGGACTTCTGGTTTGCGTCGCGCGGCAAGTTGGATGAATTCCTTCAGCAGCAGGAAGCAGCTGCCGGCAAAGAACTTTCGGTGCGCGACGAGGAACCAGAGTCAGACGATGGCGATTCGAGCGTGCAAAACAACGGCGAAGAGAATGGGCAATCGGGTCCTAAGCTCCACATTACGGAATTACACGAAGTCCGCACGCTCAACGCGGGTCTTGCCATTCTGGGCGAACTCGAGTTCACAATCGATTCCCTGATTCCTCAAGACCGAACGGGAATTCAGGACGCTCGCTACGTCCTCCGACGTGGCGAACAAGAACATCCGCTCGAGGACCTGCGTGGCCTTCTCCCGGCAGTTCGGGCCGCGGGCGAAAAGGGCTTGCATGTAACTCGCTTCAAAGGTCTTGGAGAAATGAACGCGGAAGAGCTGCGTGAAACAACCCTCGACCCGACCAACCGCACGCTCATCAAAGTCAGCATGCGTGACGCCAGTGCCGCCGACGAGATGTTCCGAGTATTAATGGGCGACAAAGTAGAACCCCGCCGCGAGTTTATCGAGAAACACGCTTTGGAAGTTCGCAATTTGGACGTTTAAACCCGTCGGGTTGGTTTTTGACATAAAGGTTGTCATTTCAGACACAAAGGTTGTCACGATTTGACATAAAGTTTGTCACGAATTTCGGCAGTGATTCAATTGAAGAACGGTCGTTCGGTGCCGCTCACTCCGCAGCAATACGAACGTGCAGTCGTGCGGTGGCTGTCAGGCCGGTTTTATCCTTTCGCTGCACCCGGACAAGATAGTGGCCCAGCTGTTTGAACGTGGGGTGAGTGACCGCGTATCCGTCTTTCGCCTGGGGATCTGCGTTGCCATCCGATTTCACACTGACCGGCGGACTACCGTCTCCAAAGTCCCACACTTCGTTTCCGTCTGGCTTGAGGTAGGAACGGACTTTGAACGTCATGGGCTGGCCGACTCGGTTGTCCAACGTTGGCCAATAGGTCGCGTGAATTCCCGGCACGTACTGATCCGGCCGTCGCGGGTCCAGAACCTGAAGCTCGGCAAAGTCGTAGTCCACGTTGCCGACTTTATCCGTTACTTTGAGAACCTCACTGTAGAAGCCCGGCTGTGGATACGACCGAGTGACGTTCGGTCCCGATGCGGTTGTGCCGTCGGAAAACGTCCATTCGTAACGCTGAATGCCTGTCGGTGGCACTCCAAGACTGTGATGCGTCCAGTGTGGCCGATTCACCGGCCATGATAAGCAGTTCTTCGGCGGCCGACTTTGTTCTGTGCGGGCTTGTTGCCGTTACCGCGTCCAAGAAACGCGACCAGGTCTCGCAGTTCGCGGATGGTAAGTGTGTCGATCAGACCCTTGGGCATGAACGATACATTTGAATCCGTGATCGATTCGACTTCTCCCCGGTCGAACGTCCGGGTCTGGCCGTGTGCGTCCCGGATCTGCTCTCTGGTGTACGATCGCAAACGGATTCCCGTGAAGGTGCGGCCGTCCTTTAGCACGAGTGTGCGGGGCTGGTATTCTGGAGCCATTTCGCGACTGGGGTCGAGAATGGACATCAGCAGCCAATCACGCGTGGCGCGGTTACCGAGAGAACTCAAGTCGGGACCTACCACGTTGCCACGCCCGCTGTGCCGGTGACAGTGGGAACAGGTTCCCAGGCGAGCATGATGAAAAATCCGACGGCCACTCTCCACGTCTGCCGGTCCTTCGACCGTGTCGAGATGCTGCCGCCACGCTTTGCTGTCGGTTGGCGCAGGACGCCCGGCTTTCAGAGATTCCGGATCCAGAATAGCCGTAATCAAATCGGCCGATTCCGGGTGCCGCTCGGCAAGTCGGCGTAGCACGTCTGTCTGTTCGGCCGATTGCGAACCGAAACGCAGGCATCGCAAAGCCTCCTCGCGCACCGCTCGGTGCCTATCATCGGCAAGTTCCAGCAGCATCTGACCGTATTCGCTCGAAACGGCGGCCAATCCCGCAACGGCTTCCGCCCGCAATGTTGCCGGCCGATCCACATCAACGGCGATCTCTGACAGCAGCGTCCGAGCAACGCCCGGGTTCCCGGCGGCAGCCCGGATAACTTCCAATGAAAGTTCCGTGTCATCGACTGCAAGCAAGTCTCGCAGCAAATCCAACGACAGGCCGTTGGGAAACTTGCGCGCCGGGAGCCTGCCAACATCGCCCGCCGCACGAGACTGGACCGGCAGCAAACGCAACGAAAACGCTCGCACCCGCGGCGCACTGTTGTCATCTCGAACGCGGGCCAGCAGAATGTCGACGTCGCGCAGGCCGGCCTCCGGCTTTCCCTTGAGTGTATTCCACGCGGCCATCGCCGCTTCAAACAACGAGTAGTCGATGTCACGGCGGTTGAGCACAGCTTCGACTTCTGGAAGAAACTGCTTCAGGCCGGCGTTCGCGATCCACCGCAGTGCCTGATACTGAACGTCTGCACTCTCGTCGGTAAGAAAAGTCTTAAGCCACTTGTCCGGAGAGGCGTTTGCCAGATTGAGTGCCATTACAGCCTCAGCGCGATCTTCCTTCGGCCATTGGCGTACATCATCCGGCGTCCAGTCGGCCGCATCGCGCCCCAGGGCCACCAATGCGGCTCGTGCCAAAAACGGATCCTCGCTGCCCGCAAGCTCTCTGAGCGTTTTGGTATCCCGCGAAGTCCGCCCGCTGCGCAGGTCGGCCGCCAGTTGTGCAGCGTGGGTCGGTGGTTCTAGGTCCAGCGGTCCGACCCAGGCGGCTTGGTCCAGATCGATTTGCAGCTTCCACAGGCGTCCGAGACCGTGGGCGTTGTAGCGACCATCGACCCAATCCGCCAGATACCAGACTCGCTTGTTTCCACTGAAGTTGTGGTCTCGTGCGATGCACGTCGGTCGGAAATACCGTCCCCCTTTCACGATCGTGATGAGATCGGCTCCGTAGCTCGCACCGCGCTGGCGAAGCGATAGAAAGTCGATTCGATGGTCGCCCCATGAAGGCACCAACAGGCCGCGCCCCAGGGGAAGGACGCCACAGGGGGCCTCTCCTGTGGGATGGACCATCGGCAGAGTGCCGGGCAATTCGCCGTTCCAGCAGACGAAGGGATGATGAGCTTCGGGACCATACTGCCGGCGATATCCATATTCACCGCCATCGACGATATGCAGCAGGCGACAGGGAGGACGTTCGCCGGGATCATTCTCGGCTGCGAACATCTCTCCGTCGTCGCGGACGCAGATGCCGAACGGATTCCAGAGCCCCCGAGCAATCCAATGGAGTTCCTTGCCGTCAGCAGTGCAACGGAAGACCCCGCCTTGCGCTGCGCCGCGTATCGTGGCACGGTCAGTTCCCGCGAGTGTCCACGGTTTGGCGAAGTTCTCACCGAGTCCGAACACCAGGCTGCCACCAGGGTCCCAGGCCAGTCCGGACAACCCGTTGTGTGGATAGTCGGCTTCTGACGTCAGGACGACGAGATTCTCCTCAACGTCTGCCGCGCCGTCACCATCTGTATCTTTGATGCGGAGAATCCGATCACGCTCGGCCAGATAGATCCAGCCGTCAGGCCCGAGTTCCAGATCCATCGTGGCGGTAGTTGCATTGTAGAAGACACGTCGAGCCGGCGATTCCTGCTGCCTCGTGTCGAACACCAGAATCTCATCGTGAGTCGGACCGTTGTAGTCGTCCGGACGCATGTGAGTGTGCGTGGCCACGACCCAGACACGGCCCTCATCGTCGACATCGATGCCGGTCGGTGTCGCCAGATCTGGATGTTCGGCGACCAGCGTCAACCGGACTCCCAGCTGTACTGTCTCCACCTGAGGATCAGGCTCAGCGGCCGCCAGCGAAAGAGTCAGAGTCCAGACGAGAGTCAGTAACAGGATGGATTGTCGGAGCATGGTGGTTTCTTTGGATGCAATATGTAAAGCCGGCAACTTGATTGCTCGTGCTGACGATTGTCCCTTGATGGATCATTCCACCTCTCAAGTCGGCACTTGGTCCGAAGACGAATACCAGCAGTATATACTGAACGTCGCCTCCACTTGGTCGCAACAAGAGCTTCCGTGATTCACAGCAAGCAATTCGGATCCACTCAGGGAGCACGAAAAATGCAATCCAAGATAATCACTCGCCTTTGCCTCGTCGCGACGATCGGACTGTCCCTCTTCTACGGCGAACAGACCGGCGCTCAAGACCCCATCTTCGAAAACGTGACGGAAGCCGCCGGCCTCGCGGGCGGTGAGTTCGTTGCTTGGGCTGATTACAACAACGACGGCCACGTGGATTTGTCGACAAGCGGCAAGTTGTTCCGCAACGGCGGCAACGGCAAGTTCACTCCCGTAGAAAGCTTCGCCAGCAGCCACGGTGCTTGGGCCGACTTCGACAACGATGGCAAGCTCGATTTTTACGGAGCCGGTGGCGAGGGAGGGCTGCTTCGCAACTTGGGAGACGACAGGTTCGAAACCGTTCCGATCCCGGCAAACGCCCACAAGATGAGCCGTGCGGCGGCTTGGGGCGACGCGAACAACGACGGTGCCGTCGATTTGCTCGTGACGAACTACGAAGTCTGGAACGTGCGTGGTTTCCCCGATCTCTTGTACATGAATCAGGGAGACGGGACGTTTGCCCTGCCGGTTACCTCGGGGATCTTGATGCGGAACCGCGGCAACGACAATGCATGGCTCAAGGTGAAAGCGATTGGTGATGGCAAGTCGAACGACGCAGCGATCGGCGCGAGGATCACGGTCAACGCGGGCGACAAGAGTTATGTGCGCGAGGTGCAAGCCGGCAACAGCGGAAACCAGAATCCGTTCGTCGCGCACTTCGGACTCGGCCAACACACCGATCCGGTTGACGTCACCGTGCGGTTTCCTTCAGGCAAGATCGTTAAAC
>JASLPZ010000264.1:0-9979 GCA_030744725.1 Pirellulaceae bacterium
CAACAGTGAAACAAAACTGCCCTCCAAAAACTAGCTCAGTTCACCAGGAAATGCCAACTTTGGCGCGGCCTAGGGCCACCCTATAATCTGTAAATCTTGACGAAGCATCAGTTTTGCTTTGCAGGCAGATCCGGGCGGCGGATCGCGCTGGTTCTTCCGACTTCGACGGCCGATCTACATTGGTTTCTCTATTTGGCCTTGGAAAACCAGGAATAAGTTGACACTTTGAGGAGCCCTATTTAGACTCGACCTAGGTTCTTGTCCGGTACGGGTTTAGCCAGTTTCGGATCCACCCAAACGAAATCCCGTGAGGAATAACTCACGAATTTGTGACGAATGAGCGGAAAACGTCGCGTCACCGACGGACTCTCTGTCCGTTGGCAAATGTCTATTGAACGCCCCGTTGCCGCATTTTAGGAGCACCATAATGGCCAGTCGTGATAGCCAAGGTCTGCAAATCGCCTTGATTCTCTTTGTGATGGTCGCGGTTGTCTTGGCTGTGACAACGTTCGTTTTCTACCGAGGTGCGGAGGAAGCCAGAAAGACGTCTACTGACGCCCTCAGCAAGCAGAAGATCGCCAGCGATTCATACAATACCGAGAGCTTCAAGACTCAGTATCTCTTGCATATCGTGGGTGCAGCAAAACTATCAGACGACGCGCTGGCTTCGGTGATGGCGAGCCTGGCAGCCGACGAGACGATTCAAGCTGTCGAGAAGAACTACCAGGACGCAATGTCAACCTATGGGGAAGGCTTACCTCCGGATCAACTGGATTACCACAACCTGCCGAAGAACCTGATCCTGCACCTCAGCCAGAAGAACCGCGACAACACGCGTCTGACGTCCGATCTCGACGATGTTCGCGACAAGAGCGACAAGGAGATCGCGACTGCGAAACAGCTTACGGTAGATGCGGAAACGGCCCGACAAACAGCTGCCGACGACTTGGCTGCGGCTCGGGACGATTTCAACACCGAAGCGACCCGAGTGCGTGACGACAATACCCGTCTGAAATCGGAATTCGAGACAAAGCAGACCAAGTTGCAGGGCGATCTCCTTGCCGAGGGCAAGAAACTCTCGCAACGTCAGGCCGACATCAAGAAACTGAATACCGTAATCGCCGATCAGAGCAAGACGATCGTCGAGATGCGTGACGAGCCGTTCGAGGTAGCCGACGGCCGCATTGCGTGGGTTAATCAAAGCTCGGCAACCGTGTGGATCAATTTGGGCCTCGCGGATGGACTGCGGCGTCAGACCCTCTTCAGCGTCTACGACATGGCCCAAAACGGTGTTTCACGCAGCGAGCGCAAGGCCAGCATCGAAGTTACCAAGATATTGGATCAGCATCTCGCTGAAGCACGCATCGTTTACGATGCGCCGGCCGATCCGATCCTGCCAGGCGATCAAGTGTTTTCGCCGGCCTGGCGACCCGGACGTAAAGTTCGCTTCGCTTTGGCAGGGAAGTTTGATATCGACGGCGACCGACGCAGTGATCGCGATCTGATTCGGAGCTTGATTACGATGAGCGGTGCGGTGATCGACGCCGAAGTTCACGACGACGGTTCGGTCGAAGGTGAACTTTCCAGCAGCACCCGGTACCTTGTCCGCGGTGATCGTCCGACGGAAGGCAGCGACAGCAAAACACTGGCCGCCTACGGAAGCATGATTGGAAAGGCCAGCGAATACGGGGTCGAGATTATTCCGATTGACAAACTGCTCAGCTGGATGGGCTACAACCCGGAAGTTCGCACACTCGGCCTCGGCAAAAACGCTGATCCGTCCCAGTTCAAAATCCCACCAGCTGAAGGAAGGGCTGGTGAATCATCGGGCAACGTCTCAGGAAAATTCCGCGAGCGGCAGCCACCGCAACGCGGCAAGGATGACTCCTCCTACAAATAGCCCAACGGCACAACCAAAGTAGTAGGCACACTCTGTGTGCCGTTCGCCGCTGCGGCACAGGGAGTTGCTTCTACTTGGTTGGATCGGTCTCCTCGCGAAACAAGGTTTCGTGCAACTTGGCGGCGCGAAGGCGTTGCCTTTTCCGCAGACCCTCCAAACGTTCAGGCTCGAATCGTTCGGGTTCCACGAACAGGCGTGCCGGCACCACAACGCCTTGCTGCCGGGCCACGACGATCAACAATCGCCGATCAGGCCAGCACAGCCGATGCGCCCGACATAGCTCGCGAAACAAGCTGCGATGATTGTGATAACCGCCTGACTCTCTCAGGCGCAAGTGGCAAGACACCATCCAGACAAGCACGATCGCAAATGCCAAACCCGCGACCACGAAGAACATAGTCATCCAATCCAGTCCACCCCCTCCATTCTGAAATCGGTCACCCAAGTTTGAGACTCTTCCTTGAGCAATCAGGTCGATCGTCGATGTCGAGATCCGGGGCGTGCCGATTTGTTGGTCTATTCCGCTCATGCCGGCATCTCCGATTCGGGCGTCGATGGGAAGGGAACATCTTCGCCAAGCGACATGTCCACAATTCCCGTCTGCCTGGCCGCGAACATCTGCAGAGCTTGTTCGGCAGCCTCTTTGACGGCTGTCGAACGGTCCATCAGCAGGTCGCGTAAGGCGGCTCGCGTGCGCTGCGTATCGCAGCACGCCATAGCCTTCACGGCAGCGCCCCGGATAGTCTGATTCGGCGAGGTACTCAGTGCGGTAATCTGGCTGTCCAAGTCTCCCACCGCGTCCATCGCGATGGCCATGTCGATCGCTCGTAATTGTCGATTCTGCGCCCCCGACTTGAATTCGTTGGCCAGCCGGTGCACAGCATCGGCATCAACTCGCTTGACAAGTGTACCGGTGGAGGCTTGCACCGCTTCGTCCAATGTATCGAAGGCGGCCAGGTAACGATCGAAAGTAAACTCGGACAAACACTCACGCAGCGCCTCACGAACTACTTCGTGTGGACTCTCCAGCAACTGAATCAAGCGAGGTAGAGCCCCAGGCGCACCGGTATCGCGCATGTGGCCGACAACGGTGGCCTGCACCATTGGGTCGTCGTCGTCTGACAACTCAAACAACAATTCCTGCGACTCGGGACTGTCAAACTGTGGCAAAACGCTCGCAGCCGCACGGCGCCCCTCGGGCTGCCCCGAGTAAATGATGAACTGAATCACCTCAAATGCATCCGAACGATCCATCGAAGAGGCCATCACAAGCGCGACGAGTCCGGATTGCTCGATTCCATTGAGCGCCAGCAGGCCGCTCAGGTCACTGTTGAGCCATTCAAAGACGGTAATTCTCTTCAGATTCTCTCCGATGTTGAAAGTCAAATCGTCGTTGATCTTCTTGAGGAAGCATCGCAGGAATGAAATGTCGTTCCGACACGAGATCGCTTTGCGGCATGGTGCCGGGGTGTGCAAAGAATCCAGGTAGTTTAGCAGCAGGCGAATCACGCCCAACCTTGGGCTGTTGGCTAACAGGTTGCAGGCAGTATGAAACACCCTGGCGTTGGAGTGCCTTAAGATCCCACGGAGGGCGGAATTCTCGCACGTCGCAAGCACCAGAAATGCCTCGACAATTTCCCGCCTCTGGTGTAGTTCGAACCGATTGATTGATGTTTCTAGAACACCGACAACAAACCGGCGGACGATGTGGGGATCTCTGCGATTACGATAGTCGCGCGGGTTCGCCAGTTCGTCATTGAGCAAATCCGCCAGAGCCAGGATCGCCCCTGCTGCTTTGTCTTGATTCGGATTGTGCGGATCTTCGGCGGCGGTGACCAGCACTGACATGAGATCGTATTCGGACAATCGCAACACGGCATCGCATCCGTTGGCACCCAATTGCTCGTCTGGACTGAGAAGGGCACCTCTCACGGCTTCGGTGAACCGCGTCCCTGAGTCAACCAGAATCGTCTTCGCACGTTCATTGAACGTGTGCCAGCGGAGAAGCAACTCGTGGTGAAGGCGAAGACTGCGACGCTCGGTGACGGCGTGTAATGCGGTGAACTTGATGTCGCTGCGTACCGAGCAAAGTGTCTCGAGCAGAAGGTCGGATGCCGCTTCGTTTTTTGTCGCAGCCATTAGATCAAATGTTGTTTTCAAACCGCTTGACATCGGTCCACCGATTCTCCAAGAAAAGACCAAGACACCCCTTCTCATCGAGATCGGCGACGCGTTCGATGGAGTTGCGTCTGATTCGGAAAACCTGACCGAAGACGGTAAGGCACGCTAATCCAAACCGTTTTCCCGTTTTAATCAGACCCCGCACGCAGTAGAACCGAAACAATCGTTGCCGCCGGCACTCGGGAATCAACGGGCGGTTAGCCGCGAAGCCACGACGGTCCTTCGCCGGACAACGGGAGTTCGATGACGTCGACGCTGTGGATCGCCGGTTGCTGCAAGACTTCCTCGATCGCTTCGGCGGGGGGGACTTCGTCCAAATTCAAAACGCCAATGGACGCACCGCCCGGATTATCGCCGGCACGACCAACCGCCATTTGCGCGATATTGACGTTGTGGCGACCAAAAATCGTGCCCACAACTCCGATAATTCCAGGGACATCGTCGTGTGTAAAAACCAGAAGATTGCCATCGAGGTAGGCCTCGAGGCGGTACTGGCCAAGTCGCACCAACCGAGGCATGTTGTTGCCGAACAAGGTTCCACTGGCAACATATGCGCGGCCATCGGCGACGATCTCCGCCCGCACTGACGAGCGAAACGCTCCCCTATCGCTCCGCGACTGTTCCACCAGCTCAATTCCTCGCTCACGCAACAGCACCTGGGCGTTGACGATGTTAGCCTCTTCGTCTAGCGCACGTTCGAGCAAGCCGGCGCAGAAGGCCGACGTCAAGAGCCGAGTATCTTTGTCCGTAATCTCGCCACGATATTCCAACGTGCATACGGAAGCACCGCCAGGGTGCCATTGGGCCAACAACAAGCCCAGGCGATACGCCACATTCAAATGTCCCCGCAAGGAACTCAACACTTTGGGATCTATAGCAGCCGTATTGACCGCGTGCCGAACTTCGCCGCTGGTGAGAAAGTTGACGAGCAGTTCCACTGCTTCGATCGCTACCTGCGTCTGCGCTTCTTCGGTGCTGGCCCCCAAATGTGGCGTGCACAACGCGCCAGGCAACTGAAACAAGGGGCTGTCCGTGCAGGGTTCGTTCTCGTAAACATCCAGCGCAACGCCAGACAGCTTACCAGTCTTCAACCCTATCTGGAGTGCCGCTTCGTTGTAGATCCCACCGCGAGCGCAGTTGATCAACCGCGCACCTTGCTTTAGCTGATCCAACTGGTCGACATCGATCAGGTTCTTGGTTTCAGGGGTCAGCGGTGTGTGAACGGTCAGGTAATCCAAACGCGGCAGCATCTCGGCAACATCGTCAACGTATTCCACACCCAACTTCGCGGCTTGTTCGGCCGAGAAGAAAGGATCGTAACCGATCACGCGCATTTCAAAGGCAAGTGCTCGCTTGGCAACCTCTTGCCCAATCCGTCCCAATCCCACAATGCCCAACGTCTTATCAGCCAATTGGGCGCCCATGTACGCGCCACGGTTCCATTTGCCCTCGACCAAACTCCGATGGGCCGGAGCGATGTTGCGCGACAGCGCCATCATCAGTGCAAAAGTGTGTTCGGCCGTGCTGAGCGTGTTGCCGGAGGGCGTGTTCATGACGACAATACCACGTCGCGTCGCCGCAGGTTTGTCGATGTTGTCTGTGCCAACGCCGGCACGGACAATCGCCTTCAACTGCCGATTGCCTTCCAGCGAATCGAGGGTGATTCTGACTCCGCTCCGACAAATCGCTCCGTCGTACTCGGCCAATGCCGCTCGCAGGTCATCACCTTTGAGGCCGGTGCGGACATCGAATTCGATACCTTGGGCTTGCTCGAGAAGCTCTAGGCCTTCTTCGGCCAGCTTGTCCAAAACGATAACACGATCCATATTCTTCTCGCTCACCTTGTTCAGCGGTTTGCGTGGCGGTCACGGAATTCGTTCATGAACTGACGCAACACATTCACACCCGCGTCGGTCATGGCGTTATAAATCGAAGCTCGGATGCCACCGACACTTCGGTGACCTTTCAAAGCATCCAAATGATGCTCGGCCGCTTCACTTAGGAACTGGCTCTGCAGGTCATCATTGGGTAAACGAAAAGTGACGTTCATCAACGAGCGACAATCGGGTTGGGCATGTCCCTGATAGAAACCATCGCTGGCGTCAACAACGTCGTACAACCGCTTCGCCTGGTCCTGATTTCGCGACAGCATGGCGGAAAGACCGCCGATCTCCTCTTCGAGCCATTTTGCGATCAGGCCGAACAGGTAAATGCCGAAGGTGGGAGGTGTATTCCACAACGAATTTGCATCCACGTGCAACCGGTAGTTCAGGTAGCCTGGCAAGGCGTCCTTACTACGCTGGAGCAGGTCGTCGCGGATAATCACCACCGTCAGCCCGGCCAAACCGGCGTTCTTCTGGGCACATGCGAAGATCAGGCCATATCGCGAAACATCCACAGGCCGTGACAGGAAATCCGACGACATATCACAGACGACAGGCACATCGCCCCAGTCAAAATCTTCCTGGAATTGAACACCCTGAATTGTCTCGTTCGATGTCAGATACAAATAGGACGCGTTGGCATCGAGGGACACATCGGCGGGGGCCGGCAGTCGATCGTAGTTTGTCGCGGCACCGTCCCATACGACCTTCGTCGCGCCTGCCTTGACGGCTTCGGACAGTGCGTTCTTTCCCCAGGCCCCGGTCAGCAGATAATTCGCGACAAGACCTTTGCCCATCAAGTTCATCGGCACCATCGAGAACTGCAGTCGCGAACCGCCCTGCATGAAGAGCACGCGGTAGTTTTCCGGAACGCCTAACAAGCGCCGCAACCGTTGCTCGGCCTTGGCCATGACTTCGCCAAATTGCGAACTTCGATGGCTGATTTCCATCACTGAAGCACCACAACCGGGCATCGACAACAGCTCCTTCTGAGCCTGCTGAAGCACGCACAACGGGATCGCAGCGGGCCCTGCCGAGAAGTTAAATAGGCGTTCAACCGCAGTTTCCACGGCCATCAATCAACCTCATTCTGACGAAAACGGTGATGCTCGCGTTGCCCGCATGTTGGGGGTATGCAACAGGTCGACCGTCGCGACTTCGAGCCGAACCGCGATTTTACGGTGTCACCTCCTAGATGAGAAGGACGCGTCGTCGGAAGTTCGCGCAACTTCGAATCCGATTGTCGAAACTCGGCCACGGAAATGCTGTGATTGTGATCGCCAGCACTTTGGCTTACGATTGGATCAGAGGTCCAATCATTGATAAGGGAACCAGAATTGAAAATTGGCTTTATCGGGGCCGGTCAAATGGGCCGAGCGTTGGCAAAAGGCTTCGTCCAGGCCGGTCTATGTCAGCCAACGGATTTGCTGGCATACGATCCCATCACCGCCGCGGTCGAGCAATTCGAGTCCGAGTTGCCAGGTGCTGGTCACTGCGGGAGTAATGCCGAAGTAGTGACGACTGCGGATGTCGTGTTCTTGGCCGTTAAACCACAGTGTTTGTCAGAGGTCATGGCAGAACTGAGAGCTGGTGCCCCGGGATCCTGCCTGTTCGTTTCGATCATCGCGGGAACGCCGCTCGCTACGCTCTGTGATGGTCTCCGCAGCCAGCGTGTCGTCCGCGTGATGCCCAATACTCCGTGCCTGATCGGCTGCGGGGCTGCGGGCTATGCAGTCGGACCCAGCGCGTCCGACGAAGACGCTCGACTGGTCGCCAGATTGCTGGCTTCGGTGGGCACGGCCGTCCCCGTCGAGGAAAATCAACTTGACGCCGTCACTGGTCTATCGGGATCTGGACCGGCGTATGTATATACTATGATCGAGGCGCTAAGCGATGGCGGGGTCCGGATGGGACTTCCACGTGCCACGGCGACGGCGCTGGCGGCCCAAACCGTTTACGGGGCGGCCAAAATGGTACTCGAAACGACGGAACATCCGAGTGTGTTAAGAGATCGAGTCACGAGTCCGGGTGGCACAACGATCGCTGGCTTACAAGTATTGGAGCAAAACGGTTTGCGATCTGCATTGATTGACGCAGTCGAGGCGGCTACGCTCCGTTCTCAAGAATTGGGTTCGCAAGAACTGGGCTCTAATCGTTGAGCACACCGAGGTAAAGGATCGCTCTCATGCCTCCCGTTTTTTGCGTCGTCGATGACAAGAATATTCCGCTCTACCGAGTCATGTGGATTTCAAACCTGCCACATTTCTGTGGTCATGACGACTGTATGCACGAAGGCGATTATGAAGTACGACTGGAACAGGATGAATCTGTTTGGGCGTCACGTGAAGAGCGCGATGGTCTGCTACAAACAATTGAAGCTTGGCAAAACGGTGATGAATTCGATGAAGATTGGCGGTAACTAATGTCGTTATTTGGAGATGAACGGTATAAATGGCGAGAGACGTACTTTGTGCTGTTCCGCCGAGGTGACCACCCAACGGTCGAGGACGTGGCCAGTGCGTTGGAAACGGGCCATAACGAGGTCACCAACGTCAATGGCGATGTCGACGGCCGCTTCGAGTCCGCTACGGTCCAGTCGTCTGAAGACTTCTCCGGCATGGATGTGACGTTTGTCGCCGGCGAAGAAGTCAATGACCATGTGCAGGAATTGCTGAACGACTTCGCCAAACAGACACTTTCCAGCGAGGATCAGGAAAAGCTCAATCTGCTCGGCGAATGCGATTCGCGTTTCGACATTTTCCATTTCGAAGAAGTCAGGAACTCCGCCGACGACGAGGAAGGATTCCTGGATCCTGGCGCGCTGCTGTTGGTCATTGAACAGATCGTATATCTCTGCAAGGGCGTCGGGGTCGATCCCCAATCCGGTTCGCTGATCACCTGATTCTCAGCCACCGTCACTTCCCCTCTCGTTGACGTTCGCGCAACCGAACATCCACACAATAGGCAGCGCCCGCATGCAAGCAAAAGAGATCAAACCCGGTGCCGTGCTCAACTACAACGACGCCCCCGTACTGATCGAGACCATCAGTGTCCAAACGCCGTCGGCACGCGGTGCGGCCACGTTGTACAAGTTTCGCGGGCGCAATCTCGTCTCTAAGCAGAAAACTGACATCACACTCAAAGGTGGCGAGACCCTTGACGAAGCCGACTTTGAACGTCGGCCCGTGAAGATGATGTTTTCCGATGCCACGGACATCCACTTCCTCGATCAGACCGACTTCAACCAATGGTCTCTGCCGCTGGGAGATCTCGGTGACGCGAGTCAATTCCTGACCGAAGAACTCGAAGGGGTATTGGCATTAATCTACAACGACCAATGCGTGGGAATCCAAACGCCGGTTGCTGTCGAACTGATCATCACACAATGCGACCCCGGTATCAAAGGAAACTCGGCGACGGGCCGGACCAAACCTGCCACGCTGGAAACAGGTTTGGTCGTGCAGGTCCCCGAGTACATCAAACAGGGCGAACGGATCAAGGTCGACACGCGAACCAGCGAGTTTCTGTCGCGAGCGTAGTTGGGCAACGTTATGTTGACGAACTGTCCGTCACTGAAATCCTGATCAACAATTGGCCCATCACGATCAGAGCCGCGCGCCAACAGTGGTGACCATCTCGTCTTCGTCAGGAAACTGACCGGTGTCCAATTTTGAGTACACCAACTCGCCATCGACAGTTAACTCGAAACATCCACCACTGGATGGCTGCAGTTCCATCCCTTCGATACGTTGCTTGTATTGCGTCAAGATTTTGGTCGCCAGACTGACGGCCTTTGGTTCGTAGTTTCACGAAGAGCAGTAGCGAAGGTGAATCTTCATGCATCAATTCCGATCGTCTTCTTGAGTGAACAAATCTACACGCCACCTCGAGGAGACGCTGCCGATCACTTCGTTTTCCTGGATTTCTTTTTGGTCGTTTTCTTCTTGGCTGCTGGGCTCTTAGCGGTAGCACCTTTCTTTTTGGCTCTTCGGAGGAATTAGTGGGTGAATGGGGT
>JASLPZ010000265.1:0-9847 GCA_030744725.1 Pirellulaceae bacterium
CTGCTGCGCGCTGTTGTCAACAGAGATCACAAAGCTGGACGTGCGAGCCGGTCTCATTCATTCCGCGACAAAAGCGAAAAAGTCTGCAAGCGGGAGAGGTGCGTGTTTCCGTTGATTCAGGGTTAGCGCATCAGTGGCGTGAGCTTCCAGCTTGTGATTTATGGACGCGAAACCCAAGGCAAGCAGGATTGCCTCGACCTGGAACTTCCCTGTATTGCCGGTCCAACTCCTTAGACCTTCTTTCCCAGCCTAGTGGTGCTGACTCTTGGACTTCCGACCCTCAGTCAACTCTTCAATCTGTTGCTTCTGGCGTTGCCGTTGCTCCTTCTGAGGGCCCAAGGCCGCGCCGTGGCGGGTGATTTCGTCATACTCGATGTGTGCGGCACGCAGTTTTTCCGTGAACGGACGAAAACGATCAGCCACTCGTTGCCGCAGCTCCTTGATTGCCTGTTCGTCGTTGGCACCACTGCCGGTCAGGCGTCTTGAGGCGGGGAAGCCGCTTCGAGCTCGCAAAGAGGCGATGTAGGTGAGGTCGAAATGACCTTGCTCGTGGTCCATCAGGCGCACGTGCTCCGGTATGCGATTCCAGGACTGAGAAGGAATCACGACGGCCTGAAAACTGATCGACGAAAGCCTGGCCGTGGTGCGCCCCTGCGAGCGAAACAGACGATACTTGAGATCATACAGGAGGTCTGTTGTGGTCAGTGCCGTCTGTCCCCTGAACTTCACAAAACCTGGGATCGGCGCCCGAAAGTCCTTGGCGGTCAATGGGCCGTCGGCGTAATTGCGATGTTCATCAGCACTGCTTTGTTGGGCATGAACTGCTGTCTGAACCACGCAAGCTGTCACGCAAAGCAGGACAGTCAGCAACAGCAACCGCCGCTGCTGAAAGCCGCGAGCCTTCCGGTTCGGGCAACGTGTTGCGCCGAACGGATTGTCTCCTTTTGACTCCATCTGTTCCTTTCGCTTGTCGCAACCGCAGCCATGTCGCATTAGCCGCACAACAGTTTCTGTTACGGAATAATAGAAGTCAATCGGAAACAACGCAACTTGCAGCAAGACTGAAGTGATCGACTGTCGCTCCGCGAACCTGGCATTATGTCAGTCTGTGTCTCAAGACCCAATCACCCGTACTCATGGCTGAAAGCAGATTTTGAACAGGAGAGCGCAGAGGAAGCAGATTTCCCGATTCCGCCGTCTCTGTTTCCTCTGCGTCCTCCTGTTCATTCTTCCTTTCCCTTTCCCACAAGGAGATCCTCCAGCTAGCTGAGAGCGAACAACGACTATACGGCAATTATTCCCAGACTACAGCAAGATGTCACGTATCGGACCGTGGTCTTCAACGCCAGTCAATCGTGCGTCGAGTCCTTGGAAGTTGACGGACAGGCGGCGGTGGTCCACGCCCAGGCAATGCAGGATCGTCGCGTTGAGGTCGTGAGGGTGGACGGGGTTTTCGGCGACGTTGTAGCCAAAGTCGTCCGTCTTACCGTACGTGATGCCCCCTTTGATGCCGCCTCCTGCCATCCAGAATGTGAAACAGCGGCCGTGGTGATCGCGGCCGTAGACGTTGTCTGCCAGTTTTCCCTGGCTAAACACCGTCCGACCGAATTCACTGCCCCAGATGATCAGCGTGTCCTCCAACAACCCACGACGTTTTAGATCGGCGATTAGGGCCGCGGCTGACTGATCCGTGTCTTTGCACATCAATGGCAGGTCGCGCGGGATGTCCCTATGATGGTCCCAGCCCACGTGATAGAGCTGGATGAAACGCACGCCACGCTCGGCCATCCGGCGAGCCAACAGGCAGTTGGCGGCAAACGTACCGCGGCGGCGAGCATCCTCGCCGTACAGCTGAAAAGTCTCTTCCGGTTCGTCCTCCGTGTTGGTCAGGTCCGGCACGGACGTCTGCATCCGAAACGCCATTTCGTATTGCTGCGAACGGGCATGAATCTCCGGATCGCCAATCTGCTTTGCGCGGAACTCGTTCAGCCGCGACAGCGCACTCAAGGTGCGGCTCTGAATGTTCAGGTCAAGACCCGGCGGGTTGGAAACACAAAGAATCGGGTCACCGACCGATTGCAGTTTAACGCCCTGATATTGCGACGGCAGAAAACCGCTGCCCCACAGGCGGCTCGAGACAGGCTGCGGTGTTCGCTTGCAACTGCCGATCGACGTCAGCACCATAAACGCCGGAAGATCGTGACAGGGACTGCCGAGCCCGTATGTGACCCAGGCACCAACACTGGGTCTGCCTGCCAATTGGGCGCCGGTCTGCAACAGCGTTCGAGCCGGATCGTGGTTGATCGCCTCGGTGTAAACCGAGTTGATGAGGCAAATCTCGTCTGCTTGCTTGCCCAGATTCGGCAGCAATTCGGAGAACCACGTACCAGATTCTCCTCGTTGCCGATAGACAAACTTCGACGGCGCGATGGGCAGCGTTTTCTGGTCTTTCGTAAAGCCGGTCAGGCGTTGCTCCATCCGCACACTATCGGGGAGGTTCTTTCCAAGCTGGTCTTTAAGGCGAGGCTTGTAATCGTACAGGTCCAACTGTGATAGACCGCCGGATTGAAAGAGGAAGATGACTCGTTTCGCAGTCGGCGCGAAATGCCGAATGCCCTCGATGCCGCCGTTCGCGTTGCGCTTGCTGGATTTATCTGCCGCCGCGGCGGGTGAGTCACCCAGCAAACTGGCCAATGCGGTCGCCCCGATGCCGACTGCATTGGAAGCTAGAAAATGCCGTCGCGTTTCCAGGCGAACGAATTCGTCGGCGGGATTCATGGCTTGGTTCCTCGTCATTGTCGTTTGTCGCGAACAAAACGTTGGTTCGCGGAGCGAACCACGACTTTCGCTATTCACTCGTGATCGTTTCATCCAGATTAAGCAACAGCCGGGCCAACGCTGTGTACGCAGCTAGTTCAGCCGCTGGTAGTTCCGCATCCGGCTTCGTTTCGCCAACGGCGATGAGTGCTTTGGCTGCATCCGGTGCCGATTCGTAAGTCGCACGGTAACTCTCAAGCTCGCCTTCCAGGATCAGAGACTCTTCGTCCGTTGGTCGGCGACCCGTTGTCTGCATCATGCCGTAGGCGATGCGGTCCGCGGTATTGTCGCCACCTTCACGGATCAGTCGTTCGGCCAGGCCCCGCGCAGCCTCGACGAATGTGACATCGTTCAAGAGCAAGAGAGCCTGTAGTGGAGTGTTGGTGCGTTGCTGACTGACCTTACAGGTATCTCGCTCATTGGCATCCAACAACATCATCAAGGGCGGTTTGACGGCTCGGCGCCAGAGCGTATACAGGCTTCGGCGGCGCAGTTTGTCGCCGGTGTCCGGCTTGTATGTAGGACCTCCCTTGATGATCTCTCGCCACAGACCGTCCACCTGGTAAGGCTTGACCGGCGGTCCGCCCCGCTGTTCGACAAGCAATCCACTAACGGCCAGGGCCTGGTCGCGAATCACCGCAGCCGGCAATCGTAATCGGGGTCCACGTGCCAGCAGACGATTCTCTGGATCAAACTCGTAACCGCGCTTCGTAGTGCGAAGTGAAACGGCCACGTCGGACGTCTGGCGATAAGTGCTGCTTAACACGATCAGCTTGTGCAGCCCCTTCACATCCCAGCCGGACTCCATGAAATGCAGCGCCAGGTAGTCCAGTAGTTCCGGATGTGAAGGTAGTTCACCCTGTGTTCCAAAATCATCCTGCATCTTCACCAGGCCCACGCCAAAGTGATGCGCCCAAAACCGATTCGCCGCCACACGTGCCGTCAACGGATGCCGCTGATCCACTAACCAACGCGCCAGACCCAGCCGATTCTTCGGCCACGATTCGTCCATCGGCGGCAGCCACGACGGAGTACCCGCGGTCACTGGTTTGCCAGGACGATTGTAGGCGCCGCGCTCCAGGATGTGGGTCTGACGTGGTTGAGCCATGTCAGCCATGACCATCACTTTGGAGCCGGTCTTGAGCATCTGCGATTGCTTGCGCTGCAGGCTGCTGATTTGCTCTTGCAGAGCCGATCCAGCTTCGTAGCTGGTCTCTAGGAAATGGCGTCGAGCCTGCGAACGTTGCTTCTCGTTCCACTTTGCGACGGGCAGTTTGGCAAGCTCTTTGGGTAGTTTTGTTAGCTGTTCTTCATTCAGCTGCGCCAGCCACTGCTGAAACTGGCTGCTGAAGTCGTCTGTGGCAGCGATCTGGTTCAGTTTCTGTTGTACCTTCTGAAGCGCGGCGTGATCGACCTCAAACTTCTCGATATCCGAAAGTCGCGGCACACTCAACATCGGCTCGGCGTTCGAGTCTCCTCGTGCCGACCCTTTTTCGGGCAAGTTGTGAAAGAACGCGAAGAGACGGTAGTAGTCCTCTTGTGTCTCTGGATCGTACTTATGTTCGTGACACCGGCCGCAGCCCCAACCAAGCCCCATGAACACTGTGGCGGTTGTTTCGGCACGATCGGCGACATATTCCACCAGCCATTCTTCGGGCAGAATGCCTCCCTCGTTATTCAGCCGATGGTTTCGGTTGAAACCGGTGGCCAGCCGCTGTCGCATTGTTGCGCCGGGCAACAGATCACCCGCGAGTTGCTCGATGATGAATTGGTCGTACGGCATGTTTTCATTCAACGCCCACACGACCCAATCGCGCCACGGCCACATGTTGCGCAGCGGATCGCTTTCGTATCCGTCGCTATCGGCATAACGCGCGGCGTCAAGCCATGCGTATGCCATATGCTCGCCATAACGAGGCGACTTCAACAAGCGATCAACGACCCTTTCGTACGCCATGTCCGTCGGTTTCTGATCGTTGACAAATGCATCGACTTCATCAGGCGTAGGCGGAAGTCCGGTCAGATCCAGCGTCACACGCCGAATCAGCGTTCGGCGGTCTGCTTGCGGAGACGGTTGAAAACCGTCTCGCTCGAGCCGCGCCAACACAAAGCGATCAATGTCATTGACGACTCGTTGCGCCGACGCTGGCGGCGGTGTGACTTTCGCCAGCGGTACGAACGACCAATGTGACTGATACGCAGCGCCCTGCTCGATCCATCGGCGGATCAGTTCGACTTCTTCCGGCGTAACTGTCTTGTTGGAATCTGGCGGCGGCATGCGCTCGTCATCGTCCTCGCTGACCATGCGTAGATAAAGTTCGCTAGCCGACACATCGCCTGGCACAATCGGCCGCTCGCCCGATTCAGCTTCCGCCAGGACACTATCGCGTTGATCGAGTCGAAAGCCGCCTTCGCGCTGTTTTGCGTCCGGTCCATGACAAGTAAGACAGTTGTCCGAGAGGATTCGCCGGATGTCGCGATTGTACTGGACGTCGTCTGCGGCGTGGCCGACGCCAGCCACCAGCACAATTCCCATCAACACTATTGCCATCTGGGTACCCGCACCCGGCGCGTCTTTCGACAGCCGATGACTCCGGTTTTGTGAACGGTTCATGCCTGACATCCTGTGGTCCTATTCTTTCTCTGTGCGCAATCTGATTCCCTCAAGCCACGATCTCTTCGACAACGCGACCGGAAATGTTGGTCAGTCGAAAATCGCGACCGGCACAGCGGCAGGTGAACCTCTCGTGATCGAAACCGAGCAAGTACAGGATTGTGGCGTGCAGGTCGTGTACGTGGGCCGGGCTCTCCACGGCCTTGAATCCAAAATCGTCCGTAGCACCGTAGACCGTTCCGCCTTTGACTTCGCCGCCGGCCAGCCAAACCGAGAACCCGTGATGGTGAAAGCGAAAATTCTTAGCCCTTTCAGAGCGAGCATCATGGATGTTTCATATTCCCAGGGCGTGGCCCTGGGCTGTCATGTTGAGGCCCTTTCAGGGCGAAGATAACATTGATGTAAACAATGATAGATACGATTGTTAGGAATATCCTTCGTCGCAAAGTGGCGGTGTCCAGCTAGAAAGCTTGTACCAGGTCTTCCGTTTACAAATGAGTCGAGTTATTAGCGACGGCACCGACCGCAGGTTGGTCGGGGAGCGGGTCGCTGCAACCGAGCGATAGCTCGTGTCGGTCCGCGGCACGGCCTCGCTAGTGACCTGTCTCCGGCAACGAGAACCTTCTTCATAAAGCGGATATCAAGATCCGCTTAAAGAGTGTAAGTATACCGATGGGACAACACTACCCCACCACTGGAACAGGCTTCTTTTCGAGGTGCTTCCGTCTTACGAAGCGTCCGCAGCCAAAGAGGGTCTTGGAGCACCACGAAGTAGCCATCTCAAAGTAGCCTATCAGCTGACGGGTACGGAAGATCGACTAATTTCGTTCTACGACACTGCGGCCACTTTCCAGCGATTCCTTCAACAGCGACTTCAACTGCTCGGCAATCTTCGGATTTTCAAAATAGAGATTCTTGGTTTCGCCTGGATCGGTTTCCAGATTGTACAGTTGGCCCGGTGCATCGGGCGCGGTATCGGGCAAGTAATACTTCTTCAGCAGGCGATGTGACTCGTAGCGGTTGCCACCGGATCCTTTATGGGCCAGGTACTTCCAATGACCGCGACGAATCGCTAGATACCGAGTGCCACCGAATCCCTGTTGCAGAATGTAGTCGCGGATTGGACCTTTGTCCTTGCCTAGCAACGCGGGGAGCATGTTGAAGCTATCCTCCGCGGCGTTGTCGGGTAGCTTCGCATCAACGATGGCGGCCACGGTTGCCATGACATCCGTCAGCGAAGTGATTTGGTCCGACGTTGTTCCGGCCGGCACTTTGCCCGGCCAACGAACGATAAATGGAACTCGATGTCCACCTTCCCAGTTGTCTCGCTTGATGCCGCGCCAAGGTCGAGCGCCGTCGTGGTGATGGTCCTGCCGCATGTAGTAGACGCTGGCAACTTCGGGGCCGTTGTCGCTGGAGAAGATGACGACCGTGTTCTTCGCGACACCAAGACGTTCCAGCGTTTCCATCAACTCGCCGACGACGTCGTCGAGTTCGAAGATGAAGTCGCCGTGCGGCCCGGATTGCGTCTTCCCTTTGAACGCATTGCCGGGGAACGACGGCAGATGTACCGCTTGTGTCGCATGGTAGAGGAAGAACGGCCGATCGGGCGACGCCTTGACATGGTCTTCCAGGAATTGCTGACTCTTCTTCAAGAACGTAATGTCGACTTCTTGCACGTCGAAATCCGTTGCAACCATCCCCGGTCGGTTGTCCCTGGCGTAGGGGTGTTTGGGCAACGGGCCGCGGTCTAGTTGTTTTGTCGGCGGCATGGGAATTCGATTTCCGTCGATGAATGCGTAAAGCCAATCGGTTGTTGGGCAGCAAGCGGTTCCAAAGAAATGATCGAATCCGGCATCGATGGGCCCGCCTTTGATCGGCCGCGAGTAGTCTATTCTCTTAACCGCGGCCAATCCTCCCTGATGGATCGGTTCGCCTTGCTGATCGTAAAATGTCATCCCCACATGCCATTTGCCAAAGCAGGCGGTGGTGTAGCCTTTACCGCGAAGCATCTCGGGAAGAGTTAGTCGACCGGCTTGGATCAAGGACGGTCCGCCGGCACCGGTGAACACACTGCCGCCTCGAGGGACTCGAAACGCCATCTGGCCCGTCATCAGGCTGTACCGCGTGGGCGTGCAGACCGTGCATGGACTATGGGCGTCCGTGAACCGCATACCCTGCGTCGCGAGACGATCGAGATTGGGCGTAGCGATGTTCGACTCCGGGTTAAAGCAGGCCACGTCGCCATAGCCGAGGTCATCGGCAAGGATCAGGACAATATTCGGTCGTTCCGCGGCTCCTACCACCACAGGTAGTGCAAAAACGAATACAGCAACAATGCGGCAGAATCGCATGAAAAGTTTTCCTTATCGATGAATTTCAGTCCGCGGGCATCTCGTTAAACATGTGGTCGACATCGGCGTGAATCAGTGGCTCACCTTTGTCTGAACGAGTTCCGGCAAGATCGAAGCCGTGGATGTGATCCCAAACCAAACTGGTGGGATACAGATAGGTTATCATGGCCACCACGACAGTATACCGCCTTACAACCCGCTCGGACACAATCCACTGTTCGGACACAGAGAGTCAGTCTACCCTGTTTGCCGGAGGTTCGTGATGCGTTTGTTTAATGCGATGATTGCGATCGTCATATTAGCAGCCGGTTCAATGAACGCGGAAGAAAGGCAACCACGTATCGTCTTCAACGACGACGCCCAGATGCTTTCGGAGACACCGCCAAGAGGCGCGACGGAATTCGTCAAACAATGGCTGGATAAGGAGGCTGCGGCTGTCCCATTTTCCACCTACGTTTTTCTCGCGGCCACACCAGACATCTGTACTTTTGATTCGAAGGCAGGTGAAACGTACGGTGATCGCTTCGGCGAAGACTACTCCAATAGCTGGGCGGCCGGCATTCGAGCTTTGCGTAAAGAAGGGACGGATGTTCTGAGGGTCGTGACCGAGCACATGCGTGCCAAAGACAAGGAAGTGCTGGCTGCGATTCGCATGAACGATACGCATCATCGGCAGATCGGACATGCTCATCCACTCTGCCCAAAATTCACCATCGACAACCCGCGATTTGTCATCCAGCAGCCTGACGAACGCACCAACGAAACCGCCCTGGATTATTCACACGCGGAAGTCCGCGAGCATCGCCTTGGCATCATGCGTGAGATCGCTGAAGAGTACGATGTCGACGGCTTGGAATTGAACTTCGTGCGTTGGGCGAAGCATTTTCCCAGGGATCAGGGACGCGAAAAAGCAGCCGTCATGACGGAATATGTTGGTCAGATCCATACGATACTCGGTGCCGCTGCAACGAAACGCGGCCGGGACCAGCTGACGCTTGGCGTGCGAGTTCCCGAATCGCTGGCCGCTTGTTGGCTGGCAGGCGTCGACATCGAGAAGTGGGTCAAACGCGGCTGGATCGACTATGTCGTGATCTCAACCTGGAACAACACCGATCCACAGCTTCCGGTCGACGAGTTCACTCGTTTCACAAGGCCGGCAGACGTGGACACGATTGTCGTGATGGGCAACATGATCGGCACGATCTACAGCGGACCGCCGGCTATTCTCGATCGGCCCGTCGCCATGTCTTCCAAGCATAAAACGAACAGTTACCTCGGTATGCTGCTCACCGAATCGGAAGCCCGTGGTGCCGCTGCCAACTACTACACCTGGGGCGCCGACAGCATTTCGTTTTGGAACGTTGGAATCCACTTCGGCAGCCAGTCCACTGCCGCGCCGGAACAACAAGCTCGCATGGCTCGATGGACACAAGCGGTCAAGTCGAATGAAAGCGTTTTTGCCGGACCTCGCACCTATCGCTACCTCCCGATGGGAAAAGGTATCTCGAGCCGCAAACCGCCGGTTCGCAACTATCCATGGTATGACGAAGGTCGCAGTCCGCTGGGGCACGTCAACAGCCCTGTGCTGACGTTCGACCAACACGATGTCGGAAAGCGGCTTGCCTTCCCCTTCCGCATGGCCGATGGCCGCTCGGGCGAAAGGCTATCAGGTCACCTCACGTTCTGGGTTTATCATCTAAGTGCCGACGATCTGATGACCGTTGACTTCAACGGGAAGATCATGGATCAAGCCAAGATCAACCGCGTCCCAGTGGGCAAGCGCCGCGGCGGTCTGCCGGGGCAATGTTTTGAAATCTCTCTAGCGGACTGCCCGCCGTTTCGTGGCCACAATGAATTGGGACTGACGCTAAAATCGATTGTCGATGGCAAGCAGCCTTACATGGAAGAACTGGAGATCGTCGTCAATGAAGTGGCTGGAGGCGAAGAATGAGACCTGGCGAAATCTGCCAACAAGAAAGCACAATCCGGATTATTCACTAGCCTGCGAGTTTTGAAATTGTGCAATTGCAAACTAGCATTGGCCAACGGCCATCAATCACCG
>JASLPZ010000266.1:0-9794 GCA_030744725.1 Pirellulaceae bacterium
GACCATAAAATCGAGGGGTTTCCTGGGGTTGCTATGAAACTACATGCCGGAAGTTGTATTGGCGTGACCGGGAAGCTCGTGCAATCTATGGGTAAGGGGCAGAACGTTGAACTTCAGGCTGATGCCATTGAAGTGTATGGTCCGGCTGATACTGAAGAATATCCGTTGCAGAAAAAACATCATTCTTTCGAGTTTTTACGGGAAATTGCACACTTGCGGCCGCGCACCAACACGTTTGGCGCGGTTATGCGCGTGCGCAATCGGTTGGCGTACTCAATTCACACATTTTTTCAGGACCGCGGATTCGTTTACCTCAATACCCCCATTATAACTACCAGCGACTGCGAAGGTGCCGGCGAGATGTTTCGCGTCACGACGCTCAATCTTGACGAACTTCCGCGCCGCGATGGTAAAATTGACTTTACGCAAGACTTCTTCGATCGGCCATCGTACTTGACGGTGAGCGGTCAGTTGGAAGCAGAGATCTACGCCACGGCGCTCGGCAAAGTCTACACGTTTGGACCAACATTTCGTGCCGAGAACTCGAACACTTCTCGGCATCTCTCCGAATTCTGGATGATTGAACCGGAGATGGCGTTCTTTGACTTGACCGACAACATGGTGTTGGCGGAACGGTTTCTCAAACGCATTGTTTCTGACGTGTTGGCAAACTGTATTGAGGACATGGAGTTCTTCGCCGAGCGGATTGAGAAGACGGCTGTGACACGTCTCGAGTCGCTGGCCAACAGCAAATTTGTCCGTCTGTCGTATACAGACGCTGTCGAGAAGCTGACCGGTAGCGGCGAGAAATTCGAATTCCCTGTCACCTGGGGACAGGACCTGCAATCCGAACATGAACGATTCCTCACCGAACAAGAGTTTAGTTCACCAGTCATCCTGTACGACTATCCCCGGACCATCAAACCGTTTTATATGCGGGTCAATGACGACGACAAAACGGTCCGGGCAATGGACGTGTTGGTCCCCGGCGTCGGTGAGATTGTCGGCGGCAGCCAACGCGAAGAACGTCTGGATATTTTGGAATCACGTATGCGAGACCAGGACTTGACCCCCGAAGATTATTGGTGGTATCTCGATCTGCGCCGTTTTGGCACGGTGCCGCATTCGGGATTCGGTATGGGGTTGGAACGCGTGGTTCAATTCGTCACCGGCATGGCGAACATCCGGGACGTGATTCCATTTCCACGTACGCCGGGCAACGCTGAATTCTGAGTTGCAAACTGCGGCTCAGAGGAACCGTGAATGAACACCAATGCGTGCAAACCGAACGTGGGCCGGTCGGGAGACCGGCCCACAACGTGTTGCAAAAAGACGCGCCGCTAGCCCCGAATGATCACGACGATCCAGCGTCCCGGTCCATGCACGCCGGTAGTCAGCTGCAATTCGATGTCGCCCGTTTTGCTCGGACCGGTGATGAAGGCCAGATTGCTGGGCAAGGCTTGCGAGTTATTTTCCTGCAGACGTCCAAACAGATCGAACAAGTCAGGCACGATTTGTGCTTCGTCGATCAGCGCCACATGCACCGGCGGCAAAAGCGAGACCATCCGTTCTTGACCCGGCTTTGAACAGACGACCAGCGACGCCGTCTCCGCCACCGCGAAGTCGACACTCGATATTCCAACATCGGCCGACAACATCGCGGTACGTCGCTGGCGATCATCCAAGCCGGCCAACGAATCGAAATCGTGGCAGTCGATGTTGTGATGGCGGAGCGTTTCGGTTACCTGCAGCCGGTCCAGTAGTGGATGCTTCCAACAGAACGCGACGGCTGGCTTGATCTCCGCCAAGAGCTTGGCCAAAGTGTCGCAGGCTTCTTCGTCGTTGGCTACGAGGTATATTTCGCCACCAACCGTTTGGACCTCGGCGGCCAACGCCGCGCACCGATCATCGCCGCAACCCACGTAGCCGACCGTATCGGGCAAGTCGCGAGTTTTCACGCGATGGGCACGTCCCAAAACGGCAGCCTCTTCGACGCCCGCCAAGAAGTCGTCACGGTTCATAGCGACTTCTCCTGCGCTGCTGCTGGCTGCTCGTCAGCCAGCGGCTGGCCAGCCTCATTGGAATGCCACCAGTCCCGAAATCTTTCGGGGGCAGGTGCTGGGAAATCTCGTGTCGCAGTCCAGCCATGGAGTTTTAGCGGCAGGCGGCGTACCCAACCGGTCTTGCGACACCACCGACCGAGCGTGCGAGTCGCCAGCCACGTCGACCAACCATACCACCTGGGGCTGCGAAGCATCCACGCCCACATACGATACGACAGAGCTTCTCCACGACCAACCTGCCCAGGCTCGTCAGTCAGCTGTGTCCGCAGATTGACCAGCATTTCGGGAATCTGGATCTTCACCGGACACGCGGCCTGACAGGCGCCACACAGACTGGATGCGTGCGGCAAGTCATGGTTCTGCGGCAGGCCATCATAAAGCGGCGTCAGCACGGCGCCGATCGGTCCGGCATAAACGCCGCCGTAGGCGTGCCCACCGACGGTTCGATAGATCGGGCAGGCGTTCAAACAGGCTCCGCAGCGGATGCAAAACAGGCTTTCACGGAGCTGGCCGCTCAAGATCCGGCTCCGACCGTTGTCGAGGACAATCAGATGGAATTCGTCGGGCCCATCGATCTCGTCCTCTTGCCGGGTGCCGGTAATGAGCGACGTGTAGCATGACATTTTCTGCCCCGTCGCGGCCCTCGCCAGGACTTTCAGAAAGTAGGGCAAGTCTGCAAGCCGCGGAATGACTTTTTCCATTCCCATCACGGCAATGTGGATCCTTGGAAAGCCGGTGGTCAGTCGTGCGTTCCCTTCGTTCTCGACCAAGACGATTGACCCCGTCTCGGCGATGGCATAGTTGGCACCAGTGATTCCGACATCAGCTTCCGCAAAACGAGACCGCAAGGTACGGCGGGCGAACGCGGCCAGTGCTTCGCGGTCGTTTGGGAGCGCCTCACCCGCGGCTTTGCTGAGTATCTCTGTAACCTGCCTCTTGGATAGGTGCAATGCCGGGCCGACAATGTGTGACGGCCGATGACCGGCTACCTGAACGATGTACTCGCCGAAATCCGTCTCGACCACCTGGACGCCGGCTTGTTCGAGCGTCTTGTTCAGATAGATTTCTTCGCCCGTCATCGATTTCGATTTGACGACCCGCATTGCTCCGTGCTTCTCGATGATATCCAGAATGAACTGGCAGGCTTCCTCGCCCGTCCCCGCCCAATGCACGTGACCGCCGCGTCGCAACACACTCGCTTCCAGTGTAGCGAGGTGTTCGTGCAGGTTGGCAAGCGTCTCGTCCTTGATCGCCCTGGCGCGTTCTCGTACCAGATCATGTTCGGAGAATTCTGCCCAGGCTTCTCGGTTTTTTGCTCCGAGCGAATCACCCAGACGTCCCAAGATCACTTGCAGTTCCGGGTTCGCCAACGCGGCGTCGGATGCCGCCTTGAATTCATGGTGTTCACTGCGTAGGTAGTCCGTGTTCTTCATCGTCTCATTGTCTGAGGTAGATCACCAGGCAGCAAGGCGCCGGTCCACCTTTCCGATGCGGACCTTGGAAGGTGATGGCGGGGCCATCCATTGAAAGCAAGGAAATCACCGCCACGGCTGGCGGGCGGCACTTATCGAAATGCCAACAGTAAGTGCACGCCCAACGGAAAAAAACAGATCGCAGTCGAGACGATAACGATCAGCCGGGGGGGAGGGCTGCGCCGGAATCGTAACGTGCACGCCATCAAGATGATCGAAACCGTCCCAGTAACCGTGGCGACCGCCAATAGTAAACGAGGCATGATGCCCAAAGGTCCAATGTCTCCGGCTAGGAGGGGGATCGTCAGCAACGCGAACCCTGCAGAAAACAAAGCACACAACGTGGCCATCGTACTCAGCGTCCAAGCGACCGTCAGGGCCTCAGTACGGCGATCTTCCGTAGGGAGTTGCCTCGTGATCCTCCGATTTTTCTTGCGATGTTTCTTTTTCCCCAAGGTGCAGTTTTCCCAAGTTGCCACCCGATCAGCGCGAAAGCGTCCATTCTATCCTCTACTAGATTTGCTCCACAGAGGGCGAAAGACAACCTGAAGCAGCTGGAGCGCCGATAACAGCCGGCCGCCAGTCGATATTCAGCAGTTCTTCAACTCGCTGATTTGCTTTTGACGACAATCCGAGCTAGGTTTCAGATGGCGGTTAATTTCGCCTCATCTCTCTTTCCATTCTGAAGTCGTTTGGCGAGTGCCCATGGCATCGACTGAATCCACAACCAGACTGTCTGGCGTTCTAGCTTCACTCTCTGAAACGCTGGTCAAATTCCGCTCCGAAAGCGCGGAAATCGAGTCAAAGTTTTTTGAACTCGTTGAAGGGGTTGCCGAACTTGGCCCGATGACGGTCGACGCGGACGTCATCTCCATGGAATCGCCAGCTCTGGATTCAGTCACTATCGAGCGCCTGGAAGACCTGGATCGGTCGATTGCCAACCAACGGGTGGAATTTGCGGGAAAACAGGATCAACTGTCCAACGATGTCGGGGAGCTACGTGAAATTGTCGACCGACAAGTGCAATTGTTCGCGGCCTGGTTTAACTCGACATTGAAAGACGAAAAGGGCAACTCGCCACGCGCAGTACGCCCGAAGAAGTCCTCGGAGGATCAAGTGCTAAACGACGTGTGTGCACAATTCGAGGTGTTGACTGGGGCCGCCACCAGTGTAGGCAAAGTGTCGACGACCTAACCACGATGCGTGGAGCGCGTCTCGCAAGCCCCTGAATGCCATGATGCAATTCCGAACGCTATCCGGACAGAGCGGCCATTGGCGACGTATCACGCTCGCCACGTGCTTGATACTGCTGGCTTGGAACAGTTGGCCCCAGCCCGACATTTGGTCGCCTGCAGCGGGCAGCTGTGTCGGATTGGTTGGAATGACGCTGGTGGCCAGCTTGCTGTCGAAGTTGTGGACTGGACACGTACCGCTCGGCACCGAATCGACGGTGAAATCCGCTGAGGAAGGAACAAAGACGGAACTGCGCACGGATCCAACTGGCTTGTTGGTCGATCGTATGCTGGGTCACGGCAGGCAGGCGCTACTCTTGTGCCCGGAACTTGCGACCAAGATGACGCCGCAACAGCATCAGAAGGCCCAACGCCACTTGTGTGACACGATGGCAATCGTCGCGGCGGGCGACGTTTGCATCGCGCCCTGGAAACTCGACGACTCTGGTGACCTTTGCGCACCGATCGAACTCACCGATCACCAGACAACTGTGGACGGATTCTGGCTTGACCGGCTCCAGGTGTCAAACTCGCAGTTTCAAGTCTTTGTTAATGAGGGTGGATACGAGAACGAGTCTTTTTGGGCGATGGGCGTGCGAAAGCGAATTGGCGATTTCGTGGATCATACGCGTGTGTTTGGGCCACGGTATTGGAGGAACGGAACATTCCCTGCGGGTCTGGAGAATCATCCCGTGGTCGGCATTTGTTGGTACGAGGCAGAGGCGTTTGCCAGGTGGCAGGGCAAACGCTTGCCGACTGACACAGAATGGATGAATGCGGCCTGCGGCCCTCTGACCACTGATGACGGTCATTCCGTGCAACGCCAGTATCCGTGGGGCCAAGAGCCCAAAACAGGCGTGGCGAATCTCTGGGGTTCCCATCTATTGAACCGCCGTCCAGCCGGGACGGTCGCCACGGACTACTTGCCCGACGGTGCGACCGACACTGGGATTCAACAACTGCTGGGCAATGTGTGGGAATGGACGGCCAGTGACTTTCGGATTTCCACCGATACGCAAGAAGCAGTGCTGGATCGCCCCATGAAGAGTCTTCGAGGTGGCGCCTTCGACAGCTATTTCGGAGACCAGGCAACGTGTCAGATGCAAAGTGGTGAATGCCCATTCGCCAGGAAACACAACATAGGATTTCGCTGCGCCGTCACTGCGTCCGGCCTTGAAATGAATGACCTCTCGGTGAATGAACTAGCCGACGGCGACGTTGGCTAAGAGCGACAGCACTGAATGAGGAATCGAGCATCGATGACAACTTTGGGAACGCAAAGGATGGCCTGCTACGACATGTTCGAGCGGGCACAGCAAACGACATGTTACATCTGCGGTGAAGGCAATTGTGTTGAAGTCACACACTGCGCCCGTTGCGGCGCGCCGACGGCGTTGTCACACGATGTCGATCGCAAGCAGACGAGCCCTCATCGCGTGGCGGTGCTTGGCGGTCCCGGAGTTGGCAAGACCGTCTATTTGGGCATGCTGATGGACATGCTTTCGCGGCAGCAGGGAGCGCTGCAAATCACGGCTCGCGGTGCGTTTTCTGTGTCACTGCAGCAGTCGGTGATGACCGCCTTGGCAGGCCGCCGTTTTCCGTCCCCTACACAGCTCGACCCCCAAGACTGGAACTGGGTTCATTGCGAAGTAAAACGATCGGGAAAACGTCGCGCCGTGGAAATTGTCCTCCCCGACCTCGCAGGTACGTCATTCGTCCAGGAAGTCGATCACCCCAATTCGTGTGCCCCGATTCGTCATTTCCTTCAGCAGTGTGTGGCTGCCATGGTACTGATCGATGCCAGTCAATTGGAACAGGGCGACCACGATCAAGACTATTGGGCGATGAAAATCATCGCGTTCCTTCACGAGTTGGATCACACCCGAAAAACCGGTTGGCAACGACGACGACTGGCATTGGTTTTTGCCAAATGCGATCAAAGCGAAGCGTGCTTTGATGACCCTGAGGGTTTTGCCCGAACACGAGTTCCGGGCCTGTGGAAAGCCTGTCACGACCACTTGCCGCGCCACCGTTTCTTTGCGACATCGGTCGTCGGTGCTACTGCGCGAATCACCCAAGATGGACGCAGCACATCGGTGCCACTGCGAGTTGAACCTCGAGGAGTGGTTGAACCTTTTTCGTGGCTAATCGAGCGGTTGTCCAATCGGTGGATGCCTGTCGGTTGACTTGTTGACCAGTTCTACCAATGCTCAACGAAACACCTGTGAGGACGCGGCGCGAACAACGACGCGATCACTTGGCACCGACAAGCAGTGACTGCTTCTTTTCAGCAACAACGTCTTCTTGAACGTTGCTGGGCGTTCTTCGATAACCAAACAGCTCCATGGAAAATGTCCCCTGGCCCTGCGTCATGCTGCGCAGGTCAGTCGCGTAGCCAAAGGTCTCCGCCAGTGGAACTACCGCTTTGATGCTGGCCGTCGCATCACGCACATCCGTCGATGTGATGATCCCACGGCGCGAAGTTATGTCGCCGACTACCGAGCCCTGGAAGTTATCGGGACACTCGATTTCAATATCCATGATCGGTTCCAGCAGCACTGGCTTCATCTTCTTGAAAGTCTCGCGGAAGCAAGCGCGCGCTGCCGTCTGGAATGCGCGATCCGAACTATCCACTTCGTGAAACGAACCGTCTTCCAGAAATGCGGCGACTCCGACGATGGGAAACTCTGCGATCGGCCCTTTGACAATTGACTCGCGAAATCCTTTTTCGACCGACGGAATGTACTGTTTGGGAATGCGACCGCCCACGACCGATTCCTCGAAAGTGAACACTTCCTCTTCGGAATCTGCCGGCAACGGTTCCAAGCGACCGATGATATGGGCAAATTGGCCAGATCCACCAGTTTGTTTCTTGTGCTTGTAGTTGAACTTAGCGGCGATTGTGGGTGCTTCGCGATAGCTGACTTTCGGAGCACCGACTTCGACTGCGACACCGTATTCGCGCCGGATACGTTCGATGTAGATGTCCAAATGCAACTCGCCCATGCCGGCGATCAAAACCTCGTTGGTTTCCACGTCGGTGGAAACGCGAAATGTGGGGTCTTCGCGGCGGAATCGCTGAAGCGCTTTACCCAGCTTGTCGCCATCGCCGCGAACGAGCGGAGTGACCGCCATTTTGATGACCGCTTCTGGAACGAAGATACTCTCGAGCGTGCAGTACTTCCCTGTCGCGGCATACGTGTCACCGCTGGCACAATCGACTCCCATAACCGCGATGATGTCGCCGGCGCTAGCCGTGTCAATTTCTTCGCGTTTGTCTGCGTGCATTCGCAACAGGCGACTGAAGCGATCTTTGCGACCTGTCCGCTGATTGTAGTAAGTCTGCCCTTTCTCGACGGTTCCCTGGTAGACTCTCATGAACGTTAATTGGCCGAACGACTCGTCAACCAGCTTGAACGCCATACCAACGAACGGCGCTTCATTGTCAGGACAAAGGGGAACAGTGATTTCTGGATTGCCGGGCTCTGTGGCGACGATTTCCCGGTCGAGTGGCGATGGCAGGTAACGCACGATCGCGTCGAGTAGCGTTTGGACCCCTTTGTTCTTATACGCGGAGCCAAGGAAGACGGGTGTTGCCTCATGGCCTTGGATCGAGTTCTTCAGGACTTCGTGTATCAGTTCGGCCGGAACTTCTTCTTCGGACAGAAGCAACTCCATCAGCTCGTCGCTGTACATGGCCAACTGTTCCAACATCTGGCCGCGCGCGGCTGCTGCGTCTGCTTTGAGCTCCTCTGGGATGTCCGTCGTTCGAATCGATTCGCCATCGGCACCGTCGTTGTAAACCGCCTGCATATCGACCAGGTTGATCACACCTTCAAAATTGTCACCAGCACCAATCGGCAATTGCAACAAGATGGCGTCACATCCAAGCCGTTCACGCATTTGCTCGCAAACACTAAACGGATCCGCGCCGGTGCGGTCCATCTTATTGATGAACGCCAGACGCGGTACGCGATACCGTTTCATTTGGCGATCAACTGTCAGCGATTGCGCCTGAACACCTCCCACAGAGCAGAGTACCAGGACTGCACCGTCGAGAACTCGCAAGCTGCGCTCCACCTCGACAGTGAAATCGACGTGGCCAGGAGTATCGATCAGATTGATCGGATGGTCATCCCAAACGACGCTGGTTGCAGCACTGGTAATGGTAATTCCACGTTCCTTTTCGAGCTCCATGTGGTCCATGGTGGCGCCAGCACCGTCGCCACGCACCTCCTCCATGCGATGAATGCGACCGGTGTAAAACAGGATTCGCTCGCTGAGGGTCGTCTTACCCGAATCGATATGGGCGGAAATACCGATGTTTCGCAGTTTGCTGAGACTCATCGTTCGTTTGCATCACTGGGATGCTGATAGGGATCAGGGGCCACGTTTGACACATCAACGCATGTACTGAACAAGCACTGGCATGGCGAAACGCGTATCGACACCACGGAACGTCCTGTGGAGCCGACACCACCTCGGTGGAGAGATCCAACCGATTTGGGGGAAGGCATAGCATTGCAAAGGCATCTCCCCTGCAGGCTAATCGCCTTATTCTACACCTAATCGTCTGCTGGGAAAGGCGAAATCCACCTGATTTACCGGCTTTGCACGAAAATCGCAATCCGCGCCGTCGTCAAACTCAGCTGACGCCATAATCCAGCTACCTTAGTTGGCCAGTTTCGGATGACAGCGCTTCCCGGTACGGTTCTCCGGCTTCGTAGCGCGCGAGTCGTTGTTGAAGCTCAATCGCTTCCTCTGCGGTCGCCCGTTTCATCGCTTGCTTCAGCCGCCCTTGGGCTTCTTCAAACTGCCCTGCATTGGCCAGCGCAGCGGCCAGAGTGTCTAGCTGCTTGGCCGTAACCACGTCGGCTGCTGCCAGTTCGACCGCCCTCTCAGCGGCGTGTAGACCGAGTTTCTGGTTTCGATATCGACTGTCAGGGCAGGTCTAGGCCGCGCCAAAGTTGGCATTTCCTGGTGAACTGAGCTAGTTTTTGGAGGGCAGTTTTGTTTCACTGTTGCCA
>JASLPZ010000267.1:0-9777 GCA_030744725.1 Pirellulaceae bacterium
TTGCCTGCAATTCGTGTCACTTTCCTAAACTGAACGGCCAGTTGTGAGGAGCAATCCCTGTTCCGGGAGGGGCTGACCATCGGCACGAACTTTGGCTGGATCGGTTTCAGAGACCCCGCCGAAACGGGCATCGGCGCAAACATCGACGTCATATTGCCGACCAGACAAATCAGCAGGTAGGCTGAGACGAACTGAATCAACGTCGCCAAAAAATGCATGAGTTTCATGGGTAAGACAATTTGTATCACTACGACGATCACGAGCGCCATCATGGCGGCCAGCGGCGCAATCACCAGGTTCTTGCCAAGCAGAATATCACGCCGCGGGACGGGCATCAAAACGAACGCGCGAAATCCCCCCCGTTCGTTTCCGAATACGTTGATCATTAACTGCATCACGCCGAACAATGTCATGGCAATCGCGCCGACCGCTAAGAAAGGGTACCCGTCTTCTGGCATGTTACGCCCCGGCCCCAGGAAGATCATCGACCCAAAAATTACAACCATGATGATCGGCGTCATCAGGGCCATCTTGGCTTCTGGCGCGCGGAGCATGTTGCGGAGCCCGGCATACACCACAACTGACACCTGTTCCGAGCAACCCCATATGGTCTTTTCCAGGAATGGTGCCGTCAGGATTTTCGGACTGTCCTTCTTGGTAACTTGCCGCCCTTTGGTCGCCCTAACCTGTCCCGTATAGACCCGCATGGTGGCTCGATACGACCTCCACAAACTGACCATGCCCAACAGGGTCATGCCAAGCGATCCAAGTAGGCCCGGCCAAGGATTACCGGCAGCGGCAGCGCGAGCCCCATACGGCAGCCAACCCACGGGTACGACAAGGTTGACCATCGCAATGTTGTCGACGATCGCGCGAATGCGGCGAGTCTTCTCCTGCTTCTTGTCGTCAGCAATCTGCTCTTCCAATTCCTTCAGCCGCCGACCGTGCTCAACAGGATCGATCTCTCCAGCGGACAGTTTCTGTGCCAACTCGGTTTTCGCCGTGTTGTCTGTTCTGTTTCTTGTCTGCATTCGATTCCGCTGAAACGCCAGGTTGGCAAGGTTTGGCACCTGCGTCATCAGAATAAAGGCAGCCGTCACCACGGTGATGATCGTTCGTCGGCGACGCTTGTCCCGCATCAACGTCGCCATCCAGCCGCGAAACTGATAGGTCGGCGCGGAGACGAGTAGCACGAATCCCACCACCAGTGGAAACAGCAACAGCATCTCTGGACCGTGAGTCACGACCGACGCGATACTCAGTCCGATCATGGTGGGCAAAAACAAGATGATCGCGAAACTCACCAGGGAACTCAGGTAGTTCAGTAGGAATGCTCCCGTTGGCGAGATGGGAAAATGCAACATCTTGTCCAGCGAGAGAAACTCCGATCGCTGCAGTTCGGTGACCACGCCCATCGACCACAGGAACAGGAACGAGAGGATGATCAAGTCCCACATGAACATCATGTGGTCGGGTTCGGCCTTGGACAACGTCAAGCAGCCCACAATCAGTGCCACAAAAAACGCCAACACCGCCGAGACTAGCGCCCCTACGACCAGCGCCACCGTCAGCACGGCGTTGACCTTTCCCGCCCGCCGCCATTGGTTGTAGCTGAGCCGCCAGCGCAGCCAGAGAATAAGTGTCAAATGCTGCCAGTTCACGACGGATCGACCTCGACAGCTGGTGGTGATTCTGCCGGCGGATCGGCTTCCTGTTCGCCGACCGCCGCACCTTCCAACCAACTCAATCGCTGAGTCGCACCCTCGGTCGTGCCGACCTTCTCCAAGAATCGCTGCTCCAACGAACTGCCTTGGCGCAGCGCATCCAGCGAAGTCTGCTCGACCAACTTGCCGCCTGCGATTATGCCGACATGCGTACAAATGCGTTCCACGATTTCCAGCACGTGCGAAGTAATGAAGATGGTCGATCCGCGGGAAACGAAGTTCGCCAGCAACTCGCGAATCACGCGCGACGTCACCGCATCAACGCCTTCAAAAGGTTCGTCCAGGAAAAGCAGCTCGGGATTTGGCAAGAGTGCCGCAGCCAGGGCAAGTTTCTTTTTCATACCGTGCGAGTATTCGAATGTCAGTTTCTTGCCCACATCCTCCAGTCCCAAAATCGTCAATAGCTCCTCGATCCGCTGGCGAATCATCTCCTTGGGCAGCAGGAACATCCGACCGACGAACGTCAAGTATTCGTGCGCCGTCAGATTGTCGAACAACGCCAGATCCTCGGGCACGACACCGATCTGTTTTTTGATTTCGATTGCCTCCGTGTGATCCCAGGTGTTCTTTCCGAGCAACGAGACTTCGCCCGAACTAGGTGCCAAGATGCCGGTCAACATCTTGATCGTGGTCGACTTGCCGGCACCGTTGGGGCCAAGAAATCCGTACAACGTTCCTCGTTTGACTTTCAACTCTACATGGTCGACAGCGCAGAAGTCGTCGAAATAACGGGTCAAACCACGTGTCTCGATTGCCAGGTTCATAGGCTAGTTCTTTGTGCCAAAGGATCAGTGCTCGCATGATCAACAGACTCATTCTAACGACCGGCCCGGGCTCGCGAAACGCGGTGCTAGAGAGGGTCAAGTGAAACAACTCCGATTCGCGAGTTCAGTCCTCGCCTCAGCGCCAGCCGCTCCTCGCGGGTAAATTGCCGTTCTCCCACATAAAGAAACTCCCAAGCCACTGAGGCGTATCCAACCCACTCCGGTGTGGCAGTGCGAGTTTGACTTCGCGAGCCCTTGAGTTAAAATCCAACCGATCTTAACTGCCAGCCTCCCAGCCCCTTTGCCGCGGATTATCACGGCCATGAATCGCCCTTCTTTCCCCAGCGCAAATCGTTGGTCGGCGTCCGGATCGATGTACCGATGTTGCATCGTGATGTGCCTGATTGGCTTGTCATTACCAGCGGCTAGTTGCAAGCAGAATCAAATAAAGTCTCTACTGACCGCCGAGAATGAACCAGAGGCGACACCGCAAGAGAAGGCCGAACTGCAGGCCGCACCTGTCGTGCGTCCCACACCTCCCACGCCAGCTAGGTCGAGCGCGCCGGCGTCGGCGATCGATGTAGACCCGGGCAGCGGTCGTGATGTGACGATGGTCGCCGGCTTTCGGATGAGGCCGCCTGAGACGTTCAATGTCATTTTCGAGGAAGACGGAGAAGATTTTCGTTCCAGCTACGTGCAGTACCGCTGGGAACGTCTGTCGGGCGGTGCCTGGTTCATCGTGACATTTCTCAGCGGGATGGACTACGAGGGTTCTCGTGCACCAAAAATCCAAGACGAGCGAGTCGTACTACAGAGGATTCGGTCCGCCTTCGCCCGGATCGATGAGAAACATCAGTTACGCAGCAATGGTTCGCAAACTGAAACGCTAGCGGGTCTGAGGGCCGTACGAACCAACGTCGCCGGCAAAGTCAAAGGCGAAGATGCCATCGGGCACCTCTACCTACTATCCGCTGGCAAACACTGGGTGGAGATCGTTGCCTTGGCGACCGAATCCAATCGTAGTGTGTTGAAGATCTGCCGAGAGTCGGTCAACACGTTGTCGCGCGTTCCGGCAAAGAAGCGGTAGACTGCCCGATAGCGAATCGGTATCGAGCTGGGGGTCGAGCTGGTAGAATAGAGCATTCTGGCAGCGTTTCGATCGTCCTGCACTCCCTAGTCGTTGTCTCTGATGTTTTCCATTTTCGACATCACAATCACCTGTTTTGCATCCAGTTACGCGGTTTGTCTCGCACTGGAAGCCTCGCGGTTGTTGTTCCAGGCGCGGATCCGTCAACTGTTGGTCATCGGTATGGCAGTGGCAGGGCTGTTTGCCCATTCGATCTACTTGGTGGCGGCGTTGCGAGACCAGTTGGCCGCCGGCAACGTGGCACCTCTTTCCAATTGGCACGATTTTTGTTTGCTCGCGGCCTGGGTCCTGGTTGGTGCGTATCTGGGTTTGGCGCTGCGGCGTCCTCAAAACAACGTGGGGCTGTTTGTGCTGCCTCCGGTGTTGGGTTTAATCGGACTGGCAGTCCTTTTTCAGACGGTTCCGTCTTTCCCACGTAACGACGCCCTGTATGTCTGGCGGATGATTCACGGGCTGATGTTACTGGTCGGAACCGTGGCCGTGACGCTGGGCTTCACGACAGGCCTGATGTACCTGGTTCAGGCCTATCGATTGAAACACAAGTTGCTGCCCCGCCGCGGACTACGACTACCCAGCTTGGAATGGCTCCAGCGATTCAACGGCGAATCGCTTGTCGTCTCGACATGCTCATTGGCCATTGGCTTGGTTTCTGGGGTGGTTCTTAACTTGCTGCAACGATCGGCCGCAGCGGGTGTCGCGTGGACGGATCCTGTGGTTATTTCATCCGCCCTGTTGTTCACCTGGCTTGCCTGCATGACGACGTTTGAATCCGTTTACAAACCGGCACGACAAGGCCGCAAAGTCGCTTACCTGACCATGGCCAGTTTTCTCTTCCTGCTGTTGGCGCTGGGATTAGTCTTAACCGGCCAACATGCCAGCCAAACGTCCATCCAGAAGTCCATCTCCAAAACCGAATTAGAATCTCTTTCTCTCTCGACCGCCAGGCCGTTCTCGAATGATCCTGGTGCGGGAGGCGGATCGTGAAGTTGCAAGTCACTGGGTGTAGCCACCACAATTCGACCGTCGAAATGCGAGAGCGGTTGGCCTTCAGTCCGGCACAGTTGCGCGAAGCGCATGTTCGCCTGCGAGACCAGTTCCCGGACGCCGAGGCCGTACTGCTATCAACCTGCAATCGCGTCGAACTCTATTTTGCCGCACGGGAGGCAGCTCAGTGCCCGACTCATCACCAAGTCGTCGAGTTCCTAGCTGATTTCCACGGCTTGGAACCGGCTGGCTTCTTTGACGACTTGTTCGAACGAACCGGCGAAGATGCCGTCCGCCATCTGTTTACCGTCGCAGCCAGTTTGGACAGCATGGTCGTAGGCGAAGCTCAGATTCTGCCACAAGTGAAGACTGCGTACGATCAAGCCACCTCTGGCGATAGCACCGGCCCGCTGACGCACGCCGCATTTCAAGCTGCCATTCGAGTGGCCCGCAGGATTGCCCGTGATACGTCGATCAACCAGCGCCGTGTCAGCATTCCCAGCATCGCAGTCGCCGATTTCGCCAAAGGTTTCTTTGAACGCTTCGACGACAAAAAGGTACTGGTCATTGGTGCCGGAGAGATGGCAGAAGAAACACTCCGCTATTTGATTGACGAGGGTATCAGCGACATTACCATCGTCAATCGCAGTCGCGAGCGGGCCGATCTACTGGCCGATAATGTGGCTGGCTGCGTTTGCCCCTGGGAACAGCTCGAGGACCAATTGAAAGACGCGGACCTCGTCGTCAGTACGACCGGGGCCGCCGTGCCTATTGTTGATGAAATCCGCTTCAAGCCGATCCATCTTGGTCGATCAAAGAGGCCATTGTTCGTCCTCGATTTGGCCGTCCCGCGCGACTTTGCCCCGGAAGTTGGTGACTACTCCGATGTCTACCTGTATTCGATCGACGATCTCAGCAAAACCTGCGAGGCCAATAAGCTAAAACGCAAGAAGGAATGGCCCAAAGCCGAGCGGATTATCGAAGAGGAAACCGCTCAATTCATGGCGGAGTTGAATCACCGGGCAACCGGCCCCGTCATCAGACGATTGCGGGCTAAAGCAGATGAAATTAAGAATGACGAGCTGAATCGGTTGTTGAACAAGCTAGCAGGACTCGACGACCGCAGCCGCCAGGATATTGAACAGGCCTTCAATCGGCTCGTGAACAAAGTCCTGCACCCGCCACTAGAGTCCTTGCGCGTCGAAGCCCAACGAGGTTCTCCGCACGGACTACTGGAAGCGCTCAAGCGACTCTTCCAGATCAAAGACTGAAGGTCTTTCGACCAATCGACGGCGATTCTTGCTGAGATCGACAACGTCGTTTACCAGTCTTCTTCGTCGTCGTCGTCATCGTCGCTCCACTCGTCGTCGTCATCGTCGTCATCGTCGTCATCTTCGTCGTCGTCATCGTCGTCGTCAACTTCTTTCCACTCGTCGTCATCGTCGAGATCGTCGTCATCATCATCATCGTCGTCGTCATCATCGTCGTCGTCATCATCGTCATCATCGAGATCATCGTCGTCGAACTCGTCGTCGTACGCGTCATCGTCCTCTACGTCATCATCGAATTCGTCGTCGTCATCGTCGTCGTCGTCGTCGTCGAAATCATCTTCGTCAAATTCATCGATGCTTTGTGGGTCCTGAACCAAGTTGGCATCTTCGGGATCCAATTCCTCGCTTGGCACGGTCGGCGGTGCAATCTTCACGCTCACGTCTGTATCCTCCTCCATCTCGCCATCGAAAGCACGTTGGGTCGTTGTTTCAAGATTAGATGCTAAGCTCGGCGATTGTTCAACACGCATCTCAGCAACTCGGGGTAGTCGATCGAGGCTTCGCAGGCCAAACAGCTGCAAAAACCGCTTTGTGGTCCCGTACAAATATGGTCGTCCAAGTTCGTCGCTACGTCCAGTAATCCGGACCAAATCACGTTCCATCAACTGTCGCAGGATTTCACCACAACTAACGCCACGAATTGCCTCGACTTCAGCACGCGGCGTGGGCTGTTGATACGCGACGACGGCCAAGGTTTCTTGCGCGGGTGCGGACAGTCGTGTTTCCTGCGGCACGTGGTCAAGCCGGCGCAGCCATGGTCCATATGCAGGGCGCGTCAACAGCTGGAATCCGCCAGCAATCTCTTCCACACGAAAAGCCCGTTCCCGCTGGTCATACTGTTCGTTTAGTCGTCGAACCAGTGTACGGGCTTCGGTTGCGTCCGCCAAGTTTGCGAGCTTACTCAGTTTTTGGCTGGAAAGTGGTTCTCGTGCCAACAACAAGATCGCCTCGACACGCCGCAATCTTGCCGGTCCATCCAGTTTGCTGCCTGCGGCAGCGGCGGGCGTATCCTGTCCGGCACCGAGCGTCCGCCAGACCGTGTGGCAACGCCACGGCTGTCGCGGTGCCAAGGCGACCGACTGGTTTCGCATCGCGGCACGTTGGAGCCCCGCAGCAACACTATTTTGAAACAGTCGCAACACTTTTTCCCTTGAAACGGTGACCACAACAGTATGCCGAACCGTCGCTTAGTCGCAACCCCGTAGACACGTTTCCACGACCAGTTGGGCTCGCCGGGAACGAGAGTTGTAAAGCAGCAGGCATACTCCGCGACTAGCTGACTCTCAATGATCGTGTTGATTCGCTTCGGTGTTCGAGAAGATCACGATCTGCCAACGCTTGTTCCATTGGGCGTCAGCGTCTGTGGTCGATCGCCGCGAAAACACGACCGGAACTCGATGAACCTCCACCGGGCTCCGGCGACTTTGGTGGCCTAAAACCACAGGATCGTGGCGGAAACCCGCAAATCCGGTGACAATGAGCTCTATCTTCGGCCAGCACTCGATCTCGCCAAGTCCGGCTGGCCTGCCCCCAGACTCCGATCGACAGGGCTTTCGTGCGAATTTCGTTCCTTGCCAAACCTCTCCCTGCCGGTGAAAATGGAATGACATGATAATTTGTCCATCCCGGTACTGATCTGTCGCAGAAGTCGTGAGACCTCTTAGTCAAATTCTCACGAGTTTGGCGTCGACTATTCAAAAGGGTTTGCCGCATCTTATAGCCTTCGGCTTCGAAATCGGGAATTGTCTTTATGAGCAGCCCTTCACCAGCCCCCAGAGCCGGCCGTAGCAACAAGTGGGCGACACGCATCACCGTCACAGGATTGAGTCTCCTGTCGATGCTGGCGGTGCTCGCCTATGTGACCGTCATCCTGGGCCATGTGACGGGTGAAGAAATCGCCAGTGCGACGTTCCAGCGTCGCACGTTCGAGTACTTTCAGGTGCCCTTTATCGAACTGCAAATCTCCGGCATCTCTCGCACAGATTCCACTGGGGTCTTGGAAGACCACCTGATTGACGAGAAGATCATTTCCGTTGCAAAAACTAAGACTCCACCTGACGAGTCGATTCGGTGGGACTTGGTCGAGGCGCACCGATTTGGCGTTATCTTTAGCCGAGGCGAAGCGGAAATCCTGTGTCACTATCTTGACGCGGAGGATGCTGATGAGAATAACGTGTGGGTCGAATGGTCTAAGGACAACCCGAAACTGGCCAAAGTTATCTGGCCAGCAGTTGTCACCGTGGCACAACAGGAATTGTACATTTTCGTCCCCGAATTGCTCGAATTGGCCGGCAATGCCACCGACCCGGATGCCCTGAAAACCCAACTCGCTGAGTTGCAGTCCAGACAATACCTGCGCGTGGCAACAACACTGCAGCAATTGGCCAGGCACGAACTGGCGGTCGAGCTCTTTTCGCATTCACTGGACCGGTCGCCGGGCGACATTGACGCCTTGCAGCGCCGTGCGGTGTCACTTGCGGCACTGGGTAAAACGGAAAAAGCCGAAGCGGATTTGGCACAGGTGCGCGAATTGCAGCGATTCTAGCCGGCTTTGACCTTCGTGCGCCACCAGCCATGCCAGTTCCGGCGTCTCAGTATCAGCGTCTTATGGAATACGTCTATCTTGACAACAACGCGACAACGCCTCTCCATCCCGAGGTTGCCGAAGCGATGGCCGCGTGCTATCGAGATGGCTATGCGAATGCGGCCAGCCTGCACGGACTTGGCCAGCGGGCGCGTCGCTTGGTCGAGGACGCACGCGAGGGGATTGCAGAATTGCTGGGTGCGGCGACTGACACAACACGGTCGGACTATGTTGTGTTTACGAGCGGTGGCACCGAAGCCAACAATCTCGCGCTGCGGGGCCTGGCCGGTGCCAGCGGCGGACGACTGGTCATCTCGGCGATCGAGCATCCCAGCGTTTCGGAAGTCGTCGATCAGATGGCCCGCGAAGGATTTGAAGCACGCCGGGTGCCGGTGATCCGTAGCGGTGCCATCGACGGTGACCAACTCTCAAGCCGCCTCACCGAAGACACTCGTCTTGTGAGTCTGATTTGGGGAAACAACGAAACGGGGATCCTGCAAACAATGGCTCCAATCGCCGATCTTTGCCGGAAACGAAACATCCCCTTACATGCCGATGCAGCCCAAGTAGTCGGGAAACTACCGATCGACTTCCACAAGCTGGGTTTGGCAGCGATGAGCTTCTCTGCCCACAAGTTTCACGGTCCTCGCGGGATCGGCGCGCTGCTGGTGCGTGGCGACATCGCCCTGCAGCCGATTCTACGCGGCGGTTTCCAGCAGTTGGGCCGTCGCGCTGGTACCGAGCCCGTCGAACTGATTGTTGGTATGTTTGCCGCTTTACGGATCTGGCACCGGCAGTCGGACAGCTGGCTGTCCCACATGAAGCTGCTGCGTGATCAGTTGGAAGGCCATTTTCGTCAAGCCGATGCGTCCATTGTCATTCATAGCACCAACGAGGAACGTCTCCCACACACGACGTCTGCGTCATTTCTTGGCGTGGATCGTCAGCCCCTGGTGATGGCTCTCGATCTGGCGGGCGTCGCCTGTTCGACGGGTTCCGCTTGTGCTAGCGGCTCCAGTGAGCCATCGCCCGTGCTGCTTGCCATGGGCTTGAAGGACGACTTGATTGGAAGCGCTTTACGATTCAGCGTGAGCGCGTTGACGTCTGCCGCTGATGTCGATTTGGCAGCTAGCCGCATCCTCCAGGTATATCGGGACTTGCGGCAGAACTGCACTTTCTGAGAACAGGTTAGGCTATGCGGCCATGTTGATCAGGGTTTCCGCGAGTTGGGTTATTTTTGGTG
>JASLPZ010000268.1:0-9735 GCA_030744725.1 Pirellulaceae bacterium
CTATGAAATCGCTCTCTATCACAACCTCGGAGCACTTCCTCAACCTGACTTCACCCACAGATTCTTCTGAGGAGGCGATTGCGAAAGGCCTGTCGCGAAGACGAGCAAGAAGATCCGACGCATGAGTTGGCTGTTCATTTTCCGTCCTTCATCTTGACGTTTCTTCGCTTTCGTCTTTCGAGGCAGTCGTGTCGAAATCGGGCTTGAGATCCAGCGCCAGCGAACGAAAGTTCTTCACGCGGTGCAGCGTTATCGTATTCGAATCGTGATTATTATAAGGCAGTTTAGCCTTGCCGGATGCGACGTTTCTCTTCCATGTGTAGTCGCGATATTCGTTATCCGCGCCAATGCTGCTGCGTGAGAGAACCAGCAGGTCGTCTCCAACAATAACCTGCGACGAATAGTGAAACGACTCCAGCGGGTTTCTACTCATCGCCACGCAACCGGCCTGGAACCAATTGAGTCCTTCGATGCTGTAGCTGAGCATGAGAATGCGTCGCGTGTTGCCAGGATTGCCGGAAAAGCCTCGGTCGGCCAAGGGTTTCGGCGGCTGGTACGGATCGGGGACCATCGAGCCGCACGTCCAGTACAAGCCAGACTTCTCATCGTAGATGATTTTGAATTTATTCTGGCCGCCCGGCATGGGATAGAATTGCACAAAGCGATACTTCATGGTCCGGCCGTCGTCTTCCAGCTTGCAGATCGACGTCAAGCCGGCGGTTAGTTGCACGTCGATCCGCGTTCGCAACAGGACATACAGCTCGCCGCGAATCTCCACGACGTTGCCTTCCAGAAACCAGTTGCCGCCGGAGTCGCGCCCGTCCTTCTTCGTTGCGGCCCCACGCGACAGCGACGGCGTTTCGCGAGGCGGCTCGACCTTGTTGGACGTTCTCCACGCCTTGAGATCGAACAGGTCTTTCGACAGATCGCCCGCCACGACCAGCGACGCCGAGCCACGGTTCATATCTTCGAACGCCCGATAGATAAAGCCGTCTTTGACATGCACGGGAGTCGCCGAGCCGTGGTATCGCGAGTCGTCAAACAGCGTGACCGGCTTCGACCATGTCTTGCCGCCGTCCGGCGATCGGATAATGCGGATGTCGCGCCGGTGAGGATCGTTGCCGATCATGTGCAACGCGTCGTTCACATAGAACAGCGATCCCCACGTGATTCCATTGGTCGAGATTTGCCGCCACGTCATGCCGCCATCGTCGCTGGCTTTGATCTTGCAGTGGTTGGGATAGTCGATCCCACCCTCATCACCAGACGTCGGCCGCTTGAGCCACAGTTCCATCGAAGCGATCAGCCGCCCCGACGGCAACTGCAGAATATCAGGCGTTCCGACGCACACCGCCTTCGCCGGATCGTCCAGATCGCGGACTTTGTGGACGACCACGTACTGTTGCGCGAGAGGTTCGGCGGCGTCAAGCGAGGCGGCTAGCGCGAACAGGGTTATACTCAAGGTGAAAACGTGGTGGAGTCTCGTCGTGTTCATGGTTTGACTTTCGTCGTGAATTGAAACGAATAGACGTCGGCGTCTTTCAGTTCGAATCGCAGTCGCACGGGCTTACCTGCAAGCGAGAAGAGATCCGCGTCATTTTTCCATTGCACGCTCCTGGCGATGGAGTCGCCGAAGATTTCCGAACAATCTGCCAGTGAGAAACCGTTGATCGGCTTGCCGTCTTGGTCCTGGATCTCGACTCGCACGCTGCCGGCGGCGGACGTCGAGAAGTTGAGTTCCAAACGATCTCCGGTGAAAACCAACGGCTTTGTTTGCAGACTTCCGCCTTTCAAACCAGCGGAAGCAGAGACAAAACCGTCAAGGCGCATCGTGTGGCGGCGGACTCGGCAACTTTTGCCTTGATAATACCCCTCGACGACGTATAGGGAGATTTCGTCCGCCGCGCCGGCCAGATGCGAAGCCGTTTCAACCAGCCCCCACGCGACAAGGTTGTTGCGGCACACCCAACGATCCGGTTGCAGGCCGGGGCGCACGAAAGCTTCCCGCCAGCGATGGAATGTTTCGCCGTCGCGACTGCTCATCAGAATCGTGTCGGAGACGCCTGGCAGCGGGTGGCCGATCGGCGACTTGCGGCTCGGCACGAAGCGTTTCGGAAAGCCGAGATAAATGTGCGGAGCGCGAAAGTACGGCTGAATCTGATTGACGTAGAGATGTTCGGCCGACGCGCCGGGATACTCCAAAAACTTCGGCTTCGTCCAATGGAGAAAGTCGGGCGAAGTACACGTCATGATATCGCGTTTTCCGTTGCGGCCTTGGCGGTGGTAATCGACGTAGAGGCCGCGCTTTGCATCCCAGAACGCGAGGTTCTGAGAGTCAAACGCGCCGTCGGTAATCACCGGCTTGTCGCTCATCAGCGACCAATGAATCGCGTCCTGTGACTGAAAGACGAACAACCCGCCTTCGTGTTTGCTGCCGCCGATCGCTTTGTACTTTGCTTCCGGCTTACAGTCAGGATTGGGATCTTTGAAGGGCACGAAGTTATGCCGCCCCACACCGTCCCAGATGATGTTGTTTTTCTTCGAACCGTTGAACTCGATAATGCCCAGTTCCGGCTTCGTCCACTTCACGCCGTCTTTGCTCTCGGCGTAACAAACGGTCTGGTGCGACGCACTCTGCCCAGGCACATGATGGGAACCGCGATAATACATTCGATAAACGTCGCCGTCGCGAAACACCGAATGATAGAAACACGTATTTCCTTCCCACGGCTGATCGTGCACGACCGCCACCTCACGCGCCTCAGGCCGATGCAGTGTGACTTGCACTCCGTCCAGCCGCTCGATCAAATGCCGGTCCACAAACAACTCGCGGCGGCTGGCGATATCGATCGGGTCACCAGCATGCGACGTGGACGCCAGTGCGATGAACAACGTGATTGCTGTTGAGATTACTATGCCGAGATGGTCTTGCTTGTACGTCATGGTTAGTTCTGCTGTACAAATTGAAACGAGTAAAGATCCGCGTCCTTCAGTGCAAACTTGAGTCGGATCGGCTTGCCGGATAGCCCGCTCACATCGGCCCCGGATTTCCACGCAACGATGCGGGCGAGTTCATCGCCGAATTGCTCGTGGCAATCGGCGAGCGTGAAGCCGGGAACAGGTTTGCCATCGGCATCCTGAATCTCCACGCGAATGCTACCAGCAGCCGAGGTTGAGAAGTTGATCGCCAGACGCGATCCTTTGAACCGTAGCGGCTTGGTGACCAGTTCCCCGCCTGAAAGCGGAGCGGTGACGGAGGCGAAACCGTCGATGCGAAGCGTGTAACGCCGCAGACGGTTGCCGTTCTTCTGGCGTCCCGCCTCGCTGACGTAAAACGATAGCTCGTTCGGTGCGCCCGGCAGATGTGACTTTGTCTCGACGATGCCCCAGTTCTGATAGTTGTCGCCGTAGAACCAGCTTCCAGAACGCTGGATTCCCGGCCGAATGAAGGACTCCGGCCAGATGTTGAACTTCGAGCCGTCGCGGCTGCTCATGAACATGCCGTCGGTGAACGCCGTGCCCGATCGCCGCGACGAACTGGCGACGAGTTCGCGGTACTCACGCTGCGGAAGCTGTTTGGTGGATTCAGCCCAGGCGTAGTCGACGTAGCGCGTGGGGAAGCCGACAAAGATGTGCGGGGCGCGGTAGTACGGAATGACGCCGTTGGTGTAGAGCTGGCTGGTGCGACTCGGCGAGTATTCCAGGAACTTCGGTTCACTCCAGTTCACAAAATCCTTTGACGTACAGGTGCGGATGTCACGGCCCTCGCGAAAGTCGCGGACATAGGCTCGATACTCGCCGCGCAAGGAATCCCAAAACGCAAGATTCTGCGAATCAAATGCGCCGGTGGTGATCACGGGCTCGTCGCGAATCAGCTTCCAGCTAATTCCGTCCGATGATTTGAAGACATACAACCCCTTCTTCCCTTGAGGTCGGCCGCGCGAAATCGCCTTGTACTTTGCGTCCGCCCCGCAGTCGGGCTTGGTGTCCTTAAACGGCGTGAAGCAGTGCGAGCCAATGCCATCCCAAATGATGTTGTTCTTCTTCGAGCCGTTGAATTCCACTAACCCCAGTTTAGGCCGCGTCCACGTTATTCCGTCTTTGCTTTCGGCATAGCAGACAACTTCGCGATGCGGCGACGTCACCTTGCCCTGCGTGTAGATGGTGTCGGTGCCACGATAGTACATCCGATAGAGATCGCCGTCCCGGAACACCGTCGCGTAACCGCTGACGTTCCCTTCCCACGGTTTGTTGCGGACAAGCGAAACTTCACGCGGTGTGGGGCGATGCAGCTCAAGTCGCGCTCTGTCAGTTCGTTCGACGAGATGTCGATCGACAAACAATTCGCGCCGCGAGCCGATGTCGATCGGCTCCGCAGAATGTGCAGCCGCAAGGACAGGAACAAGGTTCAATGTGACAATCAAAAAATGAAGCGAGTGATTCATCGCATTTACTCCGCCATTTGCAATTCGATCTTACGGGTCAACAAGTTCAATTGTGCGGGATCGACGATTGATTTTGAACACGGCCTGGCGGATGTTGCCGCCCGCGCCTTCTTGATAGTGAATACAGAGCACTCGGCCATCGACCAACTCAACGAACGACGGATAGGCTCCACCAGCAAAGTCGATCATGCGCGGCGGACTCCACGTCTCGCCAAAGTCGGTCGACAGGATGACGCCGGTTCGCACGCCGGGACGTTCACGATGCCCGCACAACAACAGGTTGTCGCTCGTTAACAGCAGGCTCGGCGCTTCACCGCGCAGCAGCCGAACCGGCTTGGTCCACGTGCGGCCCTTGTCGTGTGAAGACATCTGGCACATGCAGGGCCGGAGCATACAAAACAAACGGCCGTCAGGCAGTTCGATCACGTCGGGTTCGCAATGATGATGTTCTGCGGAGATCATGCTGATGTCGCCCCACGTTTTGCCGCCGTCCGTCGAACGAGCCAACGCACTGCGATAGGGCTCGTCGCCAAATTGACCGTAGATCGGCAAAACCCAGGTTCCGTCGGAGAGCTCTCGCACCGGCCGCGTTGTGGCGTTGATCGCTTTGAACTTTTCGCGGATTGGATGTTCGTTCGATGCGGTTTTGGCGGGCGGACCAGCCTTGGCGATCACTTCTTGCTCCTGCTTTTTCGAATACCAGGGAGCGGGAACTACGGCCGGTTTGGTTTCCCATGTCTTGCCATTGTCGAAACTTCGCAGCGTGCGGACTTCGCAAACGCGGCCTCGTTCGAACCATGTCGTTCCGTAGTACGAGCAGATCACCGTGCCGTCGCTCATTTGGCTGACGCTCGGATCACGCTCGCCCGTCGGGCCATCGATCAACGTCTTGGGCTTTGACCATGTCTTGGCGTTGTCGGTCGATCGCATGAAGCAGATACGGCCATGCTTCGGCAAATCGGGATGCGGCCAGCCCATGTGATCGCGTCCGGCATAGAACACCACCAGCAAATCGCCGTTCTTGAGACGACACACACCAGGAAAACCTTCGTAGGTGCCCCACACGCCGCGGCTGGTGATCGTGCGGACATTGCGATTGATCGTCGATCCTGGCGTGCCCGACAGCTTGTACTTCGGCAGCACGCGGTCATAAAGCTTCACCTCGTCAATCACGCCTTTGAAGAACTCGACGCCGCTGGGCGCACGGATACAGCAGCCGATCGAGAGCGATGTTTTGTTGGGCTTCAAGATGGAAACAAACGGCCGTTGGCTCACAAGTTTCCCATCGACGAACACGCCGACCTGCTGGCCATCGCAGACTCCGACGACGTGCGACCATTTTTCAAACGGAATCGGAACTTCGTGCGTTCGCCACGGCCCGGCTTCAAACATCACCTTGCTATGATCCCACGGAGTCCCCATCCGCAAGTTGTAATTGCCGCGATACCGATACCCTTTGGCGACGATGGTCATGCTCGCGTTGCGCGTGTTTTCCGGTCTGATCCAGGCTTCGATCGTCACCCCCTTTGTCAGATTCAGTGACTCCGCCGTGCCGCAATCGACCCAGGCATCCTTGCCGTTGAATCTTAGACCGCCACCGATTTTACCTTTGCACCACCTAGCGTTGATGATCTTGCCGTGATGTTGATTGCCGGACGAATCGCGCGTAACGTCGCCTTTGCCTTCATCGAACGACCACGATCCGACCAAACCCGCGGGCTCCTCTCCGACTACGCTTGTCAAAGAGAGCGTAAAAACAACCACAGCTAAGTTGAGTTTCGAGACCAACTGATCATCCTTTGCTTGTAGTCCAAAGTGCGTAGAGGTCCGCATTGCGAAGTCTGATTCGTAGCCGCACCCGCTTGCCGGTTAGTTGTTCCCACTTCGCGTCGCCGCGCCAGGCGGCTGGCTGCTCGATTGACTGGCCTTGATTGGGAATGCTGTTGCTCAGTTGGAATCCAGGAATTGCTTGTTGTTGTTCGTCGAGCACTTCGATGCGAGCTTCGCCAGCATCATGCACGGCTACGTTTAGTAGCAACCGCTTGCCGGTAACGACGAATGGTTTTGTGACGAGCTGCCCAGCTTCTTCGCCAGCGGTCAGTGAGACGAACCCATCAGCTCGCAGCGTGGCGAGACACATTGCCTGAAACGGCTCGTAACCCTTCTCAATCGAAACGGCTCCCGTCTTCCCGCCGTAGTAGATCAGCAGTTTGCCGTTTCGTTGAATCGGCGGATTGGCAAAGACCTTGAAGACTTGATGACGCCAGGATTCTTCAGAACTGTCTGCGAAGAACAGTTCGCGTACCGGCCGTGACCAGTGGCGACCGTCACGACTGGTCAAAAGTTCCCAGTTGATCGTCGTACCGCGTTCGACTACGCCGCCGTCGGACTTGCGAATACGGCGCATCTCTGCAAATCCAATCCACTGTGAGCCGTAGGGAAAGCAATACGCTGCCTCGGCTTCGTCGCTCGAATGGTCTCGCCTGTCGGCAACGTGAATCCGGTCGGATGTTACGGTCCAGTGGAGCATGTCGCGGCTCCACGCATAGGCCTGCGCACGCTTGTTGTTGTGGCTTCGCTTAGCCGAGCCGGCAAAGATGCGTTTTTCTGCGTCCCACCAGAACATGCTGCGGTCGGAGACGCGCAAAACGGGCTCGTTGTTGTTTAACTCCTGCCAGTGGATTCCGTCTTTGGAACCAAACGCATAATGTCCATGGCGCTTGATGCCGAAGGGTGGCGGGTCGCCCCAACGCTTTTTGACCAGATCTTCCTCGTACGGCCAGCGACCGATGAACGTCATCATGCGATACGGCCATTGCCGATCATGGGGCAGGTACATCACCGAGGTGCTGTCAAAATGCGTGCCCGGCGAAACCAGCACGATGTTGTTCTTCTTCGAACCACGAAACTCGTGAAGGCCAAGTTCTGGCTTCGTCCACTTCACACCATCGTTCGACTCGGCATAGCAGATGAAAGCGGCTTCGTTGATCGGCACGTGATGCTCTTTGCGATACCCGCGAAAGCCCGGCCGTGAATCGTAGATGTTCAGCGTTAGATACCAACACTTGAACTTGCCCTCGTCGGGAAACCATAGCACTGATCCGTACGGAATCCGGCGATGCTCCCACGGATGCTCTGGAACGATCACCGGATTTGCGTCAATATCCTGCGGCTGATGCAACTTTCGCTTGAGTCCATCCATTCTCTCGACAGAAGTGTCGTCAATGAATAACTGACGCTGTCCACCGATGTCGACTTCCGCGTTGGCAGAACCAGCTAACAAGCAATACAACAACGCGACTACCATTGATTTGTTCATGGTTCAGTCACCGTCGATGAATTGGAACGCGTAAAGGTCGGCATCCTTCAACTCGAAGAGCAGCCGCACCGTCTTCCCGGATAGTTGGCTGACATCGGTCCCGGTTTTCCAGGAGACAACCCGGTCAAGTTGGTCGCCGAACTGTTCGTTACAATCGGCGAGCGTGAAGCCGGGAACGGGTTTGCCAGCGGCGTCCTGAATTTCCACTCGCGCACTACCAGCCGCAGACGTTGAGAAGTTTATTTCGAGCCGCGAGCCGTCGAACTTGAGGGGCTTTGTGAGCAGTTTTCCGCCGCTTAACGGTGCCTGTGCCGAGACGAAACCGTCCATGCGGAGCGTATAACGGCGGAAGCTCGTGAAGGCGCCTTCCCAATAGCCTTCCGTCGCGTACAGCGATATTTCGTCGGGTGCGCCCTCAAGATGTGCCTTCGTCTGGACCATGCCCCAGAAGATAAAATTGTCGCCATAGACCCAAGTGTCTTTTCGCGCCGGCCCCGGTCGAATAAAGGCTTCGCCCCAACGATGGAAAGTCACTCCGTCGCGGCTTGTCATGAACACCGCGTCCGTTACCGTGGTGCCGTATCGTGGGTGTTGCTTGGCGCGATACTGCCGCTCCTCCAAACCGGGTAGTTTGGTCATCGACGGCGACCAGCCCCGGTCGTTGTATCGCATGGGGAAACCCATGAAGATGTGCGGCGCGCGAAAGTAGGGTTGAACCTGGTTGGTGTAAAGAGCCTGTTTGGCCGCACCGGGATATTTGAGCCACTGCGGCTTTGGAAAACTGTCAGCGTTTTTCGACGCGGCGGTCATGATGCCGCGTACCCCATTGTCAAAACTACGGTGGTACTCTCGATAAACCCCGCCCACCGAATCCCAGAACATCAGGTTCTGCGAATCAAAGGCGCCTGCGGTCGCGAACGGTTCATCGCTTTTCAATTGGAAGTGCGTTCCGTCCCCCGAGACCATCAAGTACAGACCTCGCGGCTTACTGCCGACAATGATGATCTTGTATCGTTCCGAAGCCAGGCAGTCGGGGTTCGTGTCTTTGAACACGGCGGTGTGCGCGGGGCTGCCGCCGATCTCGCTCACCATCGCCTTGTCGAGGATCAGATTGTTTTTCGTTGAACCATGAAACTCAACGATCCCCAATTCGGGACGCGTCCAGTGAATGCCATCCTTGCTCTCGGCTAGACAGAGTGTTTCCCAGGAATTCTTGCTGGTTCGATGAGCTTTCGAATTAGGATGATGGCCGCCGCGATAATACATACGGAAACGGTGGCCGTCCTGAAACACGCTTTGATACGCGCTGCCATTTCCTTCCCACGCGGCATCGGTGCGGAAAACGATTTCACGTCGCACGGGACGATGCAACGCAAGCCGCACACCGTCAAGCCGGTCAATTAAATATTGATCGACCAACAGTTCCCGTCGCGATCCGATGTCAACAGGTTCGGCAGCCGCCGATAAAGATGACGCCAGCAGGCCAACCCAAACAAGCATTCTGATCATGGTGTTTCCGCCAGTTTGCAATGTTAGGTTCTCGTTAGAGTAAGCGACATTGTACCATCCGTATTTCGTTTAACGGCAAGCCGAAGGCGTCTGCGCCGGACAACTTCCACCGACGCCTTCGGCTTGCCGTTAAACGAACGAAGTGTCATTTGCCGCGCAGCTCTCAATCGTGGCTTCGGTGATAACGGATCAAGCAATCCCATCGAACCACAACAATCGCCGCAGAAGCCTTGCGCGACAACCAATCCCTTACGTTTGCGACTATAATCATGGCGTAAAGTCGAACCCCGCCTTACCAGCCCTGTAGTGGTCCACCGATTTTTGCGCGGTAACGATCCATGCTGTTTCTCACGACATTCTGGGCTTTTCGGCACGAGTTCTCAACACCACGGCTTCGGTCGGTGCCTTGACCTCTTTCGAAGGATGACACGGCGCGCGAAAATCGTGGCATGTCCACAATGA
>JASLPZ010000269.1:0-9680 GCA_030744725.1 Pirellulaceae bacterium
ACCAGATTGCTGGGAGATGATTGCCGCAGCCAATAGTAGGACCGCGGCGCCGCCTGTCAGCCCTACGATCTTGGCGCGACGTCGATCACGTTGGCGTGCCCGAATCCCATGAACCGTGCGTGCAAGGGTACCCGGTGGGCAGGACTCCCAACGATCTTGCTCTTGTTCTGATGTATTCATGACTGGGCCGTGTCAAATGGGGCCGCCTGTATGGTGGCCATGTGAAAATGTGTGGTCGTCGAATTGACCGACGCGAACTGCGCCTTACCTACAATCATCGCCGTTGTTCCAGCTATTCTCTGTGAAAGAGCCCACACTAGGGCAAGAAATGTGTTGTCTCCCGAGTTTCCGGCTTTCCCTGGCCTGTACTGTCATCTTCGCCACGGCTGTGCGGCGCGGCGACACTCACACTCGCTGCCATCCGTTCGACGTCCTTTACGAGCACTCGCTTTCGTCCGACCTTGATCAATCCGGCCGCCTGCAGTTCACCCAGATTCACGGTGACCGTCTCGCGCGTGGCACCAATGATGCTCGCCAGATCTTGATGGGACAGTTTGAGCGTGATTTCGATGCCCTCGGCGGTTGTCTTTCCGTACTGTTCCAGCAGTTCCAGCAGCAAATGGACTAGTTTGTCGCGATTCGAGTGAAAAAGCAGGTACTTCAACCGACGTTCGATCCGCTTCCGCCTTAAACCAATTAGCTTGGTCACTCCCAATGAGAGAGTGGGTTGTTCGAGCATCAACTGCTGGACTTGATCGCGAGGAATCAGCAGCACCGTCGATGCCAGCACTGCTTCGGCATATTCATCGCGTTGGGCAGACTCGAAGATCGCCAGTTCGCCAAACACCTCTCCGGGCTCAATGAAGGTCAAGATGCTCTGTTTGCCATCAGGTGTGAAGCCGCATATCTTGACGCGTCCGGACGCCAACAGCAGCATACCGTCGGCAGCATCGGCCGGCAGATAGACCGGCGAATTCCGTGGAATCTCGCGAATACGGCACCGTGATTCCATACGCCGCAACTGCTCGTCCGATAGCGGTCCGAACAAGTCGCATCGTTTTAGGAACCAGTACTTTTCACTCATTCGGCAAGTCCCACACGCTACTTAACATCCACGCCCGATTGTAATCACTTGTACCGCGCAGTGTACAGGTGAGCTTTCTGCAAATCGTGATTACCTCTCCCTCTACAGATTTTTAAGTTGTTGGTTTGCAGTGTTTTCATATCATGTCACGTGTTGTGATGCGGGCTCCCTACCGCAACGCCACGCCGACCGAAGGTCTCCAAGAGCGCGTGGAATGCCTGTCCATGTTCACTGCAGAAAGAGGAGACCTTCGGTCGAAACGGTGAGCGGGTCAGGAGACCAGCCCACAGCCTGGGGACGAGAACCGCCGCTACAATCCCGCCTTATGGACCAGCATAAGTCTCGTTTTCTGTTTACAATTCAGTTCATGACCGAACAACGCTCCACTCAACTGGCTAATGGATATGAACTCGTCGATGGCGTGCGGATGCATGCCAAGCAGGGCGACCGCTTCCAGATTCCACATTCGACCATGAGGCGCCATGTGGGGGTTGGCGAGTTTGTCGAAGTCCGAATTGACTCTCCGCGATTCTCCATCCATCCGGACGCGCCCGTGCAATGCGAATGTCCACAATGCAATGAGGCCACGACAAAGCCGGTCATCTGTCACGAGGAACCGGCCAGCCTGGTCGCCGTGCCGACGCAATCCGCACCGGCGCGTGGTTGGGGAGAACAGTTCTGGGTGCGAATCACCAGCAGGGCAGGGGAGTGGGTGACGGGCGTCGTCGACAATCCCCTTCATGAAACACGACTGCACGAACTGGATCTTGGTGACACACTAAGATTGCATGAATCGCACATCCTGGCCATCCATCGCATCCACTACAACGACCTGCTGTTGCGGATGAACGAAGAAGAACTGATCACTTTTGGCCAATGGTTGCAAGATCAAGGGTTGATTCCATAACCACTGACCCCCAAACAGCTCATCGCATCGCTGTTGTGGTTGCCCTGAGCTTCCCTTGTAACAGCTTCACGGCTTCTTCAATCTGACCAGCGGCAACTTCACGATCCGGTAAGATCCCCTTCCGCTGAACGTCTGGTGCCAGCAAGAACTTTCCTTCAGCGTCACGAGCAAGCCGCAGATTCTTCCCTGGCTGCTCAATGACAAATTGGCCTGTTACGGCGATAGGTCTTCCACCACGACGAAGCAGGATTCCCGTGTTCAAACGGACACCACCGATTCCGTTCGGCAATTCAACGGGCTCCATGATGGCACCTTGCCCTGCGGTTGGCATCCCCAACAGTGTCGCGCGTCGACTATCCTTCAACGCGGCGGCGATCCATTCGGCCTGCCCAGCCGTCTGGCGGTCAACCAAAACTGCCATCGGCCACTCTGGAAAAAGCTGATCGCCAGTCGAATCAAATTGTTGCCTGCCGTGCACACCCAGGACGTGTCCGATGACACCTTTCCCTAGCAGCGAGTCGGCGATCATGACCACATAACGCATCTCGCCGGGTTGTGTGCCACGGAGATCCAACACCAAGGCACGGCAGTCGTCCGCGTGCAATTGTCCGGCAATTCGTCGCAGCTCGGACGGCGTACTGCCGCGGAATGATTCGATTTTCAGATACGCAATTCGAGGGTCGTCCTCGATTTTGTATCGCCAATTCTCATCCTCATCACGGTCGGTTCCCAAAACGGTGTCGAAAGGCACAACGCCGCGCACCATGTTCAGAGGTTGTGTTTGTTCGGAGCCCGGTCGACGCACGACCACCGTGGTCGGCTTGCCTTCTTGGCCTCGCAATAACTGAACCACACGTGCCAGCGGCATACCTTTCGCATCGATCCCGTCTATCGTGACCATTTGCTCGCCGCCGCGACCACCCGCCTGCCAGGCCGGACCACGGGGAAACACCTGGATCATCGTGGGATACTCGCCCGTCATCCCCAACTGGATTCCGATGCCCACGTATCGGTTGTCGCGTAGTTTTTGCTGCACGTGAAACTCGCCGAGCGGAATCAGGCCTTGGGCACCGGCGACTTTTGCCAGAAGTCCGTGAATACCCACATCGTGCACTTTGTTAGACGTGATTCGATCTTCCGCCATCAGCGCAATCAGGGTCTTTCGAAGAAATGCATGGAGTTCGTCGTCGCTGGCCAGTTGCGAAACGTCCGTCGCAAGTCCTGGAGGCGTGTCCTGCTTGGCCAAACGATAGACCGCTTGAATTGCAGTTTTCAGCATCTCCTGCCGTGTCGGTGGATCAATATGCCGGGCCAACACGGCATCAGCAATCTCAAGCCATTGGCTCACGATTTCGTCCGTCTTGTCTGCCGCACCGATCTCTTGCAGGAGCCCGCCACTGACAACGGCCAACCAGAACAAAGTGCCGAGGGAGGTGAATAAACGTCGTCTTCGAGCTGATTTCTGTAGCATGTCAAATCGCTCCTTTGTTTCCTTGACGGTACCGATTTTGTTGCACAAATGCAATGAAATCACTAGAGTGCTTCTGCTGTTTCCCATCGCATCTCTCATCAACTCTATTCTGCGGAGATCTAAATCATGCGCGAACGACCTTGCCCTGACTGCCAGGAAACCTCTGTTGACCGACGAGAATTTGTCAAACAAGCAGGTGCAACGGCACTCGCCGCCAGCGCCGCGCTGCCACTGCTAAACGCGGCGCAAACGGCCGATGGTGCCGAAGCAGCCAGTTCGGAATCCACTGTCAGCCAACTCTATGAATCGCTGACCGACGCACAACGCGAAGTGATCTGCATGCCCATCAATCACATGTTGCGTAAGAAGATCCACGCGAATTGGGCCATCACCGAACCTGCCATTGGCAGTGATTTCTATACCGAAGACCAGCGCAAGCTGATCGACAAGTTTGTGCATGACGCCACCAGTGGCGACGGCTATGAGCTGTTGCAGAAACAGATGCGAGCGGACGCCCCCAAAGGGTTTGGCTCGTACCACATCGCAATCTTTGGCAAGCCCAGCGACAAGGCGTTTCAGTTGGAATTGACGGGTCGTCACCTGACACTCCGGTCGGACGGAAACAACAAAGACAGTATCGCTTTCGGCGGGCCGATTGTTTACGGGCATGGCCAGAGCGACCCGAAACGGAATCTCTTTCATCATCAGACAAAGCGAGTCAATGAAGTCTTCCACGCCCTGGACGCCGATCAGGCCAAGCAGGCACTGCTCGCCAAGTCGCCGACTGAAAATCATGTCAAAACGCAAGGACCAAACGGTTCGTTCCCAGGCGTTAATGTCGGCAGTCTGTCGCCGGACCAGATAGAGTTGGTTGAGTCGGTCCTCAAGACGCTGCTGGCCCCGTATCGAGAACAGGATGTCAAAGAGGTCTTTCGCGTCCTTAAGGCGACCGGCGGTCTGGACACACTGCACATGGCGTTCTTCCAGGACAATGACTTGAATGACGACAAGGTTTGGGACATTTGGCGGGTCGAAGGCCCGTCGTTCGTGTGGCACTTCCGGGGTGCTCCCCACGTCCACGCATACATCAACATTGCCATGACGGGCTAAGCAGTTCGCAAATCGAGAACCGTCAGTCGGTGGCTGAACATGGCGCTGCCGAATCGCCAACTTCAACGGCGGACCAATCCGCTCGCTGTTGCCAACAGGTCAATCGACCTGTGGCGGCAAGTTACCGTACTGCCAGCCCCGCCCGCTGAATTTCGGATGAGGTGGTCGAGTGAGAATCATACTCGGCTTAAGCTGCTTCGTGAGTGCGATGCCTTCGCTGGCGATGGTAGTTCCAGCCGTTGGGATCAGATTGCTGTAACTGGACAATCGCGTTTCGTATCCACCACCTCGCGGCCCGAGAGCTTCTTCGGTCGGCACATATCCGACACACCCATTGGCGAGCGAGACGGGAAAGGTCAACGGAAACTCGCTCCCCTTTTTAATGTCCAAGCCGTACTGGCAAAAATACTCGGCTGGGTTGCTGACGAAGACGGCCGGGCCGACTTGTACCGCCTGGATCTCGACGTCGGCGATTGGTTCATTCTGGATCTTGGCGTCCAGCATTACCGTTTCCTTGGCAAAGGTGAGTTCCGTTGCGTCCGCCTTTGGGCTGGGGTTCTTCACCATCTCGTAGGCGGCTTTGACGCGATCCTGACGCGGCAGTCGACGTTGGATCTTGAGCACCTTGTTACGTGATGCGACACGGAAGTCTTTCGTCGTTTCCATCATGTACATTACTTTGACAGCCTCCGCGCCCACGCGGCCGCCGACCATGCGCGACCATTGTTTGCGCTCTGGCCGCGTAAAGGGGCTAAGGTTGTCGACCTGGGTAATATCACCCGAAGCACCTGCGGTGAAGACGACGATCACATCTTCACCCATCACACCGCGAACGACTCGTTCCAGATAGTAGATGTAGTTTGCTGAAATTCCACCCGGGTTCACGGTGGCGTGGCAGGCAAAATTGACGATGCAGCCGACAAGTTGACCCTCGTCGTCCCACGCCGCCACAACGCCGACTTCAGGATCCGTCGGCCCCGCGGGACCAACGATGTCAGGATTGCCCTGTCCTGGATGCGTGTGCGCAAATCCGTTCTTCATTCGAAAGCGGCGATTGAACGCAATCTTATCTTCGATGCCGCTACCGAAGCCGACGTTAAGTTCCGCTCGCTTCTGATCAGCCTCACAAATCGCTTCGACGATGGCGTTTTTTAGCCGCTCCAGGTAGACAGGATCGGCCGCCGAAGACTGTTCATACGCCAACTTTTGTACAAACTCGGACGCATGATCATATTCTCCCGGTTGCACCATTCCCGTGGGTCCAGACGAGTGTGAATGCGACGCGGCGATCATGATCGAATCGGCCGGTATGCCGCATTTTTGCTCAATCTCCTTGCGACAAGCCAGCACCAAATGGCGCGGCACCGTTAACGCGTCGAGACCGAGGATCGCCACGCGGTTATCACCGTCGTCAAACACCGCCGCGCGGACCTTACACGCGTCGTGAAAACTGCGGTGAAAACCCTTGCGGTAACCACCAGGTTGTTCCATACCGATGTCCGGCGTGATGTCGCGCTCGGCGAAACCGGCCTTTGCCGCACGCGTTTCATTTGCCAGATTCACAAAAAGGACAGAAATCAGAGTCGCCGCAACCAATGTGTGTCGCATTATCATCTGTTCGGCCTCAAGTCGAATTTTCGGGTTCCAATAGTATGCTAGCGAGGCTGTGCCTCGGACCGATGCGAGCTATCGCTCGATTGCAGCAACCCGCTTCCCGACCAACCTGCGGTCGGTGCCCGTCGCTGAGAACTTGACTCATTTGTAAAGAAAAACCTGATACGAGCTTTCTCGTTCCATGCCGCGTGAGCGGGGCTCTCTCGCGGGTCTATTCGTTGCGGTACGGCGTCGCTTGGCGTTGTCGCTGTTGCCGCGCCAGCGCCTCGCGACTTTGCCGTTCGATATGCAACGACTCCTGCCGCTTTTTCCACCAAAGCTGGTATTGCGCGCTCGGCTGGGAACCCGGCATGTCTTCGCGAGGGTTTCGCCGGAGGTCTTCCGCCCATCCTTGTATTACGTGAAGCGCCGCGGTGTACCGCGGGTCCTGCTTATCGGTGAAGATCATTTCGCTACAGCGGGCCAGTCCCCCGGCAGCGGACGACAGCGGAGCACGCAGCAGGCGACTCTGCTCCGGATGCGTCAAGTTGATGAGCACCGCATTGCTTGTGTCGTAACTGCCCATCGTACGCCATTGGAATCCCCGGCCATGCCGCTTGCGGCCAAAGCCCTGTTCGGGCAGGTTCGGCGGTGAAGAGGGATGATGGCATCTCGCGCAGGCGTCACCTAACGCATCCCACAGCGGTTTGTCTTGTTTGACCACGCACCGTCCAAACGGTGCATCGTCGTCGGTGATGGCGTAGCTGCCGTAGTAAAGTGCGCCGAGATCGATCCAGGTGACCAGCCGGTTCATCTGCTCGGGCGTCAGAGACACATCGTAATGTCCCTTGTCGAGCAACTTGATCAGCGGGCTGGCGATTGCGCCGACACTCCGGGGAGGAATCGCCGGCGGATCCTGTCTAGTGCCAGCCACCTTGACATAGGGACGCAGGTTCTCGTACCCCATGCTGAAGGCGTCAGTCTTGTCGCCACGCAGATCGAGTCTACCTGGATCTTCATGGTCGTGACATCGAGCGCAGGCTTGGTCCAGCATGGGTTGTACGTCCTGGTGGAAATTGAAAGGACGGTCAGTGGCGTTCCAGGCGGGGTCAGGTTTGAGCGGCGCGTGAACGAGCGCTTCGAGTGACGTGCGGGGAGACACCGTGTTCTTGTCATGACAGCCGACACACGCTCGCACTTCGCCCGGTTGCATCGTCACCCAGCTGCGCATCCATTGCAATGCTCGGCCGTCGCTGTCCAACGGTTGAAAGTAGATCGCCTTTTCGGCGGGCACCGTGAACAGTGCCGATCCGTCGTCACCCACAGGCACCGTGCCCACAACTCGCTTGGCGTCCCACGAACTGTTCAAGCCCATTGGAGGCGTACCGTCCATGCCTGCCCAGTGACGCGTCCCCGTTGGGCGATTAATCATTTCCACGATCCGCAGCGCCTTGACCTCTCCTCGCCTAACGCCCTTCAGCCCGGGGCCGCGATACACGTCGGCCAGGTAGACCGTTCCCTCGCTTTCGCCGTACCTGACACCCGATGCGATCGCCGGCGGGCGGTGCCTTTGCGTCAGTGGCATCGGCGAGTTGCAGGAGATCGACGCGTCCTCGTAAATCAACTCCCGATTTCCAAATGTGTCGATCAGGTAGATCCCAAAATGTTCCTTGCCGCGCGGCTTGCACGAAACAAGGAAGAAGTTCTCGGAAAGCGGGTAAGGATACTGATACAGAGCCGACAGGTTTCGCCAGTAGAATTCATCACGGATCGGCTCGATTTTCCGGGGCGGCCAAAGATGCACACAGCCGGCCGCTTCCTCGCCGCCGCGCCCCACGTCGAAGATCCCAATCTCACCGCATTGATCCACGTCGTGATGACCTGACAGCGTACAGACAACCTTCGTGCTGCCAGGAATGGCCCGTGTGTGCAACATCGAAATCGGCCAGAACGAGTTGTTGCCGTAATAGGCCGCCGTTGCCGTTCCGTCGGGATTCATGACGGCCAGGCCCTGAACGTGCAAGACCCAGCGATCGTTGTATTCCCACCGCGTAAAGACCACGCGCCCGTCGTTCAGGACGCTGGGGAAATTGTCGTGAACGTGATTGACCGTGACGCGGCGGACGAGACGACCATCGCCGTCGGCCAGATAAAGGTTCGACGTCGGGACAGGAAAACAGTCGACCGTTTGAACGCAACGAGTCGAACTGAACATAATGTTGCCGTCGGGTAGGTAGCATCCCTCGTAATCAGCGAACCCTGCATCGTCGGTAAGCTGACGCGATTTACCGCTGGTCACATCGAACTCGTAGAGGTGATAATCGTCCTCGTCGAGGTTCCTTTTGTGGGAAACGAGGATCTTGTCGCCGTCGAAATGCACATCCGGGTCGCGCACTACGCCGTCGGGGCTGTCGAGCAGAACGGACAACTTCCCGCCAGGACGCGGCGGTGAGAGCGTGCACAGCGCCGCCCCGGGCTTGAAAAAACGCGGCCGGTCGCGATTCCAACTTAGCGCCTCGGTATAAGCGTAGTGCTGGCCTCCGAGCGGATGACGTTTGGTAAAGACCAATGCTGGAAAATCCAGCAGCGGGTTATCTTCAACCAACGCCCGATGAGAAAGTAATTCTAGCGCCAAAGCGAGACGCCGCAGCTCGGCACTGTCGGTGTTTTCGGGAGTCGAGGCGATTTGCCCTTGGAGCTGCGCAAGCTGGCTACGAAGCTTACTCTCAACATCGAACTGTTTCGGAAATCGGCCGGTCAAATGTTCCACCGCTTTGGTAAGCGACGCGAAGCGCCGCCCGAGCGAGTGTAGGTCGGGCGGCATTAGCGAATCCAGATCGTTCGGTGGTCGCATTCCCTCGGCGGATATCGCGATCATGTCGAAGTTAACGTTGGCGTCCTCGTGACGGGCGACGATCTTCAGCGTGTGTGGGCCCTTGGTAATCTCTGGCAGCGAGATGCTTGTCCAGTCATAGACGAACCAGCTATTGGTCGTGGGAAAGCTGGCTGGCCCTGCGAGTCTTCTGCCATCCCAAAACAGATCCCACGTCGCCGCCGCGCGATAATGCCGAGCGGTTCGAAACCACAACCTCCCCGGCACGGCGGCCGCACTTGCCGAGATTCGAAACTCAGCCATGTGCCCTGGATGTCTGCCGAACTCATAGCCAAGGACCTTGCCGCCAACGGCTGAGGCCACGTCGGCCACACCACTCGATCCTTGCTGCTTCACAAAGTTCTCAGCCTGCACGGTGCCCAGAAGCTGGGACCGCGCCCCCGTGCCCGGCAGCACGTCTTCTTCCTCGCCGCGTGCATGACCCAACGCCATGAGCGAGACGACAACGGCCAAACAGCACCCACAGGAAATGCGTTTTTCGATCATGCGCATTTGTTCGCGCTCCGGGCGGCTTATTGCTTAATCAACAGCAACGTCTCTTCTCCGGCCCGCAGGTCAATGGGGAGGCCTTCGTGGAGTTGGTTTCCCGCGTAAACTCTCCGAGATCCACTGGTGACGTTCT
>JASLPZ010000026.1:0-33347 GCA_030744725.1 Pirellulaceae bacterium
AGAATCACAACGAACGTTCTGTTCTGTTTGCCTTTGACGATCTGGTGCTGAAGAGCCTGAACAATTTCGGCGGAATTCATGAAGCGGTGAAAGTTGCTTAACACGACAATGGCGGTGCCATTGGGTGTGGCCAGCGTACTTATGGCTCGGATCGCCGCCAGCGGGTCCGCGCCAGTTGAGTCGGCTTCTTCGCCCTGGCCGGCGATCTGCAATCCTTGGGATACGTCCCAGGTTGCCAGCCGCCACTCTTCATCGCGGCAGAGCTGAGCGATTTCGGCGAGGGCGTCTTCGTGTTCGTGGGACTGAATCCAGAGGGCGGTGAAACAGGCGGCGATGTATTCGCGAAGGGTGGTAGATAGTGACATAATATCTCCGAACTTGTGGACTCTGTTTTTGCGATGACCGAGGAATGACATGGCGACGAAGTTGCGAACATTGATTCGACACGAGGGACAAGTTCCTCGCCAACGGAGCAACTGCGGCTGGCGGGACCGACTGATCAGCCGTGAAGATTCCGATGTAGCTGCGTGGGTTCACGCAGTTGACATCGACGGAGCACGCGAGCACGACCACAAGATCGGGACGAAACTCTATTACGTGCTCGAAGGTGAAGGGTCGGTAGTTCGGACGGCGAGTCATTCCCAGTGAGTAAGGGTCCGGTCGTGCATATTCCACCGGGCGTCGTAGACGGTGCCAAGGGCAAGATGAAAGTGCTCGTGGTCGTGGTCGGTTTCCCCGACATTGCCGAGGAAGATCTCTTCAACCCAGAGACACAGGCTTAGTTTCCGCTCCGTGTCTCCGCCTGACCTACGACTTGAGAGGAATGAAACTCTGCCGTTATCTGCTCACCCGCTGCCGCTCCCAAAGCTCGTTCTACAAACCTGCTCGCCTCGCGACATTCCTCCCCAGTAAACCCTTTTGTCTCTAGCCGCGTTTCACCAGTCGGCAACACGATGATTTCGATGATCTTGTTCAAGCGGCACCTCCGACATTGATGGTCAGTTTCACGCTACCGTCGGCCAACGGGGCTTCCGTTACGGTGTGACCTTTTCGACGGGCTTCGATCTTGGCTCTTTCGACAGCGTACGATTGCAGAAACGAATCGAGGTATTGCTGCTCGCCCCATCTTCCGTTGTAGTTGTCGTATTTCAACTCACCTGACGATAAGTCGAAAACGACCATGTACTTCCAGTCTGGCAACTGCACGCCAAGACCGGTGGCTTCGCCGCTGAACAGTCGATGCGTTCCTTGGACCGGTGACGGCAAGCGAAGACGATTGCAGCCAGCTCGGACGGCAGCGGCATCTTTGACCTGTGTCTTGATCTCAACAATGTGACTCAATGGTAGATCTCCTTGTTGTATTGTTTTCTTTGTGGCTCTAGTGTTCGAGGGATCTGGTCTCGTGCCATCCCGCGGAAATCGTGCGCCGCGCCCCACCGACCGTAACAACAGCTCGCCGATACCAGGCAGTCTGACCCGGCAGTCTGTACCAGCCAAGCGGTGCGAGCCAGATAAGTTCAGCAAAGCGTCAGAACGGCGGCTCCTGATCGTCCGTCGAGATAGGTTGCTGCTCGATCGCTTGCTGGTCGCGCTGCGCGCCAAGCAAATCCGGCGCGTGCTGGACAAGCTCGCGGACTAACACCTCACTAACGTCGTCGTCGTGGCACCGCAGTCCGTGTAGCAAATACCAACACAACACCAGCGGGAGCGTCGCAACTACGAACACGCCCGCCGTACTTAGGAAAGGAACCAACAGTGATTCACGATTTCGTGTAACGGCGATCGCTCTGCGTTCGCTGTCCAGGCTGTCCCGCTGTTGCTGAAGTTCCCGTTGCATATCGTTATGCTCCTGTCTTGACTCGGCAACGGCATTCACAAGTTGCTTGGAACCTTCGGCCAGTTCGTGGTGCGTTCTGGCAATCTCCTGGTTTTGGTGCAATACTTCGCGGTTCGTCTCCGCGAGCTGATGGACCAACCTTTCATCAGGCGTTTGACATCCGGCCGCGATCACCAGGACGATCGCGAGGTTATAATTCACGTTCTTCATCAAGATTGGATCTCCAAAAAGCAAGAATTCGAGACAGCAGCTTCTGTAGCGAGCGTCGAAACCTCACCTCGCGAACGAGCAAAGCGATCGCGACAAGTAAGGCGAACGAGAAACTGGCCACAATCGTGTGATTCATAGGCGCGACTCCAAATCAGGAAGCGAGTTCGAGGGGCGAAGAGCCAGCCAAGCGGGCTGGAAAAACTATGCCATCGGCAGCATCTAATTCTGACGCAAAATGCCCCAATATTTAGCCAGCGCGCTGAACTGTGGCAGACAAGCCGCTGGTCCTGTGATTCGCCAAGAAGCATTCAACCTGGGGATGCGATATCACCATCCTCGGCTAGAAGCTGAAGGAGAAACCGCAGCGGAAACGTGAAATGAGGCAATAGGGCGACGAAGCACAATGCCGCTGTCAGTCTTGAAAGTCGTGCCTTCGTGAAAGTTCTCCGAACAGAACGTCGCGCACGGCATGTCCGCAAGACAATAAGGTGAAACAAAGCTCCCACACAAATTGCGCAACCCGAAGCCATGGATCGTAAGTATCGGACGCACGTATCGCACGCTCAGCGTTTAATCGCTAAGTCGTCCCGGTTTGCCGAAGGGACGCCCATACGATTCCTTGAACGGCCCCCACGGCCTCTGCATTCGCGGGAATTTTCTGCCGACCCTGCAGCGGGTGCCACGCTCCCTGTTTGTACCGCGCCATCCGTAACTTGCCGCGATGGTTGATGATCATGAATTCGCACTCAACATCGCCTGGCTCGGTAATCAGCAAAAGGTCGCCAGCCACAAGTCGTGTCTGGCTGTCTTTACCGTCGTAGCGAAGGACGTACGGCCACTTGGCGCGGGAGGCGATCGCGGCGGGGGCTCCGGCGACGACGATCTGGCATCCATCCCAGCCGGGAGTGGTTGCTGGGTCACCCGAAACGGGGGCCAAGAGCACCGGAAGCGTTGTCCCGGCCGTGGTGGCGCTCGGGACCTCTTTGAACTGCGGTGCCGTTTCCGGACCTTCTCCGTGCATCAGCCATGGAAACTTGACTCGACAAACTTCCGCCGCACGGCGGGCGAATGGCTCGGTGATCGACCGTTGTCCGGTCTTCACGTCGCTCAAGTACTGCGTCGGCACATTCAGTTCCATTGCTATCTGACGCTGGGTTTGACCTTGACTTGTGAGCCGCCCGACGACTTTCGCCAGACGTTGCTGACGGGCCAGTTGGTCAGGATTAAGCGTCGCCTTCGGCATCGTGTGTCCCCTGAAAAAGGAAAGCTGCCTGAATCGCTGGTACACCATGGTACCCGTAGCTGCTTCCTTTCCCAGGGGGCATCGCCGAAAGTCTCCAGGCGGTAAAAAACTCCGCTTGGTAATTGTGGTACCACAGGGTACCCTACACGGGTCACGATTTTGGAATTCTCGATTTCTCCCGCCTGGAACAAGACACGGATGCAAGAAAAAACACTAAATAAAAGCAGCGACGGCCCCCAGGCCAACGCCATGCGGCACGGGCTCACCGCCAAAGTATGCCTGCCAAGGGCCCTGCAAGGTGAACCGGTCAAAGATTTTCGCGAACGCCTGCGCCGAGAGTTAGCTCCCGTGACCACGATCGAAACCGTGCTGGTCGATGAAATAGCGCGCCACGCTGGCATGCTTGAGGTCGCTGAAGCTGCCGAGGGCGCCGTGCTGAGGCACGGCGCCAGCGAGCTCGCGAGTCTCGCCAGCTCTAACGATTCAAACCCGCAGGGCTTCGAGGATGGCCTACTGTCCGCCGCGGTGGCCACCGACGCGCTCGAGCGAGTCGCTCGATACCGGCGAATGCACGAACGGGCATTACATACAACGCTTGATAAATTCGAGGCGATTCGGGGGGCCCGTGCTGCCGAGGCGGAGACTGCTGACTCGGACACCCACCTGGCGATGATTACCGGGTTTTCCACCGAAACACAGTGCGCGGATTGGCTAAGAAGAAGATTCGAGCAGTCAAGTTGGCGGTGCGCACACTGCGGTGAACGTCGCGGTTATTGGCTGGGCGATCGTCAGCGATGGAAGTGCCGCAAATGCGGACGACAACATAGTCTGCGCAGTGGTACCGTGATGGAGCGATCGCCAATTCCGTTAGTGACCTGGTTTCTGGCGATCGGCACAATCTTGCGCACCCCAGATGTGACGCCGACCGAGCTGGCAAAAACGATCAGCGTGAAACGCCAGAAAACCGTCCGCTCGATGAGCAAACGAATTCGTGATGTACTCGCGGGCAACCGGACCAGCGAGTACCTGGCGGGACTTGATCGCTATTTCCTGGCCAATCGTACCTGCGTCAAGCGCCCCTGAAAACTAGTTTTTTTCGAAACGAGACCAACCCCAACGCGAGACAAATCTTCGCTGGCCCGCAATAACCTGCGAAATTCATAAGCAGTCCGACATAAACGTCCGTAGACAGCTGCAAGACGACCTTTTTCTGAACCTCATCGTCCCTGTCATAGAATCTTCAACGGAGTGAAGACAAATGCGAGATTTAATTCCCTCAGATCCAAATGACCCCGAACGTACGTCACGAAAAGTTAGACCGGCAGGCCCCGTCAAGAAGAAGTCAAGTGCCAAGCGAAAGCGGCGCGCAGAGAACAAACCACCTGACAGTCACTCGATTCCGTCCGAAGAAGACTGCCTTATCTCGCTATCCCGCCTGCCTGGGCTACTCACGATGGGATTCATCAGCACATCAAATGCGAATTCGATGCGTGGCGTATACGCGACGATCCTGAGACATCTTCAACAAGACAAAAGTGCGCGGAGCAATCAGCAACCTGATAACGACAGCGTCGTCGACATGTTGCGCCGCGATCCGAAAATTCTCAGCCTGCTCGAGCCACTTTTGACCCGAGAGCAGGTCGAGATGGTCATGCACGACGGAATGGACACCGACGATGGGCAAACTTAGGTTTTGTGAAGATTTCGTGTTTCTGGATCGGGACCTGATTTCGTTTGAGGGCCGCCCCTACCTGCCCGCGATCTACGGGGTCACCGCCCGGAACTTGGTGCTGCGTTGCTCGCGGCAGACTGAGAAAAGCACATTCCTGGTCAACACGCTGCTCTTCGCGGCATGCACCAGCCCTGGCATTCAAATCCTTTTTGTATCGCCACGGATGGAGCAGGCGCGGCTATTCAGCAACGTACGGCTGTTGCCTGCCATAGAGCAAAGCCCTTTGATTCGTCGGACACTGCTCGGTACGAGAAAACAAAAGTTGCCCGTGATGAACCTCGAATTCGCCAACGGGTCGCGGGTCTTCGTTCGCGCAAGTTACCACAATGCCGACTCCGCGCGGGGGATCAGTGCGGATCTGCTGCTCGTCGACGAGATGCAGGACATCGCACCGGGCTCCTTGCCGGTACTTCAAGAAACGCTTTCGCACTCATTGAACCGCAGAATCATTTTGACCGGCACCCCGAAATCGGTCGACAATCACTTGGAGGGCATCTTCAATCAGTCCACGGCCAACGAGTGGACGGTCACCTGTTCAGCGTGCCGCAAGGGGACGATCCTCAATGAGCACGCCCTTGGCCCGCATGGAATCGTCTGCCCAGACTGCGGCCAGTCACTTGACCCGACCCAGGGTCGTTGGGTATCACGCAATCCGGAGGCCACCTGGGGGGATGGCTACTGGATTAATCACGCCATGGTCCCTTGGGTGAATTACAGCGAACTGGCGGATCGGCAACGGACGTACGATCCCGCACAGTTTAAGAATGAAGTCCTGGGACTACCCTCGGCGCTCGGCGATCATGTCGTCACGCGCGCCGAGATGGAAGCTTGCTGCACCGAACTGCCGATGGCCAAAAGCATCGACGAGATCCCTGCAGAGGGGCGCGGGCACCTCATCGCGGGCATTGACTGGGGAGGCGGCGGTGTTGCGCGCACGGTCATTGTGATTGGCTTCATGAGACCTGATTTCAGCTTTCAGATCTGCCATATGGATCGATTCCCGGGACGCGAAGAGCCAGATCGGATCCTGTCCGAGGTCACAGAACGTTGTCGACGATTTCAGGTCTGCTGCATCGCCGCGGACGGCGGTGGTAATGGCCACGTGTACAACCGACTGCTCCTCGAACGGGTCGATCAGCAGATTCCGTTCGTGGCAATTCTTTACTCAGCCTCGGACCATGCACCAGCCAAAGATGGTGCCTTGATTAGATGGACAGTGAATCGATCAGCCACGATCGGCGGTCTGTTCACTCGGGTCAAGAAACGCCTGCTCGTTTTTCCCCGTGTCGAAGATGTTAGCAGCTACCTCGACGAGTTTGCTTGCGAAGTCGCCGAGTACGACGACCAGCAGCGGGCGATCAAGTACACTCACCCCGAGACACAACAGGATGACGCTTTGCACGCGACCAACTACGCGCTGTGGGCTGGCTTCCGGCGACATCAGCAGCGCAGTGACTTATACTATTAGCCTCGTCTTTCATCGTCGTGTTGCGGAGGTTCTGCGGAGCGGACTAGTGCGTGTCGCACGGACGTGTAGCGTTCATGACGGGTTGTCTCAAGTGTTTTCCTGACGAATCCACGCTACAGGGATGTGACACGCGCTCTAACTATCTAACTATCTAACTATCTAACTATCTAACTATCAACACGCTACAACGGGGACAAATGTCCGGCAAAGCCACATTCGATCCACTACCTGCTTTCGCTGCCCAGTGGCTCCAGCCTGCAGTCTTGGACCGAAATGAGCGAACTAGGTTAGGAAGTGGCCCATCAAAACGTGTCGCATAGTCGTCTTTCGCTCCGCGAAAGCACGTTCCTTTCGCGGAGCGAGAGGCGACTATCGGACAGTAATTCCTCGAACGATCCTAAGTCACTGGTTGCTCACTCTGGAAACACCGATTCTGACAGATCAGAAGAGCATCGAGGTCTCAATGATTATCGACGTGCATAGCCATACGTGGCGATACCCGGACCATTTCAACGCCGACTTTCGCGTGCAGGCCAGGCGGGCGCGTGCGGGTGTCGAAGTTGACCTGACAGTTCGCTACGATGAATATGCGGCGACGGGCGCTCAAGTGGATCACACGATCGTCTTCGGCGGCAAGGCGCGGTTAAGTGGTCTGTGGGTCGATGATCGCTATGTCGCGGAGTACGTTGCGTCACACAGCGACAAGTTGATTGGATTTCAGTCGCTCGACCCAACGCAGGGCGGCTGGGAACGCGAGATGCACGAAGGCCATCAGGAACTTGGCCTCGCCGGTATCAAGCTGTTACCTATGTACGCAGGCTTTCACCCGGACGACGAGCGGCTCGATCCACTTTGGACCTACGCTCGGCAGCACGCGCTGCCCGTCTTGCTGCACACCGGCACAACATTTGTCGCTCAAGCGCCTCTCGAATGCACGTTGCCGCGGCACCTTGATCCTGTCGCGATCCGGTTCCCTGAAGTGAAACTCATCATGGCTCATCTCGGCCATCCGTATGAGCATGAGTGTATTGCCGTGATACGCAAACATCCAAATGTGTACGCCGACGTGAGCGCGCTCCACTATCGTCCGTTCCAGTTATACCACAGCCTCATGCTGGTCCAGGAATATGGCGTGTGGGACAAAGTCTTCTTTGGCACAGACTATCCATTCACAACCGTTGACGCTTCGATCGACGGTTTGCGAAGCCTCAACGATCAGCTCGACGGTACGTCGCTCCCACGATTAAACGTCCAGGCGATCGAAGCGATGATCCACCGCGACAGCCTGGCGATCCTGGGACTCGACGACCGACAGTGTGCCGTGGCTGCACCCAGCTAATACGACAGCGCTACGTCACAATCCACGCTGAACGGGAAGAATGAATCACATTGTTGATAACAGTTTTGATGCCGTCTTAGAAAAACTCAGAGCAGCCCACTACATGCCAATCTGGCCAGCGACCCGAGACACTCGCTATTCGTATGATTCGTGCTATTCGTGGTTGCAATCACACGGTTAACATCGCGTCGTAGTACTACAACGACGAAGTGTGCTCCGGGAGAAAGTGCTTCCAGTTTTCATAGATCATGTTGTGGATAATATCGTCAGACACCCTGGGCAGATTGGTCCCGTCGACGATGGCATTCACCTTATGTTGCCCGGCAATGACCTGGGCGGCCGTCGCGGAAGGAAAATCGGACCCAAAAATCAGCTTGTGCTCGACACCATATTCGATAGCCGTCATGAATGCCTGGTAGTGGCGCAGTGGACGATAGTGCAGTGCGGAGATGTTGGCATATAGGTTGGGGTGTTTGCGGATCAGCACTACACACTCGTCTTCCCAGGGGTGTCCCATGTGGGCGATGACGATCCGCAGGTCGGGACATGCGATGGCGATATCTTCCAGCAGAATGGGGTTGGCGTATTTCAGTGGCCCGGGCCGTACAAAGGACGTTCCTTGATGGATGTTAACGGGAATGCCCAGCTCTTGAGCCTTTTGGAACAGTGGCAGATGTTTCGGGTCTTGCGGGTTCCAATTCTGATAAATCGGCGAACACTTCAGCCCCCGCAAGCCCAAGTCGACGACATAGTGCACAAGCTGGTCGACACAATCGGCATCGTTGGGATCGACGCTGCACCAGCCGATGAACTTCTCCGCGTGTTCCTTGACGAACCGGGCGATCCGCTCCTGGTCGGCGTTAATGCCACAGAAGGGAGCCTTGATGCCGAAGACGATCACCTTGTCGACGTCTTGCGTCGCTTCAAGTAGCTGATCGGGCGTGGAGTCGAATGCATTTTGCGTCTGGGTTTCGCTGCCGGCGAAGTAGACGTCCGTCGACAGTTTCATTTTGGCTTTCTTCGCCTCCCAGGCGAATTCCACGAACTCGTCAGAGAGATGGTCGGGATACCACATCAGGTTCGTATGTGTGTCGAATAGCATAGGTTGTTCTCTTTGACACTCTTACAAATGGTCCGCGCTTGGCTTGTCTGTCACTTGCCTGTCTGTCACTTGCTTGTTCGGATTGACGAATGTCCACGATGCGGCGGCCGCCAGGTAGAAAGCGACATGCAGATAGATTACCAGATTCCAATCCCCGCCCGTTTGTCTGATGGATTTGATTAGTTGGCCCAAAAGTGGCGTCACGATGACTCCGCTCAGACAGCCAGCCATGTTCATGATGCCGACGATTACCGCCGTGTGCCGTCCGCCGATATCGATTGTCCCAACCCAGGCGCACGGCCCGGCAATGCCCGAAAACAAGGCGCCAATCGAAATCACGGCCACCAACGCCCCAGCCGTTGTCGTCCACGATGAGGCAAGAATGATCGCTGTCGTGACTCCTAGTGCTCCAATCGCCAGACCGCTGCGGCTGAGCCATTTGTTGCCGGTCCACTGGAGAATTGCATCCACCAGCAATCCGCCCAGTAGGCTGCCGACAATCACACCCAATAGAGGCCACATGGTAAACTCTCCCGCTTCTTTGGGTGAAACGCCATAGGCGTATTCCAGAAATGCAGGAAAAAATGTGACGAACAGATTGTAACCGGCAGCGCGAAAGAACGACTGAATGCACACGGCCCACAAACTTCCGCTGAGCAACATTGCGCCGACGCGAAGAGGATCCGAATGCAGCGATGTGTGTTGTAGTTCCACCCCTTTGGATGGAACGTGACGCGAGGCTGGGCCGAACCTCCCTTCGATCAGTTCCCATTCAGCTTGGTTGACCCATGAATGCTGACGAGGGAGTGTGCGAAACCAGGCGTAAAACACCACCGCCCAGACGACACCGACCAAGGAAAAGATCCGAAACACCCAACGCCAGTGAAAATAGTCCAATAACTCGCCAGTCATCTTCATTGTCATGACAGCGCCAACCGACATCGAAACTGTAAGGATCGAGCTGACAAATCCACGGCGACCGATCGGGAACCAATCCTTTACGACTTGAGCCGCATTCGGAACCAAACCGGCTTGGGCTAGCCCAAATGAAAATCTCGAGGCAATCATCTGAAAGAGTGACGACACGGCGGCAGTCCAGACGGAGAAGACCGACCACAGTATGCTCAGGATCGGCAGCGACGCGCGCGTACCCAGGCGATTCCCCAGCCATCCACCCGGGATCTGGCAAAGCAGATAGCCGAGTGAAAACGCGCCCAAAATCAACCCCATCTGCGCGTCATCGAAATCCAGGTCTTCTTGAATCGTCGTATTGGCCACCGCGATACAGTGACGTGTCAGGTAGGCGCTACCGGCAGCAATCCCCAGAAGCACCAATACACCGAAACGCACCGACGTTGGCCGTTGCCGCGGCGTCAAGGGGGTTTCTACCGTATTGGGGCTGTAAGTCGGATCCAAGATATTGCTTCCCAGTCTCTTCCGCTCCCGCATCGCCGGCGGCCGTGAGATGGTCAGGCGGAACGCGTAACGAATCTCGGCTTCGTTGTCTTGAGTGTTGTCAACATTTCTGTTGTTGATCGTAATGATCTGGCGCACGAATCAGTCAACCTGATCGAATAACGTTTTAACCCATCGCAATGCACACCGCGAATTGCTGCGGACTCCAAACAACTGAAATCAACCGTTCTCGCCGGTCTTGAGTCTAGCTTGGGGATATGCGCGTTCGGTGCGCGTATGTTTTTCGAGCGACGGTGTACCGACCGCAGGTTGGTCGGGGAGCGTACCAAATTCGGGCACGTTCCCTATTTGGCTGCGGCACTGCCTCGGTTCATTCGCAGTTGGATTCGACGCCGCCCAGCGACGCTTGATGCCAGAGCCCATTGTTGCACCAGCGGCGCCCCCTACCCTTTTTGCGAGAATTGACGCCTGTAACCATTCCAACGGTCATTTCGTGGTGATGCGTTTCGTAAGACACTTCCCACAACGGCAGTTGGAATGGCCCTTTTGATCTTTTCTAGATAAGAACGGCTTACCACATCGCTTCACTCTGACACATACCACCCGTTGATCCAGCCATTCGACCGCTACGTGAAACAGGAAAACGTCGTCGCGGGTTGGCCCACACGAAGTATGCTTTTAACGCCACTTGTTGACACCACGAGAACAGTATCGACTGGCCACTGAAATGAAGCGCAAACAGAAAAAACAGCCCAAAAACAAGAAACGGCGAGCCTCTGCGGCAAGAAAGAGACCGCAACGGCACGACAGCGCCGAAGCCTTGTCGTCGGCAGTCCAGTTGCATAATGCTGGCCGGATATCTGAGGCGGAGAGAGCATACAGAATGGTCCTAGAAGTCTCGCCGCACGAGCCCGACGCCCTGCATTTGTTGGGCGTCCTCTCACATCAATCGGGCAAAAGAGAAGTTGCCGTCGAACTGATCCGTAAAGCGATTTCCGTCAAACCCGAATTTGTTGACGCGCACAACAATCTCGGTAGCGTACTCAAGGACCAGGGACAGTTGAACGAGGCGGAGGAGGCCTACCGGCAGGCGGTTTCCTTGAAGCCGGATTGGGCGGATGCGCACAACAATCTGGGCGCCGTGCTGAAGGACCAGGGGAAGTTCGACGAAGCCGTGGAAGTCTACCGCCAGGCGATTGCCTTGAAACGGAATTTTGCCGACGCGCACAACAACCTCGGTGCCGTGTTCAAAGCCCAGGGAAATCTTACACAAGCCGTCGAGAGTTACCGCCAAGCCATCTCGCTGAACCCACGACACTGCATCGCATATTACAACCTCGGCATCGTCTTGAAGGAACAGGGAAAGCTCGACGAAGCCGTTAACGCCTACAGCAAGGCCACCACGCTTCAACCAGGTCTGGCCACCGCGCACAACAACCTCGGTTGCGTGTTAAAGCAACAGGGAAAGCTGGCCGAGGCTGTTGGCGCCTTCCGTAAGGCCATCTCTCTGAAATCAGACCATGCGGACGCGCACTGCAATCTGGGCGTCGTGTTGATGGACCAAGGCAATCTGGCCGAAGCCGTTGTCGCCTGCCGCATGGCGATCACCATCAGACCTGACCATGCTGATGCCCACGAACGCCTCGGAAGGCTGTTGTCCCTGATGGGACAAACGGATCAGGCGATGGACGTTTATCGAAACTGGCTTAGCTATGATGAAAGCAATCCCGTCGCCCTGCACATGCTAGCCGCCTGCAAAGGACGGGACGCACCGGAACGAGCATCAGACGGGTACCTGCAGTTGGTGTTTGACGGGCTGGCGAATAGCTTCGAGCAAAACCTGAAATCTCTGGATTATTGCGCACCCGAATTACTGGCGGCAGCCATCTCGAAGGAAGTTACCGTAGCCGAAGAGCAATGTGACATCCTCGATGCTGGATGTGGAACGGGTCTCTGCGGGCCGTACCTGCGGCCCTACGCACGACACCTGGTGGGCGTCGATCTGTCGACGGGCATGCTGCGTAAGGCGACAGAGCGTGGTATTTATGACGACCTTGTCACTTCCGAACTCACCGAATATCTGAGCGGCTGCTTCGATGCCTACGACATCATCGTCGCCGCCGACACGCTCGTCTATTTCGGTGATCTGAAACCGCTGCTCGCGGGCGCTGCCAACGCACTCCGACCGAATGGTCTACTCGTGGTCAGTGCGGAAAGTCGTCACGACGATGAGGTGGCGCGTGGCTTCCTGTTACAACAACATGGCCGCTACTGCCATACGGCAGAGTATCTCAAGCAAACTCTGACTGACGCCGGACTAACCGTCCGTTCCGTTGCTCTCGCGACCTTGCGGATGGAATGCGGCCGTCCTGTATGTGGCATAATTGCACTGGCACGTAACCTGTTGAAGAACGCATGATGTATGATGTTCGGGTGCCACAAGCGCGTTTCGTCCCGGCACGACGATCACCACTACTTGCCGGCTTCTTGGCGTTCGATTGCCTTCTTCTTCGGAGAAACACTGCCATGCGACAACTAACAACTGTCTTTGTCCTTTGCACCATAGTCGGCGCGGCAGCGGTCAATGCTGTCTCCGCCGTGGAAACCGAGACGCATGTGCTGATCGTCGTTGGCCCCAGTAACCACCCGCCGGGCAGCCACGAAGTGGCTGCCGGTGGGCGATTGATCCAACACTGTTTGAACGAGGCGGAGAACGTAGCGGAGCTGAGAGCCCAGGTCGTCTACAAATGGCCAGACGACGAACGTATGCTTGATACTGCGGACACTGTGGTCTTTATCGGCGACACTTTTCCGCCAAATCGCTTTCCCAGATCCGGTACGATTCTCGACAAACTGGGATTGATGATGAATCGCGGTTGCGGCATCGTATGCGTTCACTACGCGACTGGATTGCGGGGAGGCGATGTTGCTGATGACGGTGAACATCCGCTGCTCCATTGGATGGGAGGATATTTCGCAACGCGTTGTCCTCACCATCAGTCCATCGCGAAGATTTATCAAAATGCGACAATCACGCCGGCAGCCCCCAATCATCCAGTTTCACGTGGCTGGAAAGCGTTTACGTTGCACGACGAACCGTACATCAACAACTACTTCGGCAACGACGGCAACCAGCTTGCCTCGAACGTCACCGCCCTGGCGACGTCGATGCTACCGCCCGAGAAACCGAAACGTGAAATTGTTTCGTGGTGCGTCGAGCGAGATGATCGTGGGCGAGGATTCGGGATTGTCATGCCACACTTCTATCGCAGCTGGAAGATCGACGACCTGCGCATGTTCATCCTTAATGGAATCGTCTGGACGACAAGACGGCAAGTACCGCCAACGGGTGTCCAGTCTACATTGCCAAAGCTGACATCATTTGAGCCAGCGTCGGTCGAACCATAGCCTCGACGGCGAACGGCCAGCCCACCGGCAACTACAATACCGGCAACTGGGGGATCTTCGGACTAGCGGCATTTGCATCTGCGAGATTCTTGACCAACTGGTAGATGAGTTTGGTTAAATACGAACTCGCCGCATTGTCGTCAAAACTCGACCCCACTTTTCCGGCGTCGCCGAATTCGCGAATCTGGATGTTGATGGGAACTTCACCCAAAAAAGGCACGCCAAGTTCTTCGGCGCTGGCCCGCGCACCGCCGCTGCCAAAGATGTCGTACTTCTTGTCGCAATCGGGGCAGACAAAGCCGCTCATATTTTCGATCATGCCCAGCACGTCGATGTTCACCTTGCGGAACATCGCAATCGCTTTGATGGCATCCAACAGTGCAACTTCCTGTGGTGTGCACACGACCACTGCACCTGTCAGTGGCAGAAGTTGCGAGAGTGTCAACGCAATATCACCGGTGCCGGGCGGCATATCGATGATCAAATAGTCCAGCTCGCCCCAATTCGTGTCCCGAAGAAACTGCGTGATGGCGCCGTGCAACATGGGACCACGCCAGACCACGGCTTCGCCCGGCGGCACCATGAACCCCATCGACATGACAGGCATCCCATCGGCATCCACTGGCTTGATCCGGTTGTCGACAACTTCTGGATGTTGGTTCACACCCAACAGATGCGGAATGCTGGGACCATACACATCAGCGTCCATCAGGCCCACACTGGCACCGGCTCGCTTCAAACCGAGCGCGATACTAGCGGCCATGGTACTCTTGCCGACGCCACCTTTCCCAGATGCGATTGCGATCACGCTTTTGGCCATCAGGTTGATCTCACCGATCGGTTTTGGCGCGCGATCAAGCACGGTGCGATTGACCACAACTTCTGAGAGCCGGGGCAGTCTTGCCTGCAAGCATTCTTGGAGGTCGGTGACCGCATCCTGCCAGATGGGAGCTGCCCATGTCGTCAGTGCCAGCGTCAAGGAGAGATGATCGCCATCAATCTTGATGTCTTGAATCTGCTCCATATGCAGTGCATTGCGACCCGTCTCCGGATCGGCGAAATCCGCCAACGCAGCCTCCACGGCTGCTTGATCAACTTGTCCTGCGGACATGATGTTTCCTTTCCTTCTGCTTATATTCAGTGATTCATGTATCTCGCCAAGGCAAGCGATCCCAAATGCTCTGGCGAATTCCGACCAGCGGTCGGCATACCTGATCGAAATGGCGTTCGGCCAAACGAATGATCGTCGACATGTCGCGGGTGGAGACGGCCACGTGGACAGCACCGGCCTCGCGGACCAGCCATTGACATGACGCCAATGGGCGGTCGCACGTCACCGCAACTCGCGTCAGTGGAAACCTGCTTCGCACATCCTGTAAACGTTCGACGATTGACTCCAGATTTGATTCGTTTAATTCGAGCACGACGAAACTGGCAGGTGCTAGATCCAGATGCTGCCAACAGTCGTCCAGGCTCTGGGCAACCACAAGCTGCCGATGATTCCGCGCCAATCCCCATCGAAGGGCAACGGTCCAGCGATTCGACTCTTCACAGACCAGGAATTTCGCAAATGCCATCGGCTCAACCGTAGTGTCTAAAGTATCCTATTCCACTAGCTATGAAATCGATAGTGGGTGAAGTCACAACTGGTCCTCGGCTGATCAATGACGAATGACGAAACACCCAATGACGAGGTAATGGGGAAATCCGAAGCCCGAAGTAGTCAGCCAGCATGGCACAGCTCTGATTTCGTGACTGGCCGTTTTCGGAATTCATGATTCGGGCTTCTTTCGTCATTGGCCATTCGTCGTTTGTCATTCGTCATTTAAGATACGGGTGAAACACTGAGGGTGGCGCTGTCTCATTATTCCGCCGCAGGATTTTGGTCCAATTCGCCAGTGGTCTTGGGCTGACCCACCTGGTCGAGTCTTCTCAATAGCCGAGCCCGATTCACTCCCAACAGTCTCGCGGCCTTTGCCTTGTTTCCCTGTGCTCGATCCAACGCTCGGCGAATCAGCTCGCCTTCAATCTCCGCCAGGAATTCGTCCAACCGAATAGTCTCGTCCGGGACAGGCGGGGGATGCGCGGCGGCGGAAGTAAGCAGTGTGACACGATTCGGCAAATCACCCACTTCGATCCGTGGTCCATCGGCAGCCTGGCACGCTTGTTGAATCACTTCGGCCAATTCGTCCGTATCACCTTGCCAAGGCAGTGCACAAAGTTGATCGAGGGCCTCGGTCGTCAGGCCACTTAGCTGGCGCTGCCCGGCCGCATTGGCATCTTCGACAAACTGCTGTGCCAGAAAAGGAATGTCTTGCCGCCGCTTTGCCAATGGTGGCAACGCGATCTCCAACGTGCTCAATGCCAACGCTAATGGCCGATGGAATTGCTCTTCTCGCGAAAGGTCCAACAACCGATGTTGCGATGTGACGATGGTCCTCAATTTGAAGGTCGGCAGTTGGAAGAATGCCATCATTTCCAGTTGAGCGTCCAGCGAGAGCTTGTCCACATCCAACAGCAACAGCGTACCAGGAGGCTGAGCATCCGCATCGATGCACCGGCGCAAGAACGCCATCACAGTTGTTTGCAACAAGTCCGCATCCATAAGATCGCAGGAGAGGGGCATCAGCGGTCCTGCCGTCTTTGGATCGGCACCGCTGTGGATCGTACGTGCGATCTTCTCACACCCGCTGCCCGCGATCCCGAAAATCGCGACGCGCCCTTGACCAGCGACGGCCATACCAACCTGATCCCTGACGCGCCCGATGGCTGGGCTTTCGCCAACCAATCGTTCCACTCGAAACGGGATCCGGAGGGAAAGCGTGAGCGACTGCATCCGTTGACGTAGCGATTCGTCTTCGAGCGAATCAGACACTGGATGCTGGAGCACTTCTGACGTTTCGACGACGGCTATCGCGCCGACCGGTTCCAGTTGGCCTGTGCCCAGCGGAGAGAACCTCGCGATCCTTCGCGACACTCTGCTGCTCGCGTCCAGGCAGACCAGTTCTGTATTGACAGACTCCCCCGTGAACACTTCGGGCGGTGGGCATAGTGCCGCGACAAGATCGCCAGGTGCCGCCGAACTTCCACGGTAGTTACACTGTTGCCCGATTAAATGTTCTGGCGAAGTGCCCAGCCATGCGCAACACGCGTCGTTGCAGAAGACAATCCTTCGCCGGTCGTCCAAGACGTAGACCGGACGAGGACTTGTCTGGAGCAGGCTGACAAGTTCTTTTGGGACGGATCGTTTGCGCGCCATGAAAAACTCGACTAGTGGGAATTCGGCCGATGCGGCCTTTGGTCACATTGTACACCGCTGATCGTACTGGGCCGTGACGCCTTGCCGGAAAGAGGAGTCGGGAGTTCTTTTCGGTCATCGTTCTTTCCATCGCTTGCGACCTGTCATCCGAAAAAGACTCCCGACCCCGTCACGCCTAGATGGCGTGCAACTGGAGCTCAGTCACCGGCACGCTGGTCCTGAGCAAGCTGAGGCGATGGGATCACCCCGCGCGATTGGTTCGTGACGGCGGTGGCGGGCACGACGGCCGTCTCCACGAGATGCGTCACTTCAACGGCCAGGCGAGGAAACAAGCCCAGACCGAGCACCAAGCCGACGCAAAGAACCATCGCAGCTCTGGCACCGATACCTCCGTTCGCTGGAACATCTGTTTGCACGGGGCGAAAATACATCCTGGCGACAATCCGCAAATAATACGCCGCGGCGATGGCAGCGTTCAATGCGCCGCCCACGGCCAACAACGTAAACCACCGAGCGAAACTGGCATTATCGGAAGCGGCGGTCGCTGTATTGACGGCGCTGGAAAAGAGTGTCAATTTCCCCCAAAATCCAGCCAACGGAGGGATGCCGGCAAGCGAAAACATGAATACGGCCATCATCGCGGCGATGGCCGGTCGCTTACGTGCCAATCCGGCCAATTCGTCGATGCCGCTAACTTCGTGCTCGCTAGATCCCAGCACCACCAGCGTGGCAAATGTCCCCAAAGACGCACAGACGTAGACCAGAAGATAGAACAGCGTGGCGCTAACGCCACCAGCGGCCGAGGTACCTTCATGAAACGCGAAGGCGACGGCCACTCCAATTAACATGTAGCCGGCGTGTGCAATTGACGAGTAAGCCATCAGGCGACGAATATTGGTTTGCCACAGAGCGCAGACGTTACCGATTGTCATCGTCAGCACGGCGAGTACGATCGCCAGTTGCCAGCCAATGTCCGCAACCCAAGGCATCGCGACCACCAGCAAGCGGAGGATGGCCACAATCCCAGCGATTTTGGGTGCGACCGCCAGCAGGCCGGCGTTGGAATTCGAGCAACCTTGGTAGACATCCGGTGCATAAAAATGAAACGGCACCGCGGCAATCTTGAATCCCAGTCCGGCGGTTAGCAGGATCAAAGCGATCGGTGCGATCGCCACAGACAACGTGTCACTCACGGCACTGGCGTCCAACGTCACCGATTGGACACTCGCTTGCCCCGCCACGCCAATCAGGGTGGTGGTGCCGGCGATTCCATACAAGAAACTGAGCCCATAGAGAAACAAGGCCGACGACAAGATACTCAGGAAGAAGTACTTGATGGTTGCTTCCGAATTCACTCGACCCCGCCGCCCCAAATACAACAAGACGTATGTCGGAATGGAAATCAGTTCGAGACTGACGAATAGAAGTACCAAATCGTTGGCACGGGCGACCAACATGAGACCAGCGACGAGCAACATCACCGTCGCCAGGAACTCGCTCGTCAAATTCCGATTACTGCCGCGCGTGCCCATCAGCGTAAAGAGGATACCGACCAGCACCGCGAAGCAGCGGAGGACAAACCCCAGGTAGTCAATCCGCAGCGGTCCACTGACTCCCGCGAGCGTCACGTCTGTCGTCCACATGGACGATTCAGCGCCCAAAAGGACATACGCGACGACACCATAGACGGCCAGCGAAAAACATGTCCACCAGACAGGTTGCGGTTGAAATGCACCCGCCAGATAAATCCACGAGGCCATCGCGATCAAAATGATCTCAGGCCAAAGCAAACGAATGGTCTCGGTATCAACGAACACGGGGTAGTGGCTCCCTGGTGTAGGCGTTGGTGGTTGGCGATTGCGGCACGACGAACGAGGCGAATTCGAGAGCCGTCGCATCAGTATCCGCGGTGGTGGCGGCCGGTATTGCAGACGCGGGCCATGGTTCTGCAACCACGTCGGCAACTCGATTCAATGTCGGTTGCATACGGTCTAAAAAGAACCGCGGCTGGACGCCGATCCACACGACAAACACGGCCAACGGCACCAACGCTGCAACCTCCCGCCAACACAGATCTCCGCTCGGCGGATGTGGCGTGCCCTCGCCCGTTGACATGTGAGTAGGTTCACGCACCTCGCCGAAGAAGACGCGTTTGACAAGCGAGAGCATGTACCAAGCGCCCAGCACGACGCCCGTCACGGCCAAGACGGCGACCAGCATAAGCGACGTCTTGAAGTCCTCGGGAGTTCCCGTCCAAGCACGCTGGAAGATACCCAATAGCACCATGAATTCACCCACAAATCCGTTCAAGCCAGGCAACCCGATACTCGAAAACGTAAACAGCAGCATGAGGAAAGCAAGCCACGGCGCGCGTTTGGCCAGTCCGCCGAATTGTGAAATCTCGCGCGTATGGTACCGTTCGTACATCATCCCAACCAACGCAAAGAGGGCACCGGTGGAGATGCCATGGCTGATCATCTGTAATGTGCCTCCTTGCAGGCCCATGCGATTAAACGCGAACAGACCCAGCATACAGAAACCAAGATGGCTGACGCTTGAGTAGGCGATCAAACGCTTGATGTCGGTCTGCACCAACGCCACCAGGGCGCCGTACATGATGCCGAGCACCGCCAGCCAGAGCAGGATCGGCATCGCGGCGGTTGCGGCGGCAGGCAACATCGGAATGCTGAATCGCACAAATCCATAGGTGCCGATCTTCAACAGGATCCCAGCCAGGAAGACACTGCCGGCCGTCGGCGCTTGAACATGCGCCAATGGCAGCCATGTGTGCAATGGGAACAAAGGCACCTTGATCGCGAACCCAATAAACAGCGCCCAGAAGATCACTTGCCGAAGGCCTGAGTCCTGTCGTTTGAATTGGTCCAAGGAGATCTGAGCCTGGTCGAGCTCTTGCATGACTTGCCGAGCCGTCCCTTTATCGATCTCCAAACTCTCATCTATTTCCAAGAATGTTCTTTCGTTCATTCGCATCTGAAGGATCTGCTGATTCCGCTTGGGTTCAGCGATGCCTGCATGTTTGGCGAACAACAAGGCTGCGCGCCTCTCGCACACGGAAGATTTACCCGCGGAAACCTCGCTCAAGCTGAGTCGCGCATTCGCGTCCGTGTCGAGACTCTCGAAAATCGTCGCGTGCTGGTTTTGCAGTTCGTCGGTCAAATAGGGAATTGAAAACGAGAGCGGGCGATCAGGTGTGTTCGACCACGCACCGGTTGTCCCCGCACGATGGGCACCCAGAAAGACCAGAGTCAGTAATCCGAGAAACGTGAGAACACTACCGGCCAGCGTGAACAGGAAAAACTTAATGGCAGCATAGCGCCGATCCTCGCTCCCCCAGATTCCGATCAGGAAAAACAACGGAATCAGTGTGAATTCGAAGAAGACGTAAAACAGGATGATGTCCCGAGCGGAAAAGACGCCCAGGCATCCGGCTTCGAGCAGCATCAACATACCAAAGAACAACGCGGCGCGGTCGCGAATCGCGTTCCAGCTAACCAAGACCGCCGTCCACATCAGCAGCGCGGTCAGGCCGTAAAGCCAAATTCCCAGTCCATCCAGCGCCAAGCTGAAACGCACGTCGAACCCTGATCCCTGGCCCAGCCAAATCGCTTCAGTCGCCGCAAAAGTACCATTGGTTCTCCCATCGGCTGGAAATGCCACGACCACGCAGGTCACGATCGCCAGCGTAATCAACGTGACAGCCAACGCGATGTAGCGTGCAAAACGCTGCGTGCCTGGAATGGCAACCAGCAAGGCACCGACCATCGGCGTGATGATTGAAAGCAGAAGTAACGTGGATGCGTCCATGAGGATTTCTTGTGTCTTCTCCTGGCCTAGCCAGCGGCCCAAATGATCTTAGCAGCGACGAGTACCAACATCGCCAGCACCGTTGCCAACGCGTAAAACTGTACCAACCCCAAGTGCATGGAACGCATCAGCGCGCCCAGGCGAAGTGGGGTGCGACCGATCGCGTTGACGACACCGTCCACCACCCAGCGATCAACGATGTAACAGATCGATCCCAGGGCACGCATGGGCAATACAATCACCAGGAAATAAATCTCGTCGATATAAAACTTGTGCTGCGACAGGTTGTACGGCGACAGGGCGCGGCCGATCAGAAACGGGATCGTCAGGACCAGAGCGGTCATCAAGACGATGCTGCCCATAAACGAGGAAAGCCAGCCCAACTTGGCGGCGCAGGCCTGATGGTGAATCGCTTCGACCCAGCCAATTCTGCTCCATCGCGAAACCCCTTCGACGTCCAAGTTGCCAGAGAACAATTCAAATTCGAACAACGATTTGAGCCAGAGGATTTCGCGTCGGTCACCCAAGTAAAGATAGGTGGCGATCAAAAGGGCCAAGAGAGCGATCGCGCTGCTGATCCCGGCAACGATCGCATGGAATTCATAAGGACCTTTGGTTGCTGCCACGGCCCCGTAAGCCAGCGATGGCGCGTGTGACAAAAACTCGGCAAACCAGTGCGTGGGGCCAATCCGTGAATAGGTGTGATCGAAAATCAGGCCAGCCAACACAGCACACGTTGCCAGTACGGCGAGCGGTATCCACATCATTGGCGTTGATTCATGCGCGTGATCGCCGGCCTCGGTCGGAATCCGCTCTTCTCCATAGAACGTCAGGTAGAATGCGCGGAACGTGTAGAACGCTGTCAAGAACGCCGTAAACATGGCCACGTAATACAACAGTTGATAAATCCAGGCATAACGTCGCAATTGATGCTTGTTCAACGATGCCAGGGCCGACTGATCGTCTGTTGCTGTTTCGGCGTACAAAGCAACCGGAATCCATGTCATGCCGATCTGCTCGAAATGACGACTGGCACCGCCGACGGGACTGCTTTGGTGTTGGCCGTCTTGATCGGGCTGTGAAGCGTCCGATTCGTCACGAAGTTCGGCTTCGTGGGTCAGTTCGTGAGCACGTTCATGCACTGCAGCAACGATCGTATCTTTGCTCCAGAATCCCGCCAGCGGCGGCACACCGGCGAGGGCCAGGCAACCCAGAAAGAAAGTCCAGTGCGTAATCGGCAAACGTTTTCGCAGACCTCCAAACCTCCGCATGTCGATGACGTTCCCCATCGCGTGCATCACGCTACCGGCACCCAGGAACAGCAGCGCCTTAAAGAAGGCGTGCGTAAACAGGTGGAACATACCGGCTGTGATCCCGGCGAAGGTACCCGCACCCAGCGCCATGAACATGTAACCGAGCTGGCTGACCGTCGAATAGGCCAGCACGCGTTTCAGGTCATATTGGGTAAGTGCAATCAGGCCAGCCAACAGGGCCGTAAAGCCACCGACACACGCCACCACCAGTTGGGCCTCGGGCGAAACCATGAACAACGGCGTACATCGCGCCACCATGTACACTCCGGCCGTGACCATCGTGGCAGCGTGGATCAGGGCGCTAACCGGCGTGGGGCCTTCCATCGCATCGGGCAGCCAAACATGCAAAGGGAACTGAGCACTCTTGCCGCACGCCCCGAGCAATAGCAGCAAGCAGATCGCCAAACCAACGGTGCCGCCGATATAGTGATTGGCGGCGACGCGTCGGACGCCCAGGACACCTCGGACGATTTCGTCTTCGGCTCCGGCGGCCGCCACGTCCGAGTCGATTGCGGCGATGGCCGTGGCCGCACGTGGCTCGGGAGATCCGTCCGCCGTCGTGTCGTGAAAGTTCAACGTCCCATATGTCGACCAGATAAGGAACAGGGCCAGCGCGAAGCCAAAATCGCCGACACGATTAACCAAGAACGCCTTCATCCCAGCGGCGGCCGCTTCAGACTTCTCGTACCAGAAGCCAATTAACAGATAACTGCATACGCCGACCGCTTCCCAGAATACAAACAGCAACGCAAAGTTAGTGACCGAGACGAGCATCGTCATCGAAAACACAAACAGAGCCACGTATGCGAAGAAACGCCAATAGCCGCGGTCGCCGTGCATGTAGCCTGCCGCGAAGATGGCGACCAAGGTCGATACAAACGTGACCATGGCCAACATCATCGCGGTAAGCGCGTCTGCACGTAGCGCAATGTCAACGTGAAAATCGTGCGGACCAGCATCCAGCAGTGTGGCGGGGTCTGTCGAGCTGAGTTCAAACGCATCGTCCACGTGCACCCAAGTCCAGAGCGTCACAATCTGCTCGTAGCCAGCCGTTTTAGCAGTCTCGTGCTGCCCGCCGCCTGCATGGATCGCGTTGAGTTGCATCACAAGGAGGCAACTCAATAAGAAAGACGCCGCAAAGGCACCGATGACGACAAAGTGACTTCGCTCCTTCAGCAGCCGTGGGCCCAGCGCGGCAACGATGATCGCCGCTAACAAAGGCAGCAAGGGGATCAGCACCAAACAGGTGGATAGGGGAATCAGGTCCGTCATTCTAAATCTTGCTTCGGTGCATTTGTTCGTCTGGATCCACTTCGGGTTCGATACCCGCGGGAGTTAATGTTGGCCAGATGCGATCTCTGTCGTCGTCGTCGGGCGGTTTGTGATCGACGAAGGCAGGTTGGTCGTCTTCGCGCAAGTCCTGCCAAAAGGCCATGTCGAGGCTGCCCGATTGATGAAAGAGCATCAGAATCAATGCCAGAGCGATCCCCGCTTCAGCGGCCGCTACGGCGATAATGAACAGCACCAACATCTGCCCGCCCCAGTCGTCGTGATAACGACTCCATGCGACCAGGCTCACCGAGACGCCTTGCAACATCATCTCTGCGCAGAGAAACATGACGATCATGTTGCGGCGGACAACGAAACCGATTAGCCCCAAGGCGAACAGCACACCGCCAATCAGGAGGTAATTGTAAAGCAAAGCCGACTCGTTCATCGCGCTCCTCCTGGCAGGTCGCCATGGGCGTTTGGCATCTGTGCGATATCACTTGGCGAATCAGCCTGCGGCTCGCGGCCTTGAATGACGATAGCGATCGCCCCCACCAGGGCAACCAGGAGCAGCGTACCGACAACCTCGATCGCCACAAGATGGTAGGCGAACATGTGGCTTCCAAGTTCAGCCATATGCTGTTGACTTGCCACAATCGCCGGAGTGGGGCTCTTTTCGTCGACCGCTTTGAGGCTGTCCAGTGAGGTCAGCACGATTGCAATCACCGCTGCTGCGCCGACCAAGGCCGCCGGGATCGCAAAGGACGCCCAACTGATGCGGTCGTATGGGGCGTGCCCTTCGGGCTGAGCCAACATCAGAACAAACAAGAATGTGACAACAATCGCGCCGGCGTAGACGACCACAGTCGCGACACCCAGAAACTGTGCACCTTGGAACAAGAACAGCCCAGCGGTGCCCAATAGCGAGACAGCAAACCAAATTGCCATATAGACCGGATTTCGCGAGATGATAGCTGCCGCGGCACCCACGATGGTGACCGCCGCCAGGAACCAGAACACGATTTGCGAAGACCAGTCGCCGATGATCATCAGAGTCGTGGCCAGCATGATTAGGCTGATCCCGCCCAGCATCTTGCCTATGCCACGGACAGCGTTTGTCCGACGGGCAAAGAGCAACCACAAACTGATGGCACCCAGCATGATAGACCAACACAGAGGCGAGCGAAGCAATTCTCCAGCCTGTGCGACAAGCAGAGGAGGCAAGGTCATACGGTGCCTCCCAGTGACGCCGACTTCATCGGCTCGGTATCTTTTGTTACATCGTAAACGCTGAGCAGTTTTTCTTTGTCGAAGATCATTTCCTCGCGGCTGCGACCGGTCAAGTTATATAGACTTGTCAATTCCACGGCATCCACCGGGCAAGCCTCTTCGCACATGCCGCAATAGATGCAACGCAGTTCGTCGATCACATAGCTCTGCGGATATTTTTCACGATCAGGCCAAGGGCTTTCCGTGCCGACGATGTCAATGCAATGCGCCGGACAGGCCGTCGCACACAAGAAACAGGCGACGCACTTGACACGCCCTTGTTCATCTTTGTTCAGGCGATGCACACCACGATAAATCAGCGGATTGGCAATCTCGGGCTCTTCATCGGGGTAACTCACTGTGACAGCCTTGCCGGACAGCGAACCCTTCAAATGCCTGAACGTCGTGGTGAGCCCCTGCACGAACATGGGCAGATACATATTCCCGCCTAGTCCAAGCTGCGGTTCTTCGACCCATTTGATGTTCGGATCATCTGCGTGCATGGTGGCTGTCCGTTAAACCTGTGAATCGATTTTCCAAGAATCCAAGTCGCGGCGTGGTCGGTTGTCGGCCACCGTCGGAGCAGCCATCGTGATCCCCACCCAGGCGACGATCGCGACACCCCATGCGATCGGCACCATCAGCCAACTCTGCCCGACGCTACCGGTTAAAATCACTTGCAGCTGCTGCAACAGTGCAACGGCCACAAAGTTGATCAGTCCCAACGGCAGCATAACTTTCCAGGCCAACGCCATTAGTTGGTCGAAGCGAAATCGCGGCCAACTCCAACGAATCAACATGAAGGCCATGATGATCAGCGTGATCTTGGTCATCAGCACGGCGATCCGCACCAACGCCTGCAACCAGGCGGCGCCACCCCACGTGAATCCCCAACCATTGATTTCCGGTGTGCCGCCGGTCAGGCCCCAAAAGTGCCAGCCGCCCAGGAACAGGATCACGATCAAGAACGACGCCGCAATCATGTGCAGGAATTCGGCGACCAGGAACAGCAGCAATTTGATGCCCGCGTATTCCGTGTGGTAGCCGCCAACCAATTCCTGTTCGCATTCGGGTAGATCAAAGGGCAGGCGAGCTGCTTCGGCGAACGCCGCAACGACAAACACAAAGAACCCCAACGGCTGGGCGATTCCGAACCAGATCCCCGTGTTGGCCTGGCTGCTGATGATCACGCCCAGGTCCATCGAACCGGAAGCCAGGACGACGCCCAGCAGGCCAAGCCCCAACGGTAATTCGTAGGCGATCAACTGGGCGCTTGATCGCAAGCCACCCAGGAAACCGTATTTGTTGTTGCTGGCCCATCCGCCCAAGATCACGCCATAAACCGCGATGCTCGAGAGGGCAAACACGTAGATCATGCCGACATTGGCGCCCGGTGCGACGACCAGATCGATCGGCGTCTCCGATAACTGGTACCCAAACAAAGTTGTTGGAATCATGCTGCCAAACGGGATAACGGCGAATGTGGCCAAGGCCGCGACCAGAATCACGATCGGTGCCAGCAGAAACAGCCGCTTGTCGACGTGTGCCGGTGTGTACTCCTCCTTCATGATGAACTTCACACCGTCGGCCAGCGGTTGTCCCAAACCGAACAGGCGGATCTTGGTCAACGGAATGCCGACGCGATTGGGCCCTACGCGATCTTGGATCCAGGCCGCCATCCGACGCTCGAGCAGCACAAAATAGGCCGCGGCGGTCATCAAGCCGCCAATCAGAATCGCGATTTTAATCAGTGCTTCAATCATGTTCGTTTTGGTGCATCGTCTTGGTGCTGTGCCCAGCCCCGGGCGGTACCTTTTTTCGAGCGGTTACACTGCAGCCAGTTGGTTCACTTTGAGGTCTACGCCATGCTCTGAAACGTCTGGCGCGGCAGCGCTGAAGTAGACCAGTTCGCGCGACATGTCCGCCAAAACTTCCCGCGCGTTGTACAGACCGATTCTTTCGAGCAGTCGCCAGTACAGTTGCCCTTCGACCATCACACCGGCCGGGGGCCGCACGGCCCAGCGAAACGATTGCAAACGGTCTGCGTGATTCACGTACGATCCTTCGCGTTCGGCGAAGGACGCACCAGGTAGTTGATAGGTCGCACGGTCCCACAATGGCGAGGCGAATAGGTCTTGTACGATCAGCGTTTTCAGGGACGAGAATCGGGCCGCCGTCGCACCATCAATCCAGTCTGACGTGTAGCCACCGGTCACCCAGGCCGCATCAATGTCACCTTGGTCCAAGCGAGCCAGGAAGTCGTCCCAGGTCAACAGCGTTTCACCAAGATGTGTAACGATCGCCTCGACACCTTTGCGGTTCGGGCATTTTTCGGCGCGAATCGTAAAGCCGTTGGGAAACGACTCGTCTTCACCTGCTGCCGGCACGCGTCCCACGGCGAGCACCGCATCCGGATCGATCTGCCGCACATAGATCGCCAGCAGGTACGCTTCTTCAACCGCTAGATGCGGCGAGAGCACGACCGCGATCCGTGTCGCACTTCTTAGCGACTCGTCCAGCTGCGTTGGCACTTGAGGCCACTGGACATTTACGTAGTCGTCGCCGACCTGCCGTTTTGGTTCGGTCAGGCGCTGCGGATCATGGATGTGGCTCAGGCCGTAGCGTCCTTCGTCGCACATCCACCATTGGTTGATGTGTGGATTCACACGAGGCTTCAGCCGATACACTTGGTCCTGATTCTCTTCGACTTTCACCGAACAGCCGGTCGAACACCCCGCACAAACGTTGTCGTGCGATTTCATGAACCAAACACGCTGTTGGTAGAGAAAGTCGCGGTCGCCCAGAGCTCCCACTGGGCAAAGGTCGACCACGTTACCGGACATCTTGTTATCAAGCGGGAAACCCGGGAAAACTTCGATCTCTTCATGCGCGCCGCGATTGGCAACGAACAGTTCACTGGCTCCCGATATTTCCCGTGTGAATCGCACGCAGCGCGTGCACATTACACAGCGATCGACGAACAGCGTAACGGTTTCGCCTAGCTCGCGTCGGCGACTCGTAAATGGTCTGATGTCCGCTCGACGTTGATCGCGACCATACTCGAAATGGTAATCCTGCAAATGGCATTCACCAGCTTTGTCACAGATCGGGCAATCGACGGGATGGCGGATGAGCAGATCCTCTTCGACCATCGCGCGAGCGTTAACGACTTTTTCACTATTGGTGACGAAGACGGAGCCATCGGTGGCCGGTGTCTGGCAGGCTGGCACCAACTTAGGAACCATTTGTATTTCGCCTTCAGGAGTTTTGCGTCCCGATTCGACCAGGCACATCCGACAACTTGCGACAACGGACAGGCCAGGGTGCCAGCAATAATGCGGAATCTCGATACCGGCCCGCGCGGCGGCCTGAATTCCGTTGAGCCGTTCGCCTTCGCCAAGCTCAATCTCTTGTCCGTCTACGATTACCGTTGCCATAAAAAGTCCTTGAACGTCGCGTCGGTCGACTGTGGTGCGTATGCATGGGTCGCTTACCCACCAGTGATTCGCGGGCCTGCCTATTCCGTCAATGCACGCCGATCATCTCCAAAGCTGGTACCGGTTCAGTTCCAGCGTAGCCGTCCGGGTTGGTTCGTCTGATGTAGTCTTCAAATTCTTCACGGAATTTGCGGATCCCATTCTTCAACGGCCACGCAGCTCCATCTGCCAGTCCACAGATCGTGGTGCCTGGAATGATGCCGATGTTGTCACCGATCTCCAGTAGTAGGTCGAGGTCAATCAGCCGGCCTCGACCTGCCTTGATTCGCTGCATAATCTTCAGAGCCCAGGAAGTGCCTTCGCGACACGGAGTGCATTGTCCGCAGCTTTCATGGGCAAAGAACTGGCTGCTGTTGAGCAGGAAATCGATCATCGAAACTGTTTCGTCCATGACGACCACCGCAGCCGTACCCAGACCGAGACAGCTGTAACGGCCCGGCCCGGAAAAATCGAGTGGGCAGTCGAACTCATCAGCCGTCAACAGGCCCATGCTAATGCCACCAGGAATCGCGGCCTTGGCCTTGCGCCCCTTCCAGATGCCGCCGCCAAACTGCTCGATCAACTCGTTAACAGTGATGCCCAACGGTGCTTCGTAACAGCCGGGCTTCTCGACGTGGCCGCTCAGACAATACAGCTTGGGGCCGAAACTACCGGGATCACGCGGGTTATTCGGATCGGGCGGTACGCCCATGGAACGAAACCAATCGGCACCATGTTCGGCGATGTGTCGCACGCACGCGGCCGTTTCGACATTGTTGACAACGGTCGGTTTGTGAAAGACACCTTCGACGGCAGGAAACGGAGGCTTGATTCGAGGCCAGGCACGTTTGCCTTCGAGACTTTCGATCAGGCCAGTCTCTTCACCGCAGATGTAGGCTGCCGCACCGCGATGGAGGAAAATGTCCAAGTCGTAGCCGCTGCCCAGGATGTCCTTGCCCAAGTAGCCCGCCTCGTAGCATTCGTCCACCGCCGCCTGCACACGTTTCCAGGCGAGCGGGTATTCGTAACGCATGTAGAAATAGGCAGTCGTCGTGTTTGTGGCGAAACAACTAAGGATCAAGCCTTCAATTACCTGATGGGGATCTTCTTCCATGAGGATCCGGTTGTTGAATGTGCCCGGTTCACTTTCGTCCGCATTCAGGCAGAAGTAAATCGGTCCTGGATGGTCTTTGGGAAGGAATGTCCATTTCAAGCCGGTCGGAAATCCAGCACCTCCGCGCCCACGCAATCCGCTCGCCTTGACCAAATCAACCAGGTCCGTTCTTGACACCTCGGCAAACACTTTGCGCAATGCCGAATAACCGCCCGTCGATTCATAGACGGTGCGCGTGTGGCTGTTCTCAGTTGCGACATTCGCCAGCAAGATGGGTTTAAATTCGGACACGAAACAAACTCTCGTGAAGTGATTCTTCTGGAGTGGCTCGTAGCCACCATGATCTCTATTTCAGCTTCTCTAAGAACTCGTCTGCCTGCTCAGTGGTGACGGATTTGTGCAGGGTATCGCCCGCCAGCATACAAGGCGCGTGTTCACAGGCGCCCAAGCACTCACCAAATTCAAGTGTTAGTTTTCCGTTGGCGGTTGTCTCGCCAGGTCGAATGCCGGCCTTTTCGCACATATGTTTCAGCAATCCGTCCGCGTCGCGCAAATGGCAGCTAATCGAACGGCAGACCCAGGCGCGGACTTCACCATGTGGTTTGTCTTGTTTGAAAAAACCGTAGAACGTCAGCGTGTCTTGAACCTGGGCGGGTGCCAGGTCGAGCAAGTCGGCGATCTCGACAACGGCGGGCAGAGGCACATGTCGCAGGCAGTCGTTGACCACGTGCAACGCCGGCAGCGTGACGGCTTGCTTTGACGGATAGCGAGGGATGAGAGCTTTAATGGCTGCGGTCATTTCGTCTGTGAGGACACGCTTGAAAGTTGTCATACTCGACCCTATCGATCCAATTCTGCTGCAATGATGTTCAAACTTCCGAGTACTGCCACCACGTCACTCAATGTGTGACCACGGATCAAGTCAGGGAAGGCTGCGAAGTGGATAAACGATGGGGGACGACAGCGCGCGCGGTACGCGACGTCACTGCCATTGCCGACCAGATAAAGACCCAGCTCGCCATTGGGGGCCTCCACTGCAGCGTAGCACTCTTCATGTGGGACCTTGAATCCACGATTCGCCATGACCAATTCAAAGTGCGTGATTGTGCCTTCAATCGTCTGATACACCTGCTGTTTGCCGGGCAACGTGGTTCGCAGATCGACGCCCACATTGACGGGCCCAGCTGGGATGTTTTCTACAGCTTGTTCGACGATCTTTAGACTCTCGCGGATTTCCGCCATGCGAACGTAGTAACGCGCGAAGCAATCGCCAGCCGTCGAACAGCAAACCTGAAAATCAAAGTCCTCGTAGGCCAAATAAGGTTCGTCCTTTCGTAGGTCACGCGCAACGCCACTGGCGCGAGCTACGGGGCCCGAGCAGCTGCGATTGATTGCGCCTTCTTTCGAAAGGACCCCCACGCCCTTGGTCCGATCGACAAATATCCGGTTGCGGTTGAGCAGCCGCTCCATGTCATCGACGGTCTGGGGGAAGTCCTTAATGAACTCACGAATCTTCGTCACCGTGACTGGCGCAATATCGTGCATCACACCACCAACACGTGTGTAGCTGTTGGTGAATCGTGCACCGCAAAGTGATTCAAAAATGTCGTAGATCCGTTCACGCTGATAGAATGCATACAAGAAGAAAGTGAAGGCGCCGACATCCAGCCCGATAGCCCCAGTCGAAAGCAGGTGATCGCTGATTCGAGCAAGTTCCGAGATGATTGTCCGGATGTACTTGCAGCGCGGCGTTACCTCAATCCCCAGCAGTGTCTCCACGGAATGATGCCAGGCCACGTTGTTGGCCATCGGTGAGATGTAATTTATCCGGTCGGAAACGGTGACGTATTGGTTGAAGTCCAGCTGTTCGCCAATCTTCTCGAAACCCGAATGCAGATAGCCAATGTCGGGGATCGCATCCACAACCCGTTCGCCATCCAACTTCAAGATCAGACGCAGCGTCGTGTGCGTGGCTGGGTGCTGCGGGCCGAAATTGAGCGTCCACAGGTAATCCTGTTCGCCCTCAGCGTTCACAGCAGCATCAGCAACGGAAAGTGGCATGGAGATACGATTCCTCTGGGCGACGGTAGTACGAACGCTAACCGGCGTCTGCAGATGATTGCCCAGTTGACTCCCGGAAAGAGTCTGAAAAATACCGCAATTCTGAATTGCAACCGGCGCATTCATTTCTAAACATCGCTTAGCCTTCGCTTCGAGTGAGCACGGGGAAATTATGTCGCTCGCCACGACCCTGTAAGGGATAGTCCTTTCGAAGTGGATGCGCCGTGAATTCGTCCGGCATCAGAATTCGTCTCAGGTCAGGATGACCTTCAAAACGGATTCCGAACATGTCCCACACCTCCCGCTCAAGCCAATTGGCTCCTTCCCACAACGGGACCACGGAAACAACCGCGGGGGCGGGGTCGTCGAGCATCACGCGAACTGTGAGTCGTTCCGCAGTCGTGACATTAACCAGCAAATACACCAGCCCAAAGCGATTGGTCGCATCCCGGTAATTGAGATAGTCGACGCAGGTTACGTCCACGAGCATATCGAAACCATGCGTCTCTCTGAGTGTCGTCATCACGTCAAGCAACTGGCCGGGCTCGACGGTGGCGCGGGATTGCCCACGGAATCCGCTGAACGTGAGTCCGGCAAAACGTGCCTCCAACGCCGCAATGACCTCCGGTCGAACCGCCATGTCTTCTTCCTTGATGCTGATCTGAAATGGTTAGCGGGGAAGGATCAAGCTGGGCGTGCCGACGATCGGCAGTTCAACCAATGCGCGCTTGCGTTGCTGACGTGTGCGAAGCTCGAATTCACTGCCCGGGATCGTGCCTTCAAGCTGGATCTTGTCCTGCAAGTCAATAATGCCCTGAATCAGTTGTTCTGGTCGGGGCGGACAACCCGGGATGTACATGTCAACAGGGATGAAGCGGTCGATGCCCTGGACGACACTGTATGTATCAAATACACCTCCAGTCGACGCACATGCTCCCATCGAAATGCACCACTTGGGCTCGTGCATCTGCTGCCAGATGCGTTGCAACACCGGCAACATCTTCATGACCACGCGACCAGCGACGATCATCAAATCACACTGCCGAGGGCTGAAACGAAACACTTCGGCACCGAAACGCGCCAAGTCATGTCGACTGGCACCAGTTGCCATCAGTTCGATCCCGCAACAGGCGGTCGCAAACGGCATGGGCCACAAGCTGTTCTTGCGGCACCAACTGGCCAATTCGTCGAGCTTGCTGACAACGACGTTTTCTGGCAATTCTATCGCCACTGAAACACCCCTTTGCGCCACGCGTAGACAAACCCAACGGTCAATAACACCACAAAGATCATGACCTCGAAAAAAACCAGCTGCTGGTTCAAACCAATTTGCGATGGCAGACCTGCGGGATTCGTGTTGGCAACTGCCCACGGATACAGGAACAAAACTTCGACGTCGAACACCAGAAAAGCGATTGCGACCAAGTGAAACCGCACGTCAAAACGGCGCCGTGCGTCATGTACTGGGTCCATTCCGCTTTCGTACGGCATCTCTTTGACCGCACTATTGCGCCGTGGTCCTAAGAGGCTGCCAGCCGCCAACATCCCAACCACCAATAGCAAGGCACACAGCAGAAACAGCAGAATGGACAGGACCAGAGGTTCCATAAGGCTTTGATACGAAAAATGTTATCGGCAGGCCAGGACATTGTGAATAATATCACAAGGTGCGGCCAAAAGAAGACCCGACGAAATCGTCGAGCCTGGGAGCATCGTATCGTCGCTCCTTGAAATGGTCAACCAGACGCGTCATGCCTATACGTCGCGGGTTCCGACGAGACAGGGTGATACAGACGGGCCACACGCACAGGCCCAAAAAAGGCCCTCCGCAGGTGGGGCAGGAACCTACGAAGGGCACGAGAGGTCGGGTCGCCCCAACCCTGGTCACCATTGTCACATGCTCGACAGGAAAAGCAATATTACGCCTATCCCGGATTATTCATGATCCGGGGAATTCTTGAGCCTCCAAGAGCATCTAAGAAGTTGTATCACAACCACTTCCTTCG
>JASLPZ010000270.1:0-9669 GCA_030744725.1 Pirellulaceae bacterium
TAGCTCCAATTGCTCGGCATGTCCTTCCGCGAGTTCCGTGGCAATGCCCACCCAAAAAGGCTGCTGTCTGCGGGCTAACTCGTGCCGTGATCGCAGCCATGATTCCTGCTCGGCGAGTTCGAATGAGCTGCCGAGTACGGGCTGGTCGTGAATCAAGACGTCCAGCTCAGCCGCCAATGCACCAAGATCGCGATGTCCACTGCCAACAATTGCGGGGCAGCGAGAGTCTGTGCGCAACCGGGCCGCAATTTCGCGGATTGCCGGCAAGTCCAAGCTGGCAAGGTGGCTCCCCAGATCCCAAGCCAGAACATTGCCATAGGTATCTGAGTCACCACGGCCGGGCGGCGGTGGCGCGACGATCCAAAGTCCAACAGTGGCGGCTTCATGCAGCTGAGCGGCGCTCGGGGTGGCCGCCAGTTTCACTACGTTGAAACCCAGCGAATGCAGCCACGAAAACGACTCGCCATTGTGTTCGATGATTCGCGCAAAAAACGGTCGGCCCCGTGCCATCACCGTCGATCCTTGGACGCGGACTGGAATCTGTGTCCTGACAATATCCGGCAACTTTGATGGGTGGCGCTCCGCTCGCAGGTCCGCTGGTTCCGGAACTGCACTGTCGGTCGAAACGAGTCTCGCCGATGCCTCCGCGTAGCCCGAGATTGCGAGGTCGTCGAACCAGACGTTGGTGGTTCCTTGCCCTGGATGAACGTTGACAGCCAGATAGTCGACGTAGGCTTCCTGCGGATCGATGCGGAGACGTTTGTGCTTTTGCCGGAGGATGCGCACTTGGTCAGCCAACCGCTTGCTGAAATCGTCGATCCGCAGCTGCCGCCACGAATGCACGTCCTGATAGATATCGCCGATCACGTAGGCGACGATCGGCCGCCCCGTTCTGGGGTCGACGGTGCGTGGTAAGACCACCCGAGCCATCATTTGAAGGCCGGCTCGATCCGAACGAATCCACAATTCGGGCGCGAGTTCTTCGATCACCCGTGCCGCCGGCACCCGCTGGCCGATGATTACTCTGGTACCCGGGCCGGCAGCGATTCGAACATATTCCGATGCGTTCCCGCCGTGGACCTGGACTGACGTGCGGGCTTGTTCCTCCAGGCGATACCAGCAGTCTTGATCAATCACTCGCAGACTGGGTTCGGCCGATTCAAACGACTCGGTGATTCCACCCCAAATCGGCGTCTGCCAAAGCAAAGACAGCGCCAAGCCGGTTAAGAAGTGGGTTGGGAATCGAGCGTGTTTCATTTTCAACACAGACGGTACCGGCCGGAGACACGATCGGCCAACGGCGTCGAAATAAGGCAACGAATGGTGATGGATATCATGATTTGACGTAACGTGTGCTTGTAACAGGATTTGCGGAATGCCGACAGACCAACCGTGGTGAATAATTACCACAGTCGTTTTCTGAATTCAAAAACAAGAAGTGTTATAAATTACTTGCTTGCAAGGACTTACGGATGCTATCCTGAGTGGTGGCGAAGTTTGGTACGGCGACTGCTTTTTAGTCGTGTCACCAACACACGCTACAATTCCAGGAGTCACCATGAGCAACGCACAACGATTCAACGCCAAAACGACCGAAGAGATGCCCAGAGAGATGTCGGAGTTAGTCAAGTTAATCACCAACTTGCCTGCGGAACACCGCACCGTAATTGAACCTGTTTTGGCACGTGTGATGGAGACCACCAAACGCCGTCGCCGCATTCTGAGTCTCGTTCAAGACGCCTTGTCACAATTGCGTTTGGACATGAAATATCTGGTTTTTGACCTCGAGGCGACTCGCCGCGAACGCGATTCGTATCGCGAAACGCTGGAAGAGGGAACAAATCGGGAAGAGGAGTGAATGCAGTCCCGATTTGGGGGCAATTCGGATGATCGCCATCGCTCCCAGAAGGCAAGTCAGGTTCCCTGACGATCTCCTCGTTGCGACCGGGGAAAATGTCGCATACGATGAGCAGGCGTCGCGCAGATTCGGCAACTCGTCCACTCGGATGAAGCTGGGCGACGGCAGAGCGGAGGTTCTGGCGGATGTCAGAGTGGAATGCAGAGAAGTTTGCCCAGCGGGTTTTCGACGTTGGGCTGTTAGACAATATCCAGATTGAAGCGATTTGGAGCGAAATTGGTTCGCGCGACGTGAGTTTGGACGATTTCATGTCCTTCATGTTGGGCAAGCAGCTCATCACCAATCTGCAGATCGACCGGATCCTCAAGGGCGAACGGATTTTCTTCTTCTATGGAAAGAACAAGATACTCTATCTGATCGGCACCGGCTCGTTTGCCCGTGTATACCGTGCGGAGAACACCATCACTGGCGATGTGGTTGCTGTCAAAGTACTCCGCAATCGATGGCTGGGCGACTTGGAGCGTCGTGACCATTTCCTGCGTGAGGCTAATCTGGTGATGCCGATCCGTCACCCCAATATCGTGCCTGTCTTCGAGGTGAATACCGAACGCGATCGACCGTACATGGTGATGGAGTTTGTGGAAGGGACTGACCTCCGCGACTTTCTCAAACAGCGCAAGAAATTCAATGTTAAAGAGAGTCTAAAACTGATCGCTGATGTCGCCGCGGGGCTCGAACACGCCGCCAGTAAGGGGCTTACGCATCGCGACCTGAAACTCTCGAATGTGCTCGTGACCAGTTCTGCCCGTGCCATGCTGGTGGACTTCGGGTTGGCTGCCATCGCCGAAGCGGCCAAGGACGACAAGAGCGCCACCAAGGGCAGTCAACGCAGTGTTGATTACGTCGGCCTAGAACGCATTTCCGGTGTTCGGAAAGAGGACAACCGCAGCGATGTCTATTTCGCTGGCTGTATGCTCTACCATTTGTTAACCGGCAAAGCACCGTTGTTGGAGACGCGCGAAGTCTCGCAGCGACTCTCTGCCGCACGCTTCCGCGATGTAAAACCAATTACTGAACACGAGCCGGGATTGCCGGGATCGGTTGTGGCGTTGGTGAACAAAGCGATGGACTTGGACGCCGAAAAGCGATACCAATCGGCGGGCGACTTTCTCACGGACATCAAAGCTGCGCAGCGCGGCATGACGGAAGAGGGAAAAGCGGAAGCGGCAGCCGCCGGCCAAGGTCCGGTCGAGCGTGAAGGCGAAGGCCATAGTGTAATGATCGTCGAATCCAATATCGAAATGCAGGACACGCTGCGAGACTTGCTGAAGCGGCGAGGTTATCGGGTGTTGGTGATTGGCGATTGTCAGCGTGCCCTTGCGCGGTGGGAGACAAGCATCGAACCGCCTGCGGGATGTGTCATCTTTTGCTCCACGGAATTCGGACAGGAAGCCGTTGCGTCATTCAATAAGTTCGCCGAGTTGGACGAAGGCAAAGACATTCCCGCCATTCTGTGTGTTGATGAAGACCACAAAGACCTGGCAGAAATGGCAGAAACCAACGAGAGACGGATCATGCTGCCGATGCCGCTCAAGGTTCGGCAATTGCGAACGGTGCTACGTAGCTTGCTGGCATCTTCACCAGATACAGCGGCGGGCAGATAGTTGTCGAAATCCGATGTCATCGTGTTTGGCGGCTACGGGACGTTTGGCACACATGTCGCCCGCGATTTGGCTACCAGCGGCCTGCACGTGACGATCGCAGGTCGAAACCGCGCTCGGGCCGAAAGCGCGGCGCTGACATTGGGTGATTCACACTGTGGGATCGCGGCCGATCTTGCTGAATTCGCCTCCTGCCGTGACGCACTGAATGGTCAGTGCGTTGCCGTCAATGCGGCCGGCCCATTCTCGTCGTTCGAAACGATGCTCCTCGATGCGTGCCTCGACGCCGGTTGCCACAATGTTGATATTGCAGATGATCGCGATTACGTCTCTCGCGTTCGTGCGCGGACGTCGGAATTCGCGGCTGCCGGCCTGACCGCGGCGTACGGCTGTTCTAGCCTGCCTGGTATCTCCGGTGCGTTGGCAACGGTGCTGTGCGAACAGGTCTCCAATTCAGTCGATCACGTTCGAATCACCTTGTTCATTGGCAATCGAAATCGCAAAGGTCTGGGTGCTGTGCAATCCGCAGCGGAGACTATCGGACAGCCCATTGAAGCGCCACAAGGTGTGCTAGTTGGGTTTGGAGAATCGGAGCGAGTACCTCTCTATCCGCCGTTTGGGAGTCGGCGTACGCTTAATTTCAACAGCCCAGACTATGATCTGCTTCCGGGCCTGGTGCCCGTCCGGTCGGTCAGTGTCAAAGCGGGTCTTGAACTGCCAGGGTTGACCGCCGCGTTCGGGATCTCAGCCCGCTGCTTTCCGCGACTGGGCCGGTGGCTGATTCCTCGACTGGTTCCCTGCAGCGGTTTGCTGGGATGGATAGGTTCTTCAGGCGGACAAGTCATGGTCGAATTTTTTTCCAATGGCGCGAAGGTCCACCGCGCCGCCATGATCGCCCATTCTGACGGTCAACGTCTGGCAGCCTTGCCAGCCGTCTACGTGACCAGACAGCTGTGCGACAATGATCTGGCTATCCGCGGAGCGGTCACGGCGTACGAGGCCATCGGTGCGCGGAACCTCATAGACGCTTTTGTCGCGGACGGTTTTGAATACCAGACCGACGGGTGACGCTTTCTGGATATTTGAGCACCAGATCGCCGATCCGGCATTGCACAATGCCGCGCCAAGAAAGAGCATTTGATATCCGGTTGTTGCGTGAATGTCCGGGCGTCCCTATCTCGAGCTTTGCACAAATTGGTCGATCTCGATGACCTGCTGCGTTTCCACAGACCGTTCAGCGGCCAGGCAGAGCAGAGTCGACCAGCGGCCATCGATCCCTGCACAGGGTGGAGCTTCGCCTGTCTTGACGCACTGTGCGACAGCGGCAATTTCGTCTGCCAGTTCCAGCAACTCGCCCGTCGGCTTGTCGAAGGCCATTGTCTCGACGTTGTTTCCCAGGCCATAACGAAGTTCAAACGACGTCTCTTCGGAGCGGGCATCCGCTGCGCTCCAACGAGCCCAGATCGCGCCTTCGGTGCCAGTGATCTTGGCCGTCTGATGGTGTCCGAATGCGGACAGAGTTTGCGATACGACTGCGTAGGCGCCACCGGCGAAATTGACGATCGCCGAAAAATTGTCCTTCAATTCGGGATGGTGACGCTGACGCGAATTCGCGCGGGCATAAACCGACACCGGTTCGCCGCAGGCCGATAGGTACCATCGCGCCAGGTCGAAAAAGTGAATGGGTTCTTCCAAGATCCAACTTCCCACGCGCTCAATATCGTAACGCCAGCCCTCGGATCCCTGACGATAGGGAAATCGCGAGAGTTCGATCATGGCGTACAACGGCCGACCGATAACACCTTGATCAATGAGCTCCTTGACACCTCCCCACAGCGACGACAATCGCAATTCGTGCCCAACGGCCAATACGCGCCGACGCGTTTCGGCCAGCGACACCAATTCGTCGCATTGGTCCACTCGCAAAGCCATCGGCTTTTCCATCAACAGGTGTTTGTTAGCATTGAGGACCGCTTTGCCAACTTCGTAGTGCAGCACATTGGGTGCTACGACAGAGATGATGTCGATGTCTTTCCGCGCCAGCAGCTCTTCATAGTCCGCGCAGACATCCACGCCTGGGTGGTCCTCGCACACGGCCTCCTGGCTCGCTACCGAACGCACCGCCACGGCGGCCAATTCCGTGTCCTCACCAGCCGCAATTGCGGCGGCATGATGCGACCCAAATAGACCGTAACCAATCAAACCAAAACGAACTCGATCACTCACACAGAAATCCTTATTGTTGTTATTCGGGGAGTTCTTCGTCGCGAGTTTCACGACCAAGGAGGACGACGGCGCAGCCGACCAGATACAGAGGCGACAAGATCAGGGCTTTGCTTTCGTTGGTAACGGGGAATACAAAAAACGTCAAAAAGGCCGCGGCTGTCGCCAAACGCCCCATGTTGAAACAGAAGCCGGCACCCGTTCCGCGCAGCCGCGTCGGATATAACTCGGGAAAATAAACGGCATATCCCGCGTGCATTCCTAACGTAAAGAACCCGAAAATCGGCAATGTTATCGCTAACACTACGGCCGGCGCGCCGCTCGGTATCAACACCTTGAACAACAGAATCATCATCACGAAGGCAATCGCATGGTAGAAGATGAACGCGCCCCTGCGGCCAAGGCGATTTGAGATCGCGCCGAATAGAACGAGGCCCAGGCCGCCGCCGATCGTGTTCAACACCATGCTCAACATTTCGGCGCGTTTCAATTCTGGTTCGTTATTCTCCCAGGCAGTCTGTTTTGCTTCTTTCGACGCCCCTGCCTCGACTCCTTCCTCAATCAATACGCGTTGTTGCGCATGACGAAGGAGGGCGTCTTTACCATAAATGTGTCCGCCCCAGAAAGTCACCAGACCAATCGAGGCCAGACTGACACCAACAAAAGTGTTGCGCAGGTGTTCCGATTGGAAGAGATGCAACAACTGGCCAGTTCGTTGCTCGCGGTCTGCCTTCCCCTGCGCGCGCGCTCGAACCCATTGATCGGGTTCCTTGAGCTTCCAGCGGACGAACAACGTCAAGCACGCTGGAACGACGCCGATCGCAAATCCCCACCGCCAGGCCGAGTCGCCTAGCGCCGGGTTCCCGACAACGAAGGCCCCCGCGGCAGCGGCGAGCAACGTACCAAAAACGCTGGACCCATGAAAAATCGAACTCATGATCGGCCGCGAACGTTTCGGCATCACTTCGGCCACCATCGCAGTTGCCACGGCCCATTCGCCACCGACACCCATCGCCACCAAGAAACGCAACACAACCATGTGCCACGCTTCCTGTGCGAAGGCCGTCACACAAGTAAACAACGAATAGAACAGAATGGTCACGATCATCGTGGAGGAACGACCAATCTTGTCGCTGAGCACACCGAACGCGACGCCGCCAAAAGCACCACCCAACAAAAAGCTGGCGAATGCAAGGTTGTTCCATTTTAGGACCACTTTATCGCCCGCAACCGCACCCAGTAGGTCGGGCATGGCGTCGCGCATTGACGCGACAAAAATCTGGCCCTCGAAGACGTCGAAGACCCAACCCAAGGATGCGATCGTCAACACGAGCCACTGATAACCGGTAATCCCCTTATACCAGGGAAGATTTTGTTCTGGCACGAGATGTTCCTGGGGAAGCAGTCGTCACAGTGCGAGCTGTAACCGACCAGATGAAACGATTTGGAAAACGCGAGAATGCACAAGTCTAGACATCGTTCGGGTTACCTTTCAAGTGTGCGACGGCTAATGTCAGGATTTGCGTGCAGCCTGTCGGTGCTTGGTTTAGAATCACGGACATTGAGTGATCTGTCGGAAGAGGTCGCTGTTGGAAGGGATCGGGAGTCTTTTTCGAGCCAAAGTTGTTCCGAGGCACACGGGTCATGATTTGAAAAAGACTCCCGACCCCTCGCTTCCATCGTCCATCCCGCACATCGAGGAGAAATCAACGTGGCCCAGTTTTGCCGTTCCTTGCACACGAATCTCCGTTCGCTGATCGTTTTCATGGCCTACATCATGATCGTCGCTCCTGTGGTCGCCGACGACGAGTCGCTGCCTCTAAAGCTGACCTATCAAGTGGAATCGATCGCTGACACCGGTCGTTTTCATCGCCTCATTCGCGATGAAACGTGGATGGCGAAAGAGACTGCCGTTATCGTCTGCGACGTTTGGGATCTCCATCATTGCCTCAACGCCGTGCGTCGTCTCGAACAATTCGCGCCGCGCCTGGATCAGCTGCTGGCTGCCGCTCGTGCGCGCGGCGCGACGATCATCCATTCGCCCAGTGACTGCATGCCCGCTTATGAAGAGCATCCTGCTAGAAAGCGGGCCGTTGCGGTCCCGCCGGCCACGTCGCTGCCCGAGGACATCGCCGCCTGGTGTTCGCGGATCCCAGCTGAAGAGCAAGCTGTCTATCCGATCGACCAATCCGACGGTGGAGAAGATGACGATCCCGCCGAACACGCCGAATGGGCCGCAAAACTGAAGGCCATGGGACGCAACCCGGGCACGCCCTGGAAGACCCAATCCAAACTCATCACGATTGATGTCGAACACGACTACATCAGTGATCGGGGCGATGAGGTCTGGAATATCCTCGAACAACAGGGCATCAAGAATGTCATTCTGACCGGCGTTCATACCAACATGTGTGTGTTGGGTCGGCCGTTCGGTCTGCGGCAAATGGCCCGTAACGGAAAACGCGTCGTCCTGGTGCGCGACATGACCGACACGATGTATAACCCCGCACGATGGCCGTACGTCAGCCACTTTACGGGGACCGACCTGGTTGTCTCGCACGTCGAACGTTACGTCTGCCCAACGATTACCAGCGATCAACTGCTCGGCGGAAAGCCATTCCGTTCGCCCGACGACCGGCGGCGGCATCTGGTGATCGTGATGGCCGAAGACGAATACGATACAAATCGCACCTTGCCCGAATTCGCCTCGCGCTACCTGGGCCACGATTTTCGTGTCAGCTATGTCTTTGGCAGCGTGGACCGCCGTAATGACATCCCGGGTCTGGAGGTTCTTGATGATGCAGACGTCGCATTATTCAGCATTCGTCGCAGGGTTCTGAAGCCCGAAGCAATGGCGATTGTACGGCGGTTTGTTGAGCAGGGAAAACCCGTGATGGGAATTCGCACGGCCAGCCATGCATTTGCGCTGCGGAAAGACGATCCACCCGAAGGCTACGTCGACTGGCCGGAATTTGATGCGCAGCTGTTTGGCGGTAACTACCACAACCACCACGGCAATAAATTAAAGGGGACAGGTTCATTGAACTCCGAACAGCCAGACCACCCGATTGTGACCGGTCTGGCCGTCAGTTCTTTTCCGTTGGGCGGATCACTCTACCAAACCTCGCCATTGGCCAAAGGTGCAACGGTGATCGCCAATGGAAGAGTTGCCGGGCGTCCCGCCGAACCGATCGCCTGGACATTTCGACGTTCCGATGGTGGCCGTTCGTTCTATTCATCGCTGGGACACAAGGACGACTTTGACGATCCGACGTGCGTCGCGTTGCTGGTCAACGGACTGTACTGGGCCGCCGGATTGCCGCCGCGCGACGACGTGTCGTTCGCGTCGCAGCGAGCCCGTTACGAGCAACAGTGGTCTCTGATCTCTGTTCCCGCCGCCTGGGAAACGGCGTCGGCCGGTGTTCTGAAAGACTACGACGGCGTCGCGTGGTATCGTTGCGTCGTGCGCGTGCCCAAATCGTGGATGCACAATGGTGGGCTCGCGTTGGCCGTTCCAAACGGCGGTGATGGAATCCAAGCCTGGTTCAACGGGCAACGCCTGACCTGCATCGACACTTCTTCAGACACGGGCCAACGGTTTGTAATCGAACCTGGAATGATCTATGCCGACGATGCCAACTTGGTGACCGTCCGCGTTTCGGATCGTGGCGACGAAGGTGGTCTGCGGCAGACACCCGTCCTTCATTCCGGTGAAAAACGACTCGAATTGGCCGGCCGTTGGCAATTCAGGGTCGGCGACGACCCAGCCTGGTCGAACATACCGCTGCCCGCCAAGTTCGGTGGCTCGACGGATATGTTCTTTGAGCCGTGATGATTGTTGTCGTTCGCCCCAGGCGGGATTTCTGCGATTGTTCGACTCTCCGAGGTTGTGATGAAATCAACTTCGCAATGAGCCCGCCCCGTATA
>JASLPZ010000271.1:0-9665 GCA_030744725.1 Pirellulaceae bacterium
ATCGAACACGAAAGATCGTCTCAAAATTACGCTTACCGCGCTAGCCCATTTCGCCTAGAGTGCGCGCTGGCCCTGGGCTGTCATCCGCGCGCGACGGGGCAGGCGCATCTCTAGTTCTTAAGGATGTTCAAGTGAGCCTTGGTTCGCCAGTTAGTGCGTGTCGCACCGAAGCGTAGCGTCCGCGGCACTTTGTTTCATGAGTCCAAACGTTGAAAATCCGCTAGAGTGAATCGGCAAGTGCGCTAATCACTCTCTGCACTCGATGTAATAAAGGCGAACAGGTCGTTCAGCTCTTGTACAGTCAACTCTTGCAGCAACCCTTCGGGCATGATCGACGTTGGCATCTCACGGTGAGATACGATATTCGGCTTCTTCACCAAAAACTCCTTGCCATCAATACCAAGATAGGCTTCAGCTGACCCTCCCTTGCGACGAGGCAGTCCGATGAGTGTCTTTCCGTTGGTCGTGACGATCTGCCAGGGTGTGTACTGCGGAGCCATCTGCTTGCTCGGTTGAAGGATCGTTTCCAACAACCACTGGACACCCTCCGATGCAACACGCTGGCGGATCTTCGACAGATCGGGCCCAACGGCACTGCCTCGACCATCGATCGTGTGGCATTTGGCACACGTTCCTACCTTCGTCCCGAAGAAGATCCGCTGTCCGGCGCTGGGATCACCGGCGCCAGTCAACAACTTCTTCCACGCTTCGGTTTGTTCGTGAAGAGGCCGATTCTCCTTCTTCTGTTTCAAAATCCTATCCACAGCCTCTTTCACCGCCGGTTGAGCGTTTGACAATTTCGAAAGGGAATCGATCTGGAGCTTGGAGAGTTGGACGCCGACGAGCGACCGTAACGCTTCGTCGCGCGGGCGAGCCGTATCGTGGGTCGCAATACTCAGCATCAACTCAACGTGCGACTCGGCGGTTGCCGCAAGGCCGGCGATCGCTGCAGCTCGAACGTCTTCCGATTGCTCGACATCTGTCACGAGTTCCACCAGCGTGCTTGCGACGCCTGCGTCAGGATGAGTTGCCAATGTGCGAACGGCCTCAAGCCGAAGGTTCGCATCGGAATGCTCCGCCAAAGCGATCAGATCATCCAGCATGAGGCCCTTCGCCGTTGGCGAGATCATGTTCAAGCAAAGGCTCCGGATTTCAACGGCTGCATTGGAATCGTTGATTTTGGCAAGGAGCAGCTCGACCGACGGCTGGTCCGAAGGCTTCTTGTCATCCAGCCGATCGATCGCCGCAGCAACTGCGCGAAATAGCCGATAGTCCAGATTGCGCGAATTGAGCATTCGTTCCAAAGCCGGTCGATAGTCAACCAGCTTCTCGTCGGCAATCCATTTGATGGCGACGAAGCGCGTGTCGAGATTGTCTACTGTTAGGAATCGATTCAGCTGTTCTTTGACAAAATGGGCTCGCACGGCGGCATTCCCTCGAGCGGCCAACAGTATCCACAGTCCCTGTTTTGTGTCTGCCAAGTCTGCATGGGACGTTTCGAGTTCACGCGAGAGCATCAGTAACGCGGCGTGAACTAATAGTGGATCATCGTGCCGGGAAAGCAATGCCAAGAGCTCTTCAGCACCAGGAGAGAATCCGCTAACCATCGACTGCGCACGAGCCGGAATTGACATCTGTGGTCGGGGCCTGCCCAACCTGGCAGCCAGCACGTGGAGTGCATTTCGACTGCTCGGAGTCAGCTTCACCGTCGATTCCAGCGTCAAGCGGCGCTGTAGCCGATCGAACGATTCAGGATACGCTGGTTCGCCAGTTAGCATTGACTTCTCGTCCACGGCAAGCCCACGACCGCTGAAGAAAGGATATTCATTAAGCACACGAAATCGCCTAGACGGTCTTCTTCTTCGTCTCGGCCCACGAGGCGGCTCGGCGGCCGACGACTTCGCGTCCGCTTGCGATTTCGGCATCAGCTTCGGTCGTATCCGCCAGATCCTGCCTTGCTTGTGAAGCGAGTAGCTGCTTGATACCCAATCGCTTATGTAAACCGTTCCGTCAGGAGAAACGTCGATCCCGACAGGACGAAAGTTGTCGGAGCCTTCGATCAAGATGTCGCGATCGGCGGTGACGAGTCCTCGGTCGGCGCGTTGTGTGATCGTGTAACGTTCGACCCGATGATCGGCCCAGCAAGGGGCCAAGAGATTACCGAGATACTCCTTGGGAAAGGCGTTGGACTCGTACGCAACAATTGCACAGGGAGCTTCTCCTGTTCCGGAGATCATCGGCAGCGTTCCGGGAATCTCGCCATTCCAACAGGTCAGCGGGTGCAAGCCGGTTCGCCCATAGCGATATTCGTAACCGTAGTTGCCGCCTTCGATGACTTGGATCAATCGGCACGGTGGCGAAGCACCGGGGTCGTTGTCGGTACCGAATACGCGGCCGAAGGCGTCGACACACATTCCATACGGATTCCACCAACCGGTCGAGACACGGCGCAGCCTGGTTCCGTCCGATTGCATATGGTACGTGCTGCCTCCTTCGCCGCCGCCGCTGAAGCTGATGCCATCGGTTCCGTGCAACGAATACGCCACGCCCAGGTTCTCGCCGAGTCCGAAGTTCAATCCGCCATCGAAATCGAACGCCAAACCAGAGAGCCCATTGTGTGGATAGTCGCCTTCGGTGTCTAACCAGACAATGCGTGTGACTTCATCGGCCTGGCCATCGTTGTTCGTATCACGCATTCGGTGGATATCGCGTCGCGTCGCGACGTACAACGATCCATCGTGATGGAACTCGATGTCCATGACGTGTGTGAAGCCTTCATGAAAGATCGTTCGCTTGTCAGCGCGTCCATCATTATCGGTGTCTTCGAAGATCAAGATGCGGTCTGTCGCAGGGCCGTCATAATCGTCGGGTCGAAAGTGCGTGTGACTTTCAGCAACAAAAACTCGTCCGTCGTCTGCAATCGCTAAGCCCGTAGGTGTCACGACTTGCGGATGCTCGGCAAACAGTTCGACGATCAACCGCTCATCGCGGGATTGAGGTGCATCGGCTGCTAGAGTCGCTGACGCAATCAGCGACCAACAGATCATTGCGGCATGGTTCATTATCATTCTCCCAGCAGTGGCGGCATCAACGATGCCACAATCATAAACTGACACGAGTGTCACCTGCCAGAAGAGGCCTGATCAGGATCAGGCGGCTCGGCTCGTTTCGTTGTTTTCGCTAGGGAAGTAGCGAAGTTCACTGACAACTTCTTTGGCCGATTGACCATTGCGATGCGGAAGAAGGGGAAATCGCGACGCGGTTTCGTTGGCTTAGCTCGATTGCTAGAATGTCCCATGGCGTCACTTTGCGCTACGCTGCTGGGATGAAGTGGCCGACACCGGCAACCACACATGGCTCCGTATACTGTAGCGGGCGTCGCGACCACACACGCTGTTTCAGAATTGGAGAAAAAGGCGAATAGCACCAACAAAACAAGCATCGGATGGGTGGCCGAGTGATCGAAGGCGGCAGTCTTGAAAACTGCTACAGGTTCGGCTGAGTGGGAATATCGGAAATGTGTCATGGAGCTTTGGTGGACAAGTTTTACGACGACCGAATGTGGCGGAAACGAGAATGGCTGGAATAGTTGGCTTGTCGGATGCTTGTTCGCTGCCGCCCTTGGGCAGACGTCGCCGGACTCCCTGTCGCACTCAGGTTGCCGCCGCTACCGCCAGTGTCCGGGACAGACACGACGGTGTCCCCAGCGGCCCCTCGCCCGTTCTCTTTGTCTCGCTTGTGGTTCCGACCTCTGTCCCGCCGTCCCGGTTGTCCACGCCGGTCCCCCATAGGCTCCCTCCACTCGAAGGCCGCACTTGTTCGAGGGACTACGGAAGCAATATAAACTAGTGAGCCTTCTCAACAAACTTGGCAACGCACACGGTAGGATTGCAAACAACAAAGCTGGAGAGGTGGCAGAGTGGTCGAATGCACCGGTCTTGAAAACCGGCGTGGGGAAACCCACCGGGGGTTCGAATCCCCCCCTCTCCGCTCTTGTCTGCTGCCCATCTGCATAAGTTATTTGCAGGTGGGCATTTGCGTTTCTGGGTCGCTCCCAGAAGTTCCCGTTTGTAGCGCTTTTTGTAGCGTTTTGTAGCGGAGAGCTTCTCTGAGGAGAGCCCGAAATGCCTGCTTCCCATGCGGCCAACAAACGATCCAAGAAGCCCACCTCGTTTCGAGTCGGTCGTGTCCGTGCCCACCTTCGCGGTCGCGTCTGGTACCTGTGCTACCACGAGCACGGTCAGCGTCACCAGCCGCGCGTCGGACCGGACCGCGAAGCCGCCCGTCAGATGGCTGCGGAGGTCAATGCCCAACTCGAAGTCGGCGCACCCTCGACCCTTGGCTTTGAGCCCATCTCGATTCCAGCCGTACGCCAACGTTGGCTCGATCATCACGAGCATATCCGCCGCTCCTCGCTGCACACGATCCGCCGCTACAGTTCGGCAACGCAGCATCTGCTGAACTTCCTGCAAGACGTTCGGCCCCTACGCCGAATTTCCGACTTTCGTGCAGTGCAGGCCGAGGAATTCGTTCGCTACCTGAGAACGCTTAATGTTGCACCCAACGGACATGCCAACGCAAGTAAGCGCCGCCTTCGTGACAACGGCATGAAGTACGTGCTCGAAACTTGTTCCACGCTCTTCAACTACGCGGCCCGGCATCGTCATCTGCCACCTTACGCGGAAAACCCGTTCCTCACGATTGAAATTCATCGTATTCCCATCGAAGATCCGGCTCCGGTCGTCGTCTTTTCGAGTGACATCGAGCGTCGCTTTCTCAGTGCCTGCGACAAGTGGCAGTTCCCAATCTTCGCGACGCTGATGCTGACGGGAATGCGACCTGGCGAACTGGTCCATCTGCTGCTCCCGGAGGACTTGGACCTCAACGAGGGCTGGCTCTACGTTCGCAATAAGCCGGGACTTGGTTGGAAGGTGAAAACTCGCAATGAGCGAGATCTCCCGCTCGTTCCCGCTCTGCATGCCGTTCTCCGGCAACACGTCGGCAGTCGTGAAACCGGACCTGTGTTTCTGCAAAGGCGATGTCTCAGCGGTCATCAGCCGCCGCTGATCCATTACCGACGCCAGCAACTGGAACGCGAACTGATCAGCCGATCCGAACGAACTGGAGGTACCGATCGCAGCGGCTTGGCCGTTGCCCGCCTGGTCAAAATACTCAGCCGACGTGCAAACCCTATGATCTCCGGCGTTTCCTGCACCTTGCCTCCGAGAATCTCAGCCGAACTTTGGCAGCAAGCTTACGCCGCACAGACCCTACAACACGCACACGCAGTCGTTAGAGGTGAGATGGACATACCGCGTCAGCCTTTGCCCATTGCGTCGCGGAGTGGATGACTGCATGGTAAATGCGAGTTCCACGCGTTTCACCAATTGAGCGATTCATGAGCTTCATTCTCCTACCCTGGCAATTCTTCGTCGTCATTCTGGTCGGCTGGGCTAACCGCGAGCAGAAGAAGATCATCGAGTTCTACCGATCGCAAGTCGAAACCTTGATGAAGTCACAGGGAAAGAAACGCCTCTTACTGACCGATGAACAACGTCGGATTCTGGCAGTCAAAGGTAAGGCCCTGGGACGCAAGGCACTGATGGAGCTGACGACCATTGTCACACCCGATACCATCCTGCGATGGCACCGAACGCTGGTTGCGAAGAAATGGGATTACTCCGACCGGAGATCCAAACAGGCCGGTCGACCAAGGATTCGGCAGGAGATTGTCGACCTGATCGTGAAGTTTGCCAACGAGAATCCGACGTGGGGTTACGATCGAATTCAAGGCGCCTTGACCAATGTCGGCTACCAGATCTCCGACCAGACGGTCGGGAACGTGCTCAAGCAACATGGCATCGAACCGGCACCGGAGCGAAAACGTTCAGCAACTTGGTCCACATTCATCAAGGCTCACTGGGATGTGCTCGCTGCTATCGACTTTACGACGGTGGAAGTTTGGACTAAAGGCGGGTTGGTGACGTTTTACTTGCTGTTCGTGATGGAACTGAAGACGCGCCGAGTCCATTTTGCGGGCTACACCACGCAACCGAACGAAACATGGATGAAACAAGCCGCTCGCGAGTTGACCAATTTTGAAGACGGCTTCCTCAACGACAAACGCTACCTCATCATGGATCGCGACACGAAGTTCTCCGAGTCGTTTCGTGCGTTTCTAGACGACGAAGGCATCGAGCCCGTACGACTGCCACCCAAGAGTCCAAACTTGAACGCTCATCTCGAGAGGTTCTTCGGCTTGCTGAAATCGGAGTGCTTGGATCGACTGATTCTCTTCGGCGAGCGCGCCTTGCGAAACGCCGTGCAAGAGTACCTGGCCCATTACCACACCGAGCGAAATCACCAAGGGCTCGACAACACGATTCTTGATCCGCAAGCCGAAGTTGGCGGCGGTCGGGGCGATATTCACTGCCGCGATCGGCTCGGTGGAATGCTCCGTTATTACCATCGCAAGGCTGCCTGATATGTTGAGGTGGCTGCAAGGCTGGCGTGACATCGCTCGTCTACGGGCAGAATCGAGACGCTTAGCCCGGGAGATCGAGCGAACGACCGGAGAACTTCCCAGGCTCTCACCGAAAGAACTACGCCGCCTAGCGAAGAAAGCAAAAGGGATGTCTCCCCGAGCAGTACGCAAGCACTCGTCTCTTCATCCCGACGACGTGGAACTGCTCATCAAGCTGAGCCAATCGTCCGAAAACTGATAGATCAAGGCGATGCAAAGTGAACTGTTACTGCCCGTTGCGTTCGGCGGAGTATTGTGACCACACGGGGTGTACACCGTGCGAACTGGGCCAGAGAGATGACGTGCAACATGGCCGAGCGAACATGCTTCGTCCAGGCCTTGGGAAGGGGGATGCGGGGTGCTTTCTTGACGGACATCGTGTTCTCGGAGGTCTTTCATCGCCAATTCACTCAGAACACGATAACATCAATCAAGGCAACGTGTTTCGACACCTTCGATGCTCGCGCAAAATTCGCTGGACCAACACAGTGAGCATGCGGTTTAGCGAAACCTTGACGCCATCTGCGACGGCCGAGATACTCGACTGCCAGATGCATCAAGATGCAATGAAACCATAGAGTTAGGGTTCGGCCGACTTTTTTTGCCCTACGGGCAAGAACGACAAAACTCAATGCAGTCAGCAGTGAGACAAAGCTGCGTTGGTGTTTCTTCATGTGCACATGAGGTCGAGGAATGCAGTTTCCAATCTCACACAAAGCCACGAAGCCACAAAGAAGGAGTTAATCATGTGGGCTCTTCGTGACTTTGTGCCTTCGTGTGACATTCCTCCAATTGCCTCGAACTACGCCTTCCGTGGAATGATCTGCCCATGGTCACGGAGCAACGCGTGAATCTCCGTCAGCGAAACTTCGAGCGGTGTTGTTCCGGATTTCGCTGCCAGTGTCGCTGCGACTCCGGCGGCCTGGCCCATGCCCATGCATGACGCCTGAACTCGCAGCCCGGAGTTCGCCAGTCGATCACTGCTGACGCATCGGCCGGCCACGATGATATTGCGACTGCCTTTCGGGATCAGTGCGCTCAGCGGGATGGTTGGTACTTTGCCTGGCTTCAGTGGCTTCGGCCTTACTCCCGTCTTGGTGTGAAGGTCGACGGGGTAGAACGCATAGCTGATGGCGTCGTCAAACACGCGACCGGACGTGTAGTCGTTCACCGTGATCAGCGTCTCGCCCTCAATCCGGTAGCTTTCACGGAAGCCCGGTTCGGGCTGCAGGTGCATCAGCCGCTGCCCGGATTTCCGGACCCTGTCCAACACCGCTTTGCGCCCGGTCAGGCTCGCCTCGGTGACAGTGCGTGAGTTTGTCGAATCGGCCCCATGGACATAGATCGCGTGCAGCAGTCCTGGGCCGCCGCGCTTCGTGCCTCGCCCCGGGTTGTTTGCCTCGCCGAGCAGGAACTGAATTGAGCCCGGCTGCCGCTCTTCGCCCCGCAGTCGCGGGTGGCCAAGCATCCCGGCGACTTCCGCTCCGCCGGTGCAGTCAACGATCTGCTTGCATAAGACTCGCCGTTGTGTGCCGAAGCCAACGCAGTCGACCTCCCAGCCGTCTGAGGTCTCTTTGATTGCCTGCGGGAACTCGTGATAGCAAATCTTTACGCCCGCCTCATGGCACTTTTCTTCGGCCAGGATGTAGTACAGGAATTGGTTGATGTGCACCTGGTTCTGCCAGTGACGCTGCGGTACCTTCGCGAAGTTCGGCAGCGTCCCGCCATCCAATTCGACACACTCCTTGACCAGTTCCCATCCAATGCCCGCGATGATCTGCTTTCCCCAGGCATCGAACAGGCCCGGAAAGCATACGCCTCCGCGAGTTGTCATACCGCCGAGGCACGACGCGCGTTCCATCACCATTGCCTTCGCTCCGGCGCGACCGGCCTGAATCGCCGCGACATGACCTGCCGTTCCGCCGCCGACCACAAGCACATCCACTTCGTTGGTCACTTCCGGCTCGGCAGCATCCGGAACTGTCTGAGCCGTCACGTGTGAGGTCGAACTGATGGCCAGCCCCGCCGCTGCCGTGCCGACAACGGATTGCTGCAGGAACTCGCGGCGTCCAGTGTTTGAATTCGAATCAGTCATTGAGGTCAGTCTCCCTGCTGTGGCAGGTTTGTTGTTGGAAGGTGTTTCTTCAGTCGTGCAATCACTTTGGTATGTGATCCCGGTGGCAGCGGAATCGCGGCTATGTTGTTCCACTCGTTTGGGTCGGTCTGGTGATCGTAGAGCTCTTCGCTGCCGTCAGCGTATCGGATGTATCGCCAGCGTTCGTCGCGCACGGCGTGATTGTTCTGTCCCAGCGTGGAAATCGCGACGTGCTTCCAGTCCGTGTCCGGGTCTTCGAGTAACGGTCGCAGACTGACGCCTTCAAGCCTGGGATTCGCGGGCAATCCGCAAAGGTCGATCAACGTCGGATAGATGCTCAATAACTCGACCGGCTTGTCCGTCCTGTCTTTGACTCCGTCAGGCACGCTTATGATCAGCGGCACATGCGTCGTACGTTCCCAGAGCGAGAACTTCGACCAGCGCTGCTTCTCGCCGAGGTGGTAGCCGTGGTCGGAGAAGAGAACGACGATTGTGTTCTCCGCATGCGGCCCGTTGTCGAGCGCATCGAGAACCCGGCCGAGTTGCTCGTCGGTCCACCGAACGCAGGCGAGGTAAGCATGTACCGCCTGTTCCCAGCGGCCGTTTTCACGCATCCAGTCGTGCGTCGGTATCTTCGGGTTGCTCAGCGACACCTTGCGAGCGGCGTCGGGGATGTTGTTCCAGTCATCGTCATCAACGGGCGGTAGTTGTACGTTCTTGAAACTGTCGTAAACCCGGCGAGGCGGAAAGAACGGTACGTGCGGCCGATAGAAACCGAAGGCGAGGAAAAACGGTTTGTCGTGCTTGTTGCCAAGTTGCTCGGTGGCCCAGGTGGCCACAACGTGATCGGTGAACTTCGATTCGTCATAGTCCTGGGGGCCGAAGTCCCAGATGCCGTGCCAGGCTTTCGGCTTGTCGTGAACCTTCTTGTCCTGACCTTTGAGCCACTGTCCCGGCCGCGGCCCAACGACATTGAAATGTTCTTGAAGCGTGGCCCCGCCATGAAACACTTTGCCCGCAGTCAACGTCTTGTAACCACTGGCCGCG
>JASLPZ010000272.1:0-9664 GCA_030744725.1 Pirellulaceae bacterium
AGGCACGCGGTGTACCGATTTTACAGGGCTATGGGCTGACCGAGACATCGCCGGTCATTACTGTTTCGAGCCTCGAGCACGTGCGGCGGGGGGCGTCGGGGAAGGCCATTCAAGACGTAGAAGTTCGAATTGCTGACGACGACGAGATTCTCACGCGCGGGCCGCATCTGATGTCCGGCTACTATCATCGGCCCGAAGAGACCGCCGAAGTGATTCAGGACGGCTGGTTCCATACAGGCGACTACGGCGATGTCGACGAGGATGGGTTTCTTTTCATTCGCGGACGCAAGAAAGAGATCATTGTGACCTCCGGTGGTAAGAATGTCTCGCCCGTGCAGTTAGAGTCGCTGCTGACCGAGGACCCACTCATCTTGCAGGCCGTCGTGATCGGAGACGATCGCAACTATCTGACCGCGCTGATCGTACCGGATCCCGACCAGTTGCGCGACGTTATCGTCAAACAGAAGTGGCAGATCGTCTCGCCCGCGCAAGCGTTAGCCCATCCACAGGTTATCGATTTGTACCATCAGCGGATTCAAACGCAGCTCGCCACAGTCTCTCGTTACGAACAAGTGCGAGTGTTCACGTTGCTGGATCACGGCTTCACGATCGAGTCCGGCGAAATGACACCCAAGCTCAGCCTGCGGCGCGACATCATCGCGACAAACTACACGACTCAGATCGAAGCGATGTACCGCAAAAACAACGATTCTGGTTCAACTTGAACACCAGAAGGTCTGGGAAATCCGCGCAAATCAGCTCAACCAACTAGCCATTTTGACGAACGTAAAAGGTTGCCGTATATACAGTTTGAGCCTAAGATAGAATGATCTTCTGCGGCGTATGGTGGCAACCGCCAACTCGCTGTCTTCCCACCCTGAGTGACGGGGATTAATGCACGTGAGTTCAGGATTTGACCCATACAGCGAGTGGCTGGATCTGAAGGCATCGACGGGTCCTCTTGATCATTACCAATTGCTCGGGCTTCCGCGGTTTGAACAGGACGCAACCGTCATCGCAGACGCCGCAGATCGCGCGTTGTCACGCGTACGCAGTCACCGACCGGGTGTCCACTCCCAGGCCTGGGCACAGTTGTTGGACCAGATCACCGCCGCCAAGACCTGCCTCGCAAACGCTTCGTTGCGCGCAGATTATGACCGCAGCTTGGGCCAGGATAGTTGGGGCCAGGATACTGCGTCCGGGTTGTCGGCCAACGCTTCGCCATCGCCGCAACCAGACACACCGACGGCTGTGCCGAACTCCGAATCGCCAACCAACCAAAATACGACCAACCAAAACACGAATCCGGCGGGCGCTTGTTCCGGCCCGGCTGCAACACCAGTTCCTGGCTTCGTTCCGCCCCACGCGGATCCGATGGCTCCGGTGGGAGTACCAACTCCTCAATCTGGGGTGCCGGCCAGCCCTATCCCGGGCTTCGCTAATCTACCGACGAGCAATCCTGGACTTCAATCGCAAGCGATGATGGGCCAAGCTGTTCCAGCCGCCGATCCAATGGCACCGTTGGAAACCGCATCCGCCCCCCAGTCGCAGATCCCAGCTGATCCCGTGCAGAACGTGCCGATGCCGGGCTTTGCCAATCTTGCCCCGCACCAGAATCCGATGGCTCCGGCCGCAAGTCCGATAGTCCAATCTGCTTCCGTTCCAATGGCACAACCCGTCGGCATGGCCCAACCGGCGATGGCGCAACCCGTATCGGAATCTCAAGCGCCGGCCCACGTTGAATCGCCGTCCGCCATGACAAACGCTGTGCAAGCGACTGCCGCGATTGCCGCGGACGTCTCGCCGGACCAACCTCCCAGGTTGGGCGCTAAACGATCGGCAACCGCAATGGCAAAATCGCGGTCACAGACCGGGATCATGACGCCCATTCTGGTCGGCGTCGCCGTGGGCCTGCTGCTGTTATTTATGGGTGCTCTTTATTGGTTCATGGGAGATCCCGGCGAATCGGACATCGCTACGCAGACACATCCAGCGTACCGTCCTTTCGTCAGTCAAGCAGCGACGACATCTGCAAGTGGCGAGCCCAGCGGTTTGCCGTCAGGTAGATCGGGTGAGAACGTCGATCCAGATGCGTCTGGCACAACGGGACCGCCGCCTGCAAGTGTCCCTGCACCGAGTCCTGAACCGGATCCACCTGCGATGGAGGATTCCCCGGCGCCTGAACCAACATCGCCTGAACCAACGCCTCCTGAGCCAACACCGCCTGAACCAACGCCTCCTGAGCCGACACCAACGCCGATGCCGCCGCAACCGAGTCCTGCGGAGTTGGTTCAGCTCAGCACGAAACTGAAGTCGGCGCGTGCGGCGCTCGCCAAGCATGACTTCGCGGCTGCGAAGACGATTTTGGACAGTGCCGAGCCGTTGATCATGTTGGAGGCGCATCAATCGAAGTTCGATCGACTTCGCCAGGCGACCGAGTATGCTGCCGATTATCACGATGCGATTACTGCCGGCACCAGCAAGTTGCAGGCGGGCGAAGCATTGCAGGTCAAGGGCAACAGTGTTGGAATTGTCGAGGCTTCGGCCGACCACGTTGTGCTGCGTATCGGTGGCATGAACAAGCGATATGAGTTGTCTAACTTGCCATTGGGGCTGGCCGTCGTGCTCGCGCATCAAGCGGTTTCGCCGACGGACGCACGGACGATCGCTCAGAAGGCTTGTTATGTCGTAACCAGCCCCGCTGCCACCGCAGACGACAAGACCAAGGCGCGAGATTGGTTTCTCGAAGCTGCCGCAGGTTTGCCGGCCGTCGCGGATTTGGCGGATTTCTTGGAGGACGACTACGATCTAGTTGTGGATGTTGTTACGCCAACCGAGATGCCGGATTCCCCCACGACAACTGATCCGGCAAACAAGCCAACGCGTCAAGAAGTGATGCAGTTGGCCACTGCGTTGTCTGAGGCAAGGAAGGCAATTATGGCGCGCGACCTGGGCGGCGCGGAAACACAGCTGACGGCTGCCGAGCCGTTTGCGAAGCGGGCCGATCACAAACAAAAACTGTGGCGGTTGCAGCGGCTCGCCGAACACATCCGGGCGTTCGACGAGGCGATGAAGGAGGCCATCGCCGCTTTGAATCCGGGCGACGTGATTAAAGTTGGCAGTAGTACCGAGATAACGGTCGAACGCATTAATCCAGCGTCACTTGCCGTCCAAGTCGTCGGGTTGAAGAAGACCTATCCTCTGGATAACCCACCGCTCGGCTTGGCCGTCGCGCTCGTGCAGACGAAGCTCTCACCCGACGATCCCGTGACCAAAGCCGTCCTAGCTGCTTTTGTCGTGGCCAGCAGGGATTCCGATGACCGCACACTCGCCAAAGCTCGCGCCTGGTACGAAGAGTCTGCGGCAGGGAACCCTGACTATGCCAATCTGGGGGACGTGATCGATGACGATTACAATCTCCTGGAGGATTTTCAGGAAGAGTAGCCGTCGCCGACGTCGTGAGACTCTGCGAGTGCACGGCCCGAATTCTCGTGAATCCGGTTACAATAATTCTCAACGGCGTTGCTCGTACGCGTGGTACCCGCAAACCTAAGTACTGACGCAGCCCTGGTGTTACAATACGCAAACGCCTTGCTGAAATTGTAAATAGCGGGACGATCGGCCATGTCAAAACCCAAGAACTCCCCCATGATTGACCAACTTGGACCGTATCGCATCGACAAGCAAATTGGTCGAGGCGGCATGGGTTCGGTCTACTCGGGCGTCGACGAGGAGACCGGGGAGAAAGCCGCCATCAAAGTTCTGGCGGTTGCGTTCGCCGATGATCCGGGATTCCGGAGTCGTTTCCTGACGGAGATTGAGACGCTCAAGCAGCTGCGCCACCAGAAGATCGTTCGCTTACGAGGCGACGGCGAACAAGACGGTCAGCTCTTCTATGTGATGGAGTTGGTCGAAGGGCGCAGTTTGCAGGAAGAGCTGCAGGCTGGACATCACTACGACTGGAATGAAACGGCCGAGATTGCGATTCAGATCTGCCAGGCACTCAAGCATGCTCACGACCACGGAGTCATTCATCGCGACCTCAAGCCAGCAAACTTGCTTCGGGCACCAGATAATCAGATCAAGCTGACCGATTTCGGCATCGCCAAGCTGTTCGGCGGAAGCCACATGACAGCCGCGGGAAGTGTCGTGGGTACGGCCGATTTCATGTCGCCTGAACAAGCGGAAGGGCTTGGGGTCACGCATCGATCAGACTTGTACAGCCTTGGCGCGGTCATGTTTACTCTGCTTGCGCGGCGGCCGCCATTTGGAGGCGCCTCACTGCCGCAAGTTGTCCATAAGCTGCGTTTTGAAGAGGCACCGTCGGTCCGCCGTTTCGCCCCAGAAGTTCCAACGGAACTTGAACAAATCATCGGCCAACTGCTCAGCAAGAAACCTGACGAGCGCGTCGCTACGGCATTGGTTTTAGCAAATCGATTGCGGGCGATGAAACATGGATTGGCGAACCGCAACACCAGCGATGCAGCAAGCGCGGAAGGCGACTTCGCGAAACCATCTGTCGCTCCGGCGCCCACGGATGAAGAAGTGACCCGGATTTCCAACTCGAGCCAGATGCCGAATACCGAATTGCTGCCCACGGCGGTGGACGATTTCGAGCTTCGAGAGGATGTCCAGCGCGAATCTGGTGCGGAGTCATGGAACGACGCCACAAGAGCAACAGGCGACGAAGTCTCCGAAGACGGCCGATCGAGAGGTGATCATTTCAGCGAAGGGGTCTCCAGCGATGGCGTCAGCAAGTCTCGGAAGACGATTGTCGAAACGCCGCCGCCTGTCAATCGATTCACGACGATCGAAGCGGAGGAACATCGCAGGCGGCAAGAGATCATCGACCGTCCGGCCAAATGGCGCGAAGCGATCAAGGTTGTCACGATGACCATCGTTTTGGTCGCCATTGTCACAATCTCGTGGGTCTTGATGCGACCTTCGGCCGACCGCATCTATTCGGAGATCGTCAAGAGCCAAGCGACTGGGCAGTCGGACGATGCCAGAAAACAGATGAAGCGGATTGAGAAATTTTTGGAGAAGTTCCCCGACGATGATCGCGCCCGAGAAGTCGTTGGCTACCAGTTGGATATCCTTTCCGAGTGGCACGCGACGCGTCTGCGCGTCCAAGGACGCCAGACAACACTCCTGCCGGTGGAAGAGAAATATGTGCAAGCCATGAAGCTTCGTGAATCACAACCTGCTGTGGCACGGGAAGCCCTATTGAACTTGGTTCGCGACCACGAGTCAGAAGCCGCTGAATCGGAAAGGACACGGCTCTGCATCAAATATGCGTCTCATCAATTCTCACTTTTGAGTGACGCGATAGGCACACGGCGAAGAACCAGTCCTTGATCCGCGGGTATGGTATCGAGCTCCACGCTCAACCACGAGTCGTTTTGTGTGCCGCCCGAGAACTCCTGGCTGTCGCACCAGACACGCCGCCGGCACGGTCGCGGGTGTTTCTTCTTCTCAGATGTCAGCCACGATTTCGTCGTAGAACTTGAGATAGTTGTCAGGATCGTCGCCGGCGCGAAATTGCATGGCGGCCCGAGGATGTAGATTCAATTGTCCGGTAATGTTGTAGGGAACCAGCGGACCCCACTCCACCGTTTCACGTAGCGGATCAATGTACTCTTGCAGCAGCTTGACAATCGGTCGCAACTTGAATTTTGGGTTTCGCAGAAAACCCAACAACAGCTCCATGGGACAGTTGCCTGCACCACGGCCGAGTCCAGCCATGGTGGCGTCGACGCGATTGGCACCTAAGATGATTGCCTCGATTGTGTTGGCAAAGGCCAACTGCATATTGTTGTGAGCGTGAATACCGATCTCTTTGCCGGTACCTTCCATGGCTGCCGCGTATTTGTTGTAAAGCATGTCCACTTGTTCGCGATAGAGATGTCCGAAGCTATCAACGATTACCATAGCGCAGACCGACGTGGTGCGTATGGCTTCCAGTACCGCATCGATTTCTGTTTCGGTGATGTTGGAAACCGCCATGAGGTTGGCGGTCGTTTCGTAGCCCAACTCATGAAAGTGATTGATCATCTCGACCGCTTCGGAGACCTGATGCGCGTAGAATGCCACCCGGATCATGTCCAAAACGCTCTGCTCTCGTGGCACAACTTGTTTCTTCCAGTCGCTCTTTTCAGCATCCGCCATCGCGACAAGTTTCAGCTCAACCGCGTCGGCGTCGTGATCGGGAAAAACGCGATTCAGATCGGCCTCGTCGCAATGCCGCCACGGTCCAAATTCGCCTGGCGGAAAAAGACGAGGTGAGTTTTTGTACCCGACTTCCATATAGTCGACGCCCGCCGCGATCGACGCCTCGTAGACCGCACGCACCAGTTCATCGTCGAATTGGTGATTGTTGATCAAACCGCCGTCACGAATCGTGCAATCCAGGACCTTCAGTCCTGGTCGGTAGGTAATCCAAGGGGCTTTGTCGGGCATGAGTTTGAACCTGGGGCAGTAGTCGAGATGCGGGAGGTTTGTGGAATCCTCCATTGTGCGCAGGTTGTCGCGGATCCGCAAGTTGACGCTTTGAACGGCAAAATTGGCATGGCCGTCACTTGCCGCGAATCAACGCTTCGAACTCGGCTTCGTCCAGGACCAGAATACCAAGCTGTTCGGCCTTCGCCAGCTTGCTGCCGGCTTTCTCACCCGCCACGACAAAATCCGTATTCTTTGAGACGCTGGACGCCGCCTTGCCGCCATGCTGTTGGATTACTGCCTTGATTCCGTCACGGGTGAATCTGGTCAGTGTCCCCGTGACAGCCACCGTCTTTCCGGCCAGGACATCGCTGCTGGCCTGCTTCATCTCTGCGTCCATGCGCATCCCACAAGCCCACAGATCCTCGATGGTCTGGCGACCATATTCCTCGTGCAGGAATTCGTGCACACTGGCGGCGATGATGTCGCCGATTTCGTGGATCTCACTGAGCTGTTCGATCGTCGCTTCCTGCAGACGCTCCATCGTGCCAAAGTGGTTGGCCAGAACTCCCGAAACACTGTTGCCCACATGGCGAATTGAAAGGGCATTCATCAGCCGTGCCAGCCCACGTCCACGGCTCGCTTCAATTCCCGCCAACAGTTTGTCGACCGACTTTTGGCCCAATCGTTCGAGTGCCAGTAGCTGGTCCCGTTTCTTGCCAAGTCGATAAAGGTCGCCAAAGTTGTTCACTAACCCGCTACTGACCAGTTGATCGACGAGCTTGTCACCCAGACCTTCGATATCCATCGCATTGCGGCTGGCAAAATAGCGGATCCGCTCCTTGACTTGAGCGGGACAGGCCAGATTAGGGCAGCGAATATACACGCCGTCTTCGTCTTTAATCAGCACTGTTTCGCAACTGGGGCACACGGTCGGAAAGTCAAACCGAGGTGGGTCGCCTATTCGTTCGTGTTTTTCAACGCGCACAACATGTGGGATGATCTTGCCGGCCTTTTCGACGACGACTCGATCGCCTTCACGTACATCTTTGCGCTGGATCTCTTCGGCGTTGTGTAAACTCGCGCGGCTGACCATCGTGTCGGCGATCTTGATCGGTTCCAATTCTGCCACTGGAGTAATCGCCCCGGTCTTGCCAATTTGGACGTGGATTGCATTGAGTGTGGTGACTGCCTCGTATTTCGCGTACTTGTACGCGATCAGCCAACGCGGACTTTTGGACGTCGAACCGAGTACCTCACGCTGATCGAAGCGGTTCACCTTGATCACCAGACCATCGACTTCAAAGTCCAAGTCGTGGAGCCCTTGGATCAACTGTTCGCAATGTTTGACCGCCGCCGCAAATGTGGAAAACGACTCCACCATCGGAGTCGCAGGCAACCCGTAGGCACGCAATTCGTCAAGGAATTCCATGTGTGTCGTCGATGTGAGGCCTTCACAGTAGCCAACTCCGTGGCAAAACATGCGCAAGCCCCGTTCACTGGCGATGCGAGGATCCAACATCCGCAGCGCTCCAGCGGCAGTATTTCGTGTATTGGCGAAAGTGGCCAAACCGGCTGCCGCCTGCCGCTGGTTCAAGTCAACAAAGTCCGAGTTGGCAATGTAGATCTCGCCACGTACTTCCAGAACGGACGGAATGTTGTCACCCAGCAGACGTAACGGGACGTCAATCACCGTGCGCACGTTGTGAATGATGTCGTCGCCAACTTGCCCATTGCCGCGAGTGACGGCCCGGACGAGCCGGCCATTTTCGTAAACGACCGAAATCGCGGCACCGTCAATCTTCAGTTCAACGACCCATTCGATTGATTCGCCAACGAGCAATTTTTCCGTGCGAGCCGCGTAGCCTTGCAACTCCTCTATGCTATACGTGTTGTCGATTGACAACATCGGCATGCGATGCTCGACCGGCTGGAGGCCTTTCACCGGCTGCTCGCCAACCCGCTGTGTTGGACTGTCCGGCGTCACCAGGTGTGCGTTCTCGGATTCCAGTCGCCCCAGTTCGGCGTACAGCGTGTCATACTCGAGGTCGCTGATCTTCGGTTCGGCCTTGACGTAGTACTGTTGATCGTGGTAGCGGATTTCGTCGCGTAGCTGTTCAATCCGTTCAGCGGCGTTACTCATGCCAACCTATCCGTTCGAAGACTTGTCAGAACCGCATTCTGAAACGATGGTGACGGTTTTCCCCCTCGCCGAGTTGGGGATCAGGCAGAGGAATTTTAGAGGCGAGTCGCCCGTGTTGCGAAACTGGTGGATGTCGTCTGGATTGACGAATACGACATCGCCTGGGGCGAGTGGATGTTCCACGTCGCCCTCGATCACCATACCGTTTCCTTCCAGTACGAACACTTCGTGCTCGTATGGATGGTGATGTTTCGGGGTATGGCCGCCCGGCGCGACCTCGAACTGACGCATGGCAAAGGTGGGCGTCCCGTCGGGCTCGCCGAGTAGCGAACGGATCTTGCAACCCGTTGCGCCGTCCATTTCGACCGGCTTCTGTTCGATCAACTCGACATTACTGACTTTCATACCAATTTCCTGGGTTGATGCGAGGGAACGTCATGCCAGCCTTAGATGCTGAAATCCACCTACTCGTCTTGGGGTGGGGGACCGTGCGATTCGCCCTTGGTCGTAGCAGAGTCTACGCCATCCGCCCACATTTCGTCGGTCAGGATCGCACCGAACGTAGCGAGCGCCAGTACGGCGAGTTCGATCATCAACGCCGAGAAACCATGATCTTGGAAGAATTGAATCAGTCCCCCGCCGCTTGCCGGGTCAAGTTCGCCCGTCGAATTGATGTCGCTTACCATCATCACGGCGAATCCACAGGCCGTGATGGCGAACACCACCCCCACCAAGACGAGCAACGGATAGAACGGGTTTCTCGATCGCTTCTTTGGGGCCACTGCGCGCTTCCAGGCGATAGCGAAACATACCAGTAGGGAAATGGACACGATTCAAGACAGGTCAACGCCAACCGCTATGATACGCATTTCTGCATTTTCGGTTCAACGGGGTAACGGATGCTGCGTGATTTCGTCTCACGTCGCCAGCCGCTAAATTGAATTTCGAGTGTTCACAGTGACTGGACAGCTCTCTTCGCCGGTGGAAACGGGAGCCAGGAAGGAGGCAGGGCCAGCGCACACTAAGTGTATTGTCCAGTAAGGATTTGGATCAAGAAGTCGACGCTCCATCCGGCCATTCGTC
>JASLPZ010000273.1:0-9637 GCA_030744725.1 Pirellulaceae bacterium
ATTACAATAACAAAACCACATCGGGCGCTAGCCTTTTCAACCGCCCAAGCGCTAGCGTTTTCAAACGCCGTTCACACCGGGCCGCTTCAGCCAGATCTTGCTCGGTGTACCCCTGGCCTTCGCCCATGGAAAAGAGCTCTAGAATTTCTCGGCCCAGATTCTCATTGCCCGAGCCCTTGAAATTGACGTTGTTGTCAAGATAGCGGATCATGGCCGGATCGTGTGCGATGCCTCGCAGCAGCGCTCCGAAATTCCCCGACGCACGGCGGCGAAACATCTCGTTCTGCTGCCACATCGAAAAGGAATCTTCGGCCGGCAGGTAACTGCACGCGAAATGTCCGTGCCAGAAGAGGGTTAGTTTCTCTTGCAGCGGGCGCTGCGTCTCGACCATCCGCTCCAACCATGCCCGTCGCAGCCGATGATGCTGGTCCCAGCGGAACGAGACGCGGGCCTGGTTCAATTTTGCGCGTTGGGCTGCGTTAAGATGACGCTCGTAAGGAGCAGTCCGCCGGTGGGGAAAGGCATCAAACCAACCGGCTGGTTCCGGATGCCGATGGTAATCCACGAGGTAGTCCACCGCAGCGAACAACCCCATCTCGTGCAACCGCGCGACCTCCTCGGGCGGGCCTCCCCACCCGGCGCGGAACAGCAGGTGGCGGGCCTTCTCATAATTCCACTCACTGGCAGCCAGCGGCTTCAAACCGCCGATCGCTGCGGCCTTGGCCTGCGCGGCCCACTCGACCGCACGCGAAACGGCCTCACGGCCGCTGGCTACTGCTTCTTCTCTAGTCTTCCGCTCTGCTGAGGCTTTGTCTGCGGCGGCTTGAGCCGTCTGGAGTTTTTGCTCGGCACTCTGGGCGGCGGCAACTTTCTCGGCCAGCGTTTTGTCGGCGGCAGCCTTGTCGCCCTCGGCAGCCTCGGCGGCAGCCTTCTGGGCAGCAGCTTTCTCGGCGTTGGCTTGATCGCGAGCGGCGCGTGCGCTCTTCGCATCAGCAGCGGATCTCCCTGCCGCCGCAACTGCTACCCTGGCCACTTTCTCGGCCTTGGTGAGTTCGGCCTTGGTTTCGACGATCGCTTTGTCCGCGGCATAGGTCTCCTGTGCCCGCAGCACTTCGGCAGCTTTGCGTGCTGCTGCGGTCTTCTCGGTCAACGCCTTTTCGGCTGCGGCCGTGTCCTTAACTGCCTGCTCCCTTCGGGTCTTGGCTTCCGCGACAGCTTTTTCCGCCGCAGCCTGCTCCAGGCGCCCCTTCTCCGCGGCGGCCTTGGCATCCTCCAACGGACCCGACTGGGCCGACAACGGCGAGCTTAGCGCCAAGCCCAGGAAGAAAACGCCGCCCAGCAACAAGCCGGAAACTCCACAGCATCTTCTTCTCAGCGGGATACGAGTAACCGATTGGAGGAACGATTGAACAGCGAGCCGTTTCTTGGTGGACTGGAAACTGCGGTCAGGCATTTTCGACCCCCTGCGGTTTGAGACCATGACGTCCGGTCGCGGCGCGCGTGGTGAGTCAAGGTCGATTCGTGGATACTAGTGAAGCTCTAGGGAACTGAAAGAATCGATCAGGAGGCGATCAAGGCGGGGGGTCTGGCAACGAATCGCAATGCGGCCACAAACGGGTTCTCACGCACGTCGGCTAAATCACCAGCGAAACTAAACTGCCTATGTTGTGTTTATTCACGGTGATCTTACTCAGAGTGCCTTGCTCTGTCAAACCATCGGTTGCTGGGATCCTCTTGGAATCGCAAGCCCTGCTGCGTCTCACGACATTCTGGACTTTTCCGCGCGAGTTCTCAGCACCACGATATCAGTGTAGTGGTCCAGCGATTTTTCAGGTGAACAGAATTGCATTAATCTGGGCGATGTTGATGGACTTTTGTCCAGCGCAAAACTCGCTGGACCACCTCAGACAAGCAGACAGATCATCGCTGACGCGACAATTCGTTTCGTGTTTGTCATTCGACGCGTTTCTTCCGCAGGCCATTGTCATCGTTTCCTGATTTCGATGATGTACTTCATCAAATCATTGAAGTCCTTTCGGCTCTTTAGCTGCCTGGCCAAACTGTTTGGCATCAGGGAGACGGTTGAATCTGTGATCGCTTCGATGTCATCCTGCTTGATCTTGATCGGTTCGGGTTCGGCGAGATTTCGCAAAACGAGTTCCTGGTCGCTTTCCGAAATCCGCACGCCCATTTGCACCTTGCCATTGACGTCCAACACGCTGACTTGAGCGTAGTCTTTGTCGATCGATTTCGATGGACGCAAGATTGATTCAACGAGTTGTTCGGCGGTCAACTTGGTCGTGATCTTTGCCAGGTCGGGACCAAGCCGAGCGGCTCCCTTGGGTGGATCGTGGCAAGCGAAACAAGCGGCGCCCGATTCATAGAAGACCTTCCTCCCTCGCCGGATCCTTCCTCGTTCGATCGCGATTTTGGCAAGTTCCGCTGGCGAGGTGGCAAGCAGTTCGGCTTCCAAGGCTTCGTTAGAAAACTCTTCCGTTGGTGTCGCAGGCGTGCTGCTTTTCAGGGCTTCTTCCAGTGGGTGCTCGGCGAGCAACTCATCCGGTTTCCAGAAAATCGTGCGGTCAATCGTCTGCTCGCGAACCTTCTTGACGCTCGCTAAGGTGACGGGCGCTGCTTTGTTGCCCCACGTGTTGCGCACAAACGTCAGGACAGCCGCCAGTTCCTCGTCTCTTAGAAGGTTGCGGAATGCTGTCATCGGTGGCACGCCACGCGCCGGGTCGTAGGTCTTTCCGTTGACTGTCATTTTGCCCCACAGACCGTGCAGCGTCATCTTGATCAGACGCTCTTCGCTGCCATTGATCCAAGAACTGCCGACCAGTGACGGATAGACGTTCGCATTGCCTTTACCGTGTGGCAAGTGGCATGTCGCGCAATGCGATTCGCGTTGATAAACCTCTGCCCCTAGCTTATACACCTTTTTGTTGGCACCGCTGAGGTGCTTTGGCGGGTCGAATTTGACGAACTCGCGCTCGGCGGGGGCTGCAAATCCGCTGGTTCCCTTCGTGTCGACGTTGTACCAAAAATGCTTAACCGTGCCCGCCGCAACGGCCGCATGCATAACGTCAGAATTCAGCAGCGAGTTCAACAGTTCTTCGTTTTGAACGTTGTGCTGCTGGTGCAACCACAAGGCTTCCAACAAATGGTGAGCTTCGGTTTCGTCATTCTGATCAAAATCCTTCATCCACTCACGCGTCGCTGCGATCACGGCGTCCGAGTTGCGATCGCTCAATTCAATGCGCGTTCGATGGCGAACACCGTTGACGGGATGCTTGAGGTTTTCTAGCAACGCGGCGATCGGTTGGCCGTGGATCTTGACGGGCTTTTGCAGTGGCCGATCTTTCACCGTCAGGCGAAAGATGCGTCCGTGCTTGTGGTCACGGTTGGGGTCACGAATGTTGTGTTGCATATGGCCAATGATGGCGTTGTGCCAGTCGGCCACATACAAAGCTCCGTCCTCCCCAATGACGGCATCGGTCGGACGGAAGTTTCGATCTTCGCTGTTGATCAATTCAAGTCCAGGCGTTCCCCAGACTTCACCGAACTTTCGACGATGGCCGTCGCCTTCGCGATCGAGCTTGTACTGCTTGACGCCCAAGAAGCCGATCGTGTTACAGATCAGGAAGTCCTGCTGCATGTCTTCCGGAAAGTGCTCTGACGACATGATCGTATCAGCGGCAACGGGGCGGAATTCTTTGGTCAGCAGCATGTGCATCTTGAAGCCATTGCCTTCGGGACGCACTTGATACGATCGACCGCCTGTGCCGTCGTTGGCGTAGCAGTAACCCCAGTAGTCAAAGCTGGTGCCGTGCGGGTTGGGCGCGTTGGCCGCATGCGGAGTGATGGCGAATGTGCGGGGGTCGAAGCGATACATCCCCGAGCCGCCAATGTTCAGATTCTGTTTCCACGGCGTCTCATGGTTGTGCACCAAAAAGATCCCGCTTTGCCAATAAATTCCGCCGTCGGGACCGTACACCAAGTTGTTCGCAGCGTGGTGCGTGTCGGCAGTCCCGAGTCCCTGCAAAAGCGGGTAACGTACGTCCGCTTGATCGTCTCCATCGGTATCTTTCAAAAACAAGAGGTCGGGGCCGGAAGTGACGATGACACCGCCACCCCAGAACTCGAACCCGAGCGGATTGTGGACGTGAGCGAAGATCTTGCGAGTGTCCGCTTTGCCGTCGTTGTCCGTATCCTCAAAGATCATCAAGCTGTCGCTCATCTCCTTGCCAGGTTCCCACTTTGGGTACGTATTCCAGCTTGCTGCCCACAGCCGACCTTTGGCGTCGACCTGCAACTGCACGGGATTGGCTAGGTCGGGAAACTGAACTTCGGACGCGAAGATGTTCAGTTGATAGCCATCAGGAACGTTCATCTTCGCAATCGATTCTTCGGGACTCAGATAATCGACGCTTCCTTCCTTCTCTGCATTCGAGCTCTTGCTGCCCCCGCCGACGTTCGAGATCACTTTCACGGGCGGTGGGACATTGCTGTCATCTATTCCATACGGTTTGCCTTCGGCGGCGACCCAAATCGCTTTGTCCCGATTGGCAGTCATCACGTCCAGCATGACCAGTTCGTGCTTCAAAACGTCGGCGTTGCTTTGGCCGTCGACAAAAGTCAGTGTTGATCGGCCGCCCCAAATGTCATTGCCGTCGGTCGCGTGATAGCGGTTGTGCCAATGCCAGTTCTTGTCCTCGACCGCTGCGTACAGGTCGGCCAGTTGGTCTTCGGTAGGTGGCGCTTTACCAAGCAAGGCTTGCGACATGATCCCTGCCAGCTGCTTGTATCCCTCCGCATTCAGATGAATACCATTGACCGTGTGCCGATCGGAACTTGAATCGAACAGTTGCAGTGTCGGCGTGAAGAGGTCGACAAACGTCGCGTCCGTTTCCGCAGCCGCTTTCTGCGTGGCTTCGGTGTAGGAAGAGAGATTCGCATTCAATTTAGTGCCATCAGGAAGGTTTCGATCGTCGGTGTTCTGATAGGCAATGGGGCTGAACAAAACAAAGCGAACATCCTTTCCCTTTTCTCGTCGCAGTTCCGTGTAACGGGCAACCAGTTTCACCAATTCGCCCTGATACGCATCCGCGCCGTCCGGTCCTGCGAACGATTCGTTATAGCCATACATGATGAAGACCACGTCGGGAGCGACGTGCTGCAGGTACTCCGCATCGTTCGTGAAGCCTTTGTTGCGAGGCTTCTTATTAACCATGTCTCCGGAGAAGCTCATGTTCCGGAAGCTCACATTCATGCCCTTCAGGTGACTCTGCAACACAGTCTCCACCCATGGATCGTGCTGCATCCGATCGGCTAGTCCGTTGCCATAGATTGCGACAACATCGTTCTGTTTGAATTCAAACGGCTCGGCGGAGTGGGCTGTCTGAAGAGCCAGGACGGCAGGCACAACGAAGAACAACAGTTGAGAGAGCTGAGCTTTGAGCGGGGAATACGTTGCGTATGTCATGTTTTCAGGTTGCCTTGTATTGTGTTCATCGTGTGAGACTGGCGGGTGTGCTTAAAACTACCTTGATTGATTGTGAATCATTCGGCTGGGACGAACCACGACCGGGGACGAAAGTACACGACTAAGTCCGTGATGAAGCCGGGGGCTGTGAGTCATTGCCGATTCGCTTCTTTCTGGCATCGAGCTTCCGCGAGATGCGACTGGCGCAGAATCGACCAAGACAGGGTGACCTGCTTCGTTCGCTCGGGCATGACAATGCGAAGGATGTTGGAATGGTCCATACCTTACATCATGCGCAAGACAGAAACTCTGGACGGACATTCGAGTCGTTTTTCGGCACTGCTTCTCTGCTCGCCTTCGGCGATGGCTCCTCACAAGACGATATGCCGTGCCGAAGGCATACCGCAAGGTGCAGCTTAATTGAAGAGCTTGAAACAGCAAATCCCATCGATCACCTAATTCTGAAAGCGATCGAACCAATTCTTCACCTTAAACCCGGGATGCTGATCTTTGGGGATCATTCCGGCCAGACGTTCTTTCGTGGCCGCGTGTCTGGGATCTCCCGCGAAATTGCTCCACTCGTCGGGGGCGAGCCGGCGTCCCGTCAAAATATTCAGCCGAACCGTAATAGCTTGCTTTGACGCGAGTTGCGATGCTCCCAGAATTGGCCTACACAACAGATTCAGCCAGTTTGGTGACGACAAAGTTGCTTTCCGGGCAGCTTTCGCAGCTGCTATTTTGGTGGCCTGAAACGATTGCGCAGGGCGTCGTACCGAGATCGGTTCGACGCTTGACGTATTGGCAACGGCGTGCGGCATTGGCGGCGCGAAAGTGCCCAGCGATCGTATCATGGACAACGTCGATCTGAATCCCGTGCTATTTGGTACGGGACCGAGTCCGCAAGACACGATGTTCTACTATCGCAGCCGTCAGCTTTTCGCGATTCGCCAGGGAGCGTTCAAGGCACACTTCCGCACGAAAGCGACTGTCGGTGACACGAAGGAATATAAGCGAGATCCGTCCGAGAAGTATGAAATCGTGGTTAAGCACCCGGACGTTGTCGCTGGTATCATGAAACTTCGCCGTGAGTATGAATCGAAGATGATCGAAGGCGAGGATCAGCTAGCGCCGTGAATACCGCAGTCGAAATAACACCTAAATGATCGTATGTCATAAGTCTAGAAATCTCAGCGCTGCACGGAGTAATGCGATGACACGATTTCACAAAACCTCGACCGGACTCATATGCACCGCACTTCTGACGACGACTACGTTGCTCAATGCAGTCGCGGAAGAACCAATCGATCAAGGCACGACGCCCATTGCAACGGACCGCCATGCCGCGTACGACAAGCTTTCGGCACAAGACCAGAAACTTATCGATCAGATTCAACGAAAATCATTCGACTATTTCTGGGATGGCTTTGATCCTTCGACTGGTCTTATCGCCGATGCAGGTCGCCGTCGACGCACCAGTGTTGCCACTTCAGGATTCGGACTCTCGGCCTATTGCATTGGGATCGACAGAGGCTGGGTAACCCGGCAAGAAGCGTATGATCGTGTGCTCGTAACTCTGAATAGCTACTTTAAGGATCCGGCAGACGAAAACGATTTCTGTGTCGAAGGGAAGTATGGTCTATTCTTCCATTTCATTAATGTGGACACCGGAAAACGTCACGGAAGAAGTGAGGTGTCAACCATTGACAGTGCCATTCTAATGGCAGGCGTTCTGCATGTGATGACCTACTTTGAAGGGACCGAGGCAGAGGAATTAGCGGACAAGATTTATCGAAATGCGCAGTGGGACAAATACACCAACAAAAGTGGCGCGATTACGGGCGGATGGAAACCGCCCGAGGAAAACTGGCGCGTTCCCGTATTCCGCGGATTCAATGAGTACTCACTGGTCTATCTGATAGGACTCGGTTCGCCGACTCACCCGTTGCCGGAAAGCGCTTGGGATGCCTATTCAAGCGGGAACGGTTTTGAATGGATTAAACCGTATTCCGATATCGGGGCATTCATGACACCGAGTGGCAGGATGCAGCCGCACGCATATTTGTATCAGTTTCCGGCTTGTTGGTACGATTTCAGGAACAAAAAGGATCGTTACGCCAACTATTGGGAAGTGAGTGTGAATGCTCTCAAGGCGAACCGCCGCTATACTCAAGATTGGGGTGCAAAAGTCGGGTATTCCGAAGAACTTTGGGGCTGGACCGCATGCGCCGGGCGTGATGGATACATCGGGTTTTCAAAACCGTACAACGGTACTCTGGCGCCTTCGGCTGTTGTGGCGTCGCTTCCGTTCTTGCCTGAGGAGTCGTTGAGTTCGATCAAGTACATGGTCAAAACATATGGCGATCGGATCTGGCGTAAATACGGCTTTGTTGACTCGTTCAACCCTCATCAGGACTGGTACCATGACGGGTTCCTGGGCATCGATAAAGGGAATGAAGTGTTAATGATCGAGAATTTCAGAAGCGAGGGTGTCTGGCGAAACTTCATGCGGAATCCTTTTGTTCAAAAAGGGTTCGAAAAGGCCAAGTTCGGTCCGGTCGTTCATGACAGGTAAATTGTGCATTGTCAACGCAAGCCTCAATCAGGAAAAACGACATGGTTAAACCATGGCTTTCTTGCATCCTTGTCTCCCTGTCAGTGAGTGGGCTCGTTCTTGCGGCGCCTGCGTTGGGCGATGAACTACTCGTCAACGGTGACTTCGAAATCGGCACGCCGGAAGAGGACAAACCAGATTCTTTCGCCTGCAATGCGTGGCGAAGGCTGCTTTGGAAGGAGACGTTGCCGAACTCATGGCTCACCAACGGGAAGCTTGACCGGCCGGTCGGCAACGAGAATCAGGCCCTGGAGTATCGCTGGGGCGCTACCTCAATCTGTCAGTATTTCAGCGCCACGGCAGGAGAGATCTATCAGTTTTCCGTGGACTATCTGAATCCTGGCCGGCCCGACAGTCGCTGGCAGCCTCGCATTCAGGTTCAGTGGAGGGACGCCGACAACACGATCATCGGCCAACTGGTGACCGTGGCCGAGGCAGACTACGCCACGGCGCCCGCCAAGACATGGAATGCAATAGGCGGCACTGCCGTGGCGCCGGCCAGTACGGCCTATGGGCGAGTCCTGCTGAATGTGAATAACAAAGGTTCTGGCCAGTATTTCCAAAAGACCTATCTAGACAACGCTTCGGTGCGCGGCGTGCCTGGTACCCACAACTTACCCGTCTCCTTTGCCAACTCTCCCTACCACATGGTCCTCGACGCCATTTCGGAAAGCAGGCCCTTTGCAGACTCGTTGGCGAACTATGCGGACGACAAGGATGGCGACTCGCTGACCTTCACTCGGCTGAGCGGCCCGAAGTGGTTGACCGTGGAGTCGGACGGCTCGATGAGCGGTACGCCACGGTTCGCGGATGCAGGGGACAATCAACTGGTCGTCAAGGTCGAAGATGGCCGCGGAAGTTCGGAGACCCGGACGCTGACTCTGCCGGTGATCGGATTCTTGCGTCTGGGGAACCTGTTCGACGACGACATGGTATTGCAGCGGGACGCTCCGATCCCCGTCTGGGGTAAGGCCGTGGCAAACCAGCCGGTTCGGGTGCTGATGAGCACCGGGGAATCGGCCAGCACGACGGCCAGCGCGGATGGAGACTGGGCCGTGACGCTGCCTGCAATGAAAGTGACCACATCGGGCTCGGTCGCCATGTCGGTGATCAGCGGAACTCGGGAGTATCAGTTGTCCGATCTGCTGGTCGGAGATGTGTGGCTTTGCTCGGGTCAATCGAATATGGCATGGCCTCTGGTCAACACCGACGGCAGCGCAGAGGAAATCGCCTCGGCGGGGAACGCCAAGCTGCGCGTGGTGACTACGCCCGATACGCGTGGCTCCGCTCCTTGGGCGAACTTGGACGAGCAAGCCGTGTGGCAGTCGTGTCGTCCCGAAATCGCGGGTGACTTCTCCGCGGTGGGCTATTACTTCGGAAAGCACTTGCAGGCGGAACTGTCGATTCCCATCGGCCTGATCGTTTCCAGCCAGGGTGGCAGCCGGATCGAATCCTGGTCCACGAGCCTATCGCGAAGCAGGTCCCCGATTCTATACAACGCGCGAATCCACCCCTACACCCGCATGCCTATCAAGGGCGTCATC
>JASLPZ010000274.1:0-3508 GCA_030744725.1 Pirellulaceae bacterium
TACCTACGTCGATGCGCTTCCCGCATTGGTGCATCCAGAGACTGGTCGGATCCACACGTCGTTCAAACAAAATGTCGCCGCGACAGGCCGCCTCAGTTCGACCGAGCCGAATCTCCAAAACATTCCCATTCGGACTCAGGAAGGACGTGAAATACGATCGGCGTTCCTCCCGGGAAACCCCAACTGGTTGTTGGTCTGCGCGGACTATTCACAAATCGAGTTGCGAGTGCTGGCGCATTTCTCGATGGACCCGGCGCTGCAAAGTGCATTTGCCGAGGATCGGGACATTCACAGGCAAGTTGCCAGCGAGGTTTACGGCGTTCCGATCGAGGAAGTGACGAGCGAGCAACGGCGTAACGCCAAGGCCGTGAACTTTGGCGTGATCTACGGACAATCGCCGTTTGGTCTGGCCAAAGCGTTGGACATCGACAAGGCAGATGCGGCCCACTTTATCGATACCTATTTCATTACATACGCGGGCGTCGATGTGTTTATGCAAAAGGTCCTAGAAGATTGTCGCCAAAAAGGTTATGTTGAGACTATTCTTGGTCGCCGCCGCACAGTCCATGGCGTTCGCGATCCTTCGAGAATGGGCGACTCGCGCCAACGAAATCTGCCCGAACGGATTGCGATCAACACCGTCATTCAGGGTTCCGCTGCGGACCTGATCAAGTTAGCGATGATTCGAGTGCACAATCGTCTGCGCGAAGAACAGCTGCAGGCACGAATGCTGCTGCAAATACATGACGAATTGGTGTTCGAAGCGCCGCCTGAAGAACTCGCGATGCTGGCATCTCTTGTCGTGAAAGAAATGACGTCGGTCGGGGATCTGAATGTGCCCCTTAAAGTCGAACCGAAGGCAGGTCCAAATTGGGCGGAATGTGAATCGCTGGAGTGATTCAAGTGGCGGTGATTGGAATTATTGGTGGGGTTGCGTGCGGAAAGAGTTTTGTTGCGGAACAATTTCGCTCACTCGGTGCTGAAGTTATTAACGCGGATCGGATTGGCCACGAGGTCTTGCGTGAATCCGATGTGCGGGCTGCTCTGGTTCAGCGTTGGGGCGACAAGGTTCTCGATGCCGACGGTCAGGTAAGTCGGTCTGCCATCGGTCAGCGAGTTTTTTCCGGGAAATCCGACGAGAGAGGTAATCTGGAGTTTCTGGAGAGTTTAGTGCACCCCAAGATCGGCCAGCGAATTGGTGCGCGGATCGAGGCTTTATCCCGTGACGATCCTGGTAAATCGGTGGTGGTTGATGCGGCGCTCCTCATGGAGGCTGATTGGGCTCGTTTTTGCGACAAAGTTGTCTTTGTCGATGCGTCGGGCGAGCAGCGTCTGGGGCGTGCGAAACAGCGCGGTTGGAGCGATTCGGAGTTTTCGGCGCGCGAAGCCGCCCAAGGAAACTTGGACATGAAACGAAAACAAGCGGATTGGGTAATGGACAACAGCGGCTCGGCTGAACATACTTTTGCACAGGTTCAACAGTTCTGGAGAACCCTCAAGTAAGCCCCCTCCTACATCAATTCCCTACATTCCCTCCGTGGACGTTTCCCATGCGCCCACCAAATGATCCTTTTCAGGAGCATCATCATCATGTCAACCAGAAGCGGTGGCGAGCGCGGCCGCAAAGAGCTGGACGTCAACTCTGACGAGGCTCGCGACGCATCTCGAGAGGCCCTATCGGAAATTGACCGGCTGCAAGAACTGGAGAACGAAAGCGAGCCGCTGTCGTTAGCCGAAGAGATTGCTGCCGAAGGCCGCCCGGGCCATGACGCCAGCGACGACACGGGTGAAGACTCTCAACGTCACGACGACACCAACGACCGCTATGAGAAAATCAAGCAGGGCGAGATACACATCGCCGAACTGCAAAAAATGGGCATGGCCGAGCTGATCGAATCCGCTCGCCGCGAGAATGTGGCGGACGTATCAGGGATGAAGAAGCAGGACTTGGTTTTCAAGATCCTGAAAGAACGTGTCAAGATGAACGGCTTGATGTACGGCGAAGGAACGCTGGAAATCCTGCCCGACGGATTCGGCTTTCTGCGCAGTCCTGATTATCACTATCTGTCTTGCCCGGATGACATCTACGTCTCGCCCAGTCAGATTCGCCGGTTTGGCCTCCAGACTGGCGCGACGGTCTCCGGTCAGATTCGCCCGCCGAAAGAAAGCGAACGGTACTTTGCTCTGCTACGTGTCGAAGCGATCAACTATCAAGATCCAAATATGTTGTCTGAGAAGATCGCCTTCGACGACTTGACGCCATTGCATCCTAACCAGCGTATCGTCATGGAGCATGATCCCGACGAGGTTGCGATGCGCGTGGTCGACTTGATTGCGCCGATCGGTTTCGGCCAACGTGGCTTGATCGTGAGTCCGCCACGGGCCGGCAAGACGATCTTGCTGCAGAAGATGGCCAAGGCGGTCCTGGCGAACTTTCCTGATGCGTATGTAATTATGTTGTTGATCGACGAGCGTCCCGAAGAAGTCACGGACATGGAACGCGAGGTCAAAGGTCCCAACTGCGAAGTGATCAGCTCGACGTTCGATGAACCATCTTCGCGGCATGTGCTCGTCCAGCAGATGGTGCTGGAAAAGGCCAAACGAATGGTCGAGTACGGGACGGATGTCGTGATATTCCTGGATTCGATCACGCGCCTGGCGCGGGCCTGGAATTCCGAGTGCCAGCAGTCCGGCAAGATTTTGTCGGGTGGATTGGACTCCAACGCGCTCCAACAACCCAAGCGGTTCTTTGGGTCAGCCAGGAAAGTCGAGGAAGGCGGTTCACTGACGATTCTAGCCACGGCGTTGGTCGACACCGGCAGCAAGATGGACGAGGTGATCTTCGAAGAATTCAAGGGAACGGGGAACATGGAGATCATCCTGGACCATAAACTCGTCGATAGGCGAATCTGGCCCGCGATCGACATCAATCGTAGCGGCACTCGGCGGGAAGAGATGTTGATGGATCCCGAGGAACACCGGCGCGTCTGTGTGTTACGGCGCGTCTTAAACGACATGAATGCGCCAGAAGCGATGGAGCTGTTGGTGCAGCGATTACAGAAGTCGAAGACCAACGTGGAATTTCTCATGGGCATGAATATGGGCAAGTAAAGAACGTTCAAAGTTCGACATCCATAGTTTCATAGGAACAATGTTAATGCCCAATGAGTATCGGGGAGATTTGCAGGGAGGAGATCGCAAGTTCGCGGTCGTGGTTTCTCGATACAACGAATCGATCACGGGCAAGCTGCTCGCTGGTGCCGTCGAAACGCTTGTCGCTGCCGGCATCGCAGACGATTCGATTGATGTCGTATGGGTTCCCGGCGCGTGGGAAATTCCACTTGTTGCCGATCGCCTGGCACGACTCCAGCTGCACGCTGGTGTGATCTGTCTCGGCGCGGTGATCCGTGGAGAAACGACGCATGACCAGCAGATCAACCGGCAAGTGAGCGACAGTCTGGGACGGATCGCCTTGGAGACGGGGATCCCTGTCCTGATGGGCGTCCTG
>JASLPZ010000274.1:3518-9620 GCA_030744725.1 Pirellulaceae bacterium
GACTTGCAATTCGCTTGAACAGGCGATTCATCGGTCGGGCGGAAATGTTGGAAACAAGGGAGTTGAATGTGCCGAGGCCGCTTTGGAAATGGCCAATCTGTTGCGGCAACTTCCTGGTTCGTCCGCCTTCTGATTCGCCAGCCGTGCGTTCATTATCCGAGCATTTCTTGGTTTTAGGGCTGCGCCGCCATGCGGCCCTTCCCAGTCCGCTTGCCAAACGACGGATTCACTTATAATTCAGGCGGCATCTAGCCGCCCCCGCCTCTTGCCTACGGATTCTTATGTCGCGTCGAAGTCGAGCTCGTGAAGTCGTACTGCAGATCCTCTACGAGGACGATCTCAATCCCGATCGCAACATGGCAGTCGCAGATGAATTTCTTCGCGGACGCTTAAATCACGACGAAGAGCTCGTCGTGTTTGCCGTCGAATTGCTGGCGGGAGTTCGACGCAACCGTGGCGAACTGAATGCGCTATTGGAGGAACGGGCACAGAATTGGAGCCTGGCACGCATGGCTGTCACGGATCGCAATGTCATGCGTTTGGCGGCATATGAGATGTTGTACACCGATACCCCTGATCGCGTTGTCATCAACGAGGCGATTGAACTGGCCCGGCGTTACGGAAGCAAGCAGTCATCGCAGTTTGTCAACGGGGTGCTGGACCGCGTTCTGCATGATCGGGGGCAGGAGTAGGTTGCGAAGCCCGTGGCCTGTGGTCTGTGATCGGTTCTCGTTAGAATAGGCCCGATGATCATAGTTCTCCCGTTTTGGCTTCAGCAGAGAATCGAGGTTATGGGCTTATTTGACCGAAAGAAACCGGAAGTGGATTCTGGCGGCGACAAACTGCAGCGTGGGTTCCTTGGCCGTTTTAGGCGAGGCCTGCAGAAGACGCGCCAGTTACTCAATACGGATGTACGCGATCTCTTCAAACAAGGTGACCGCGTTGTCGACGACACGTTTCTCAGCGAGTTGTTCGCGATTTTGATCAAAACGGATATGGGAGCCGGGCCGGCAACTGACATTCGAGACCAAATCAAATCGGATTTCCGCGCTCGCAAGATCGGAATTGCAGACGCACTGCAGATCGTCAAGGATCAGTTGTTGGAACTGATGCAACAGGATGAAGCGCCCATTCAATTTGCGGCAAGCGGGCCTACGATTATTCTGGTCGTTGGCGTCAATGGATCGGGAAAGACCACGACGATCGCCAAACTGGCTCAGATGTTCAAGGTCGACGGAAAGTCAGTCGTGCTTGGTGCGGCAGACACGTTTCGTGCCGCGGCCGTGCAGCAGTTGACGATTTGGGCAGAACGCATCGGTGCGGAGATCGTCAAAGGTGAACAAGCCAGTGATCCGGCCAGTGTGGCGCATCGCGCCGTGGCCAAAGCCCTTGAGTTGAACTTCGATGTTTGCATCATCGACACAGCCGGACGCTTGCAAACACAAACCAGTTTGATGCAGGAGCTGGGGAAGATTCGGCGTGTCACCAGCAAACAGATTCCGGATGCCCCGCACGAAGTGCTGTTGGTGCTCGATGCGACCGCTGGTCAGAACGGAATCAGCCAGGCCCGAGGATTCTCGGAAGCGGCCATATGCACTGGCATCGCCCTGGCCAAGATTGATGGCACAGCCAAAGGAGGTGTGGTGATTCCCATTCGCCAAGAATTTGATCTGCCCGTCAAGTTTGTTGGTGTGGGAGAAAAGGCTGAGGATCTCGCCGTGTTTAACGCCGAGGAGTTTGTCGAAGCGATGTTCGCTGAGCACTTCCCCAGCTAGTGCGTTGTCTGAGCTAAGACCGATATTTCCCCAGTCTCGGCTGGCACGATCAATGCAACCGGAAAACTTTCGCGAATCTGTTGACGATCGCCACTTTCTTTAGAGATCGTATGGCCATCTGCTGATGAGATCCGCAATTTGAGTCCGATAGCAAGTCTGGGTAATTCGGGTTCGCGGATGCCGCGGCATCCTCCACCTCCCTCCTCCACATCGCGCGAACACGGACGTTTCGCAGCGTCGCATTGACACATACCCCTGGGTCAATCCACTGATTCCAAGCATGGGAGTGATGACATGAGAACGTTGGCCATTTTGGTTGGGATGGGATGGAGCCTGTTCGCAATGCACGCGATAGGGCAAGACCTACAGCAGCCTCGCTCGACCCAGCCGGATTCCTTCGCATACAACTCTTACTACCAGGAAGCGCAACCTTCGCCAAGCGACCTGCCCATCGAATCACAGTCATCAGACGAGTTTTCGAAGGAGCGCGCCGGCAAGAACTTGGGCAAGGGCGGCAAAGGAAGACGTTCATCCGGATGGCTGGGTGATCGCTGGACCATGGATGGGTTCATCGATCTCGGAGGAACGGTCAACGCGGACAATCCGGCCAACCGTTTCAACGGGCCGATGACATTCAACGACCGCAATGATTTCACGATGAACCAACTGTACTTATCGCTTGGTCGCGAAGTCGACAATGGTGGTTGTGGTTTCGACTGGGGAGCCCGCATCGACTTCCTCTATGGTACGGACTATATCTTCACCCAGTCGGTCGGTTTGGAGACGAAGGACAATGGCGACAACGCCTGGAACGGACTCACGACCGGGCTGGGAAACCCGAACCTGTACGGGTTGGCCATGCCGCAGGCCTACGTCGATTTGGCCTACAATAGGTTGAACTTTCGCTTGGGCCATTTCTATACGATCATGGGCTATGAGGGAGTAGCGGCAAATAAGAACTTCTTCTACTCGCACGCGTACACGATGCAATACGCTGAACCGTTCACGCATACGGGTGGACTGATGACATGGTCAGGAGATCGCTGGACGGTGCATGGCGGGTTGGTCAATGGTTGGGACAAAACGGATGCCGAGAGCGACAAGCTCGCATTCCTGGGTGGCATTACTTACACGCCGTGTCACGAACGCTATTCGATAACGCTCACCGGCATTAGCGGCGAAGAAGATGGCACGTTGGCTGCCACGGTCACACCGACTCCGCGCAACATGTACAGTCTTGTGATGAATTACCACGTGACGGACAGGTTGGAATACGTCTTGCAGCACGATAACAGTTGGCAAGAAGACGTATTTGGCCCAGGTGTCGATGCTGAGTGGTACGGCCTCAATCACTACCTCTTCTACACCCTGAATGACTGCTGGAAGTTCGGAGCCCGTTTTGAATGGTTCCGGGACGATGATGGTGTCCGGCTTTCTGGGGCTCCCCTCCGTGTTGGTGGTCCGGGTGGACTCGGCATCATGCTACCCGGTGGTGCCGCCGATCTGGCCGGCAATTACTACAACGTGACTCTAGGTGCCAACTGGACACCCCGAAGCAGAATAGTTGTGCGACCGGAGGTGCGATGGGACTGGTCGGACGGGACGACTGCTGCTCCGTTTGACGGCTTCACGAAAGACAGCCAGTTCACGGCTTCTGTCGATGCGATCATTACGTTTTAGTAGGAATTAGAAGTAGTCCAACGAGGCCAAGAGGCCGCATGTCCGATTGGCACATGCGGCCTCAACTGTTTCTTGACGTCCCCCTAAGCGTCGAAACCCAACCACAGCCAATGCTCTTTCTTGCCCGCAATTGCCTGCCTGTGGGCGCATCGAAGCCTGCCTGACAATTACGCAACACGACCTATGCAATCCCAGGCGGTGTTTGTTTTTTGCGGTCATATTCGAGCTCTAAGTCTTGGCATATTCACAGCCTAGGTCATCTCCGCTGTTCGCGTTGAGGTCCCTGTACGCCGCTTTGGCACGACCATTGCATTATCGCCGAGTGAAACCGGCCGCGTGCGCCATTCAGCCCGTTCGAGACGATCTGGCGACTTGCGAGCCACCCAGACATCCTTCTGACAAAGGCGAGAAAAAATAATGAACTGGTCCACACTGAAACGAGCCGTGCCCATCGGCTCGGCAATGACGTTACTATTCCTCCCCGGGATCGCGTTGGCGCAGGACGCGGCCGAAGCCGCACCAGAATCGGCATTATTGGCCGATGTCGACACCTTGTGGGTTTGTTTAGCGGCCTTTCTAGTCTTCTTCATGCAGGCGGGATTTGCCTTGGTCGAATGTGGATTCACACGTGCCAAGAACGCCTGCAACATCATCATGAAGAACGTGATGGACTTCTCCATCGGCACGATTGCCTTTTGGCTGGTTGGCTTCGGTCTGATGTTCGGTGCCACGAGCACCGGTTTTTTTGGTACCACGAATTTCTTGTATGACGCTGGATCGAACAACTTCAATTGGGCATTTCTGATCTTTCAGACGGTTTTCTGTGCTACCGCCGCCACGATCGTAAGTGGTGCAATGGCGGAACGTACCAAGTTCATCGGGTACCTGTGCTACACGATCGCCATCACCGTGATCGTCTATCCGATCTTCGGTAGCTGGGCATGGGGCGGTTTGCTTGACGGCGGGGGGTGGTTGGAAGGCCGAGGGTTCTTGGACTTCGCGGGTTCGACCGTCGTGCATTCGGTCGGTGGCTGGTGTGCACTGGCCGGTGCGATCGTGATTGGTCCCCGATTGGGAAAATACAGCAAAGACGGTAAAACGCAGGCAATTCCAGGTCACAACATTCCGCTCGCCGCATTGGGTGTGTTCATTCTCTGGCTCGGATGGTTCGGTTTCAACCCTGGCAGCACGACGGCCGTTGGCGGCGGTAGCTTCGCTTACATCGCTGTAACGACCAACTTGGCCGCTGCCGCCGGTGCGGTTGCCGCGACGATCGCCTCTTGGGTCCTGTTCAAGAAGCCGGATACATCATTCGCCTTGAATGGTGCACTTGCCGGTCTGGTTGCCATTACCGCTGGTTGTGACGCGATGTCACCCGTCTTTGCTGTGATCACTGGGTTTGCCAGCGGCCTGCTGGTGGTTGGATCGGTGATGTTCTTCGACAAGATCAAGATCGACGATCCAGTCGGTGCAATTTCAGTGCACGGTGTCTGTGGCGCCTGGGGGACGTTGGCGATAGGACTGTTCCACACCGAACTTGGACTGCTAGTTGGTGGTGGAACAGCCCAGATTGTGACTCAGCTTATCGGCATCGGTGCCGCGTTTGTCTGGGCTTTCTTTGTGAGCCTGGCCATCTTCCTGGTGATCAAATACACGATTGGATTGCGAGTTAGCGAAGCGGAAGAGATGGAAGGCCTGGATGTTGCGGAACACGGGATGCACGCTTATCCAGCCCATCTGATCACCGAGGGGCATACGGGATCGCCCTTGGCTCCCGCGATGGTCTCGATGCCAAGCAGCCCTGCAGTCAGCCCCGTGACGAATCCTAGTCCCGAAGGGGCGTAGCGATTTAAGGAAACTTCGGCTCTTGCCTGGGCCAGAAGGATACCCCAAATGGCTCGGACAAGCGTCCGCCTCGCTTGTCCGAGCTGGGGTCTTTTCTTGGCCGTCTTCCTGCCGGTGTCATGCGTGATGGCCTTGCTGGTCGAGGCTGATGGGACTAGAAAGCTTGTATCAGGTTTTTCTTTACGAATACGACAAGTTTCCGACCATAAGGAGACTAAGTTGCAATCTCATCCGGAGCCAATGCGATGAAGTTGATCATTGCGATCATACAGCCCAACAAGCTGGAAGACGTGAAAGCGGCCCTGACGGACGTCGAGGTGTTTCGTTTGACGGTGATGGATTGTCAGGGGTTCGGTCGACAAAAAGGGCAAACTGAGGTCTACCGCGGCCATGAGTTTACGGTCAACTTGTTGCGTAAGGTCCAGTTGCAGATTGCTGTCAACGAAGAGTTTGTGGAGCCCACTGTCGAAGCGATCATGAAAGCCGGCCGCACTGGCGAAAAGGGCGAGATTGGCGACGGCAAGATCTTCGTCGTGCCGATGGACGATTGCATCCGCATCCGAACCGGCGAACGCGGACCAGACGCCATCTAAAGCGCATACCGCCTTACGGATCGTACGCTTCGTTAAACGGATTTTTCCCGCGTGGCATCCATTTGCAAAGCGCGAGTCCTAAGCCGTAAAGGCCTGTGAGCGGCACAGCCAGTAGCAGCATGCTCCATGGGTCCGACGGCGTCAGCAGCATCGCGATGACGAAGATCACCAGAATTGCCACCCGCCATTTCTCGATGTAGGTTTCGATC
>JASLPZ010000275.1:0-9606 GCA_030744725.1 Pirellulaceae bacterium
GGACAGCACTCCGTGAAAGCTACCAAGACGAACAGCAGTGCCATGATGAAGCTGTTCAACGCTTGCAGACGGATTACAACTTGCTGCAACGGCGGATTCAAACGATGTACTTGGACAAGCTTGACGGTCGTGTCGATGCTGAGTTCTTTGATGCCAAGTCGGCAGAATGGCGGGAAGATCAGGCGAGAATCCGCAGCGACATCGAACGTCACGAAGCCGCCGACCAGTCGTATATGGAAGAGGGGATCACCTTGCTCGAACTCGCGAATTCTGCCGCCGACTTGTTTGAGAAGCAGCCTTCATCGGAGAAGCGAAAACTGCTCGATTTCGTACTATCGAACTCGCTGTGGGACGGCGAGACGCTTGTCCCCGTTTTTCGCCAACCTTTTGATATGATTGCAGATGCGGCAGCCACCATGGCAACAGAAAAGGCCGTCGGTTCAACGTCCGACGACCTTTGTCAAGCAAGGGGTGGACAAGGGGATTCGAACCCCCGACCCCTGGAACCACAATCCAGTGCTCTAACCAACTGAGCTATGCCCACCATTGGCGAAGCCACCTAGTTTATCCCCGCTTTGTCAATCGGTCAACGCCGCGAAGACGTTAGGGTTTGGGCCCGTTTGGGCCACTGAGAAATGCCGTTTTGCCCCGACAAACTCGGTTCACGATTGGTGTCACGATTCGAACGGAAACCGCTCGTCGAGCTTGGCATTTGACAGATCGACGAGAAAGCCGGCCAACCGCTCGACGAGCAGGTCCATTAGCATTCGCCCTTTCTCCGCCGAAGCCTCGTGGGGATCGCCCACACCCGTATTGCTGGTCAGCAGATGCCATGGCCGCGTAATCGAAACCCATCCATTGTTCACGGCCTCAAAGCGGGTGGACCCAACCTGCCCGGCGTCTGCTGTCAACGTTCCATCGTCATTGCGATCGACTAAATCTGGAAAGTACGCAAGTGCAAACGACGTTTCCATTTCGCCAGCGTGGTCATCTCGGTTCGTAAAAATCGACTTGTACTGATCAGCAATCATTTGATACCAGTTGCAAAGAAACAGTTGCACGCCTGTCCTATCGTACATTTCCCGCAACAGTGGTTTCATGTCGTTACCGCCGTGGCTGTTAAGCAAGAGCAGCTTACGGACGCCACTCTTTTCGAGCGTGGCCGTCAGATCCTTGATCACCTGAAACAACGTCGAAGGATCGAGGTTCATTGCCAGAGGAAACGCCTGCAAGTTCGTGTCGGTTCCGTAGGGCACTGTCGGTAGCAACACGACCTTCGCCCCGCGCTCGTGGGCCGTTCGACAAATATGTTCGCCAATGATCGTCGCCTCGAACACATCGGTGCCGTAGGGCAGATGCAGATTGTGGGGCTCCGTCGCGCCCAGCGGGAGAACGGCGACCTCATAGGGATTTTCTTTGGTGTAACCGTAGTTGGTCTGTGCAAGGCACCAGGGTTGCATGTGCTATTCGGTCCTTAATCCAGGGATGGTTTTCCGCAATTGAGCCAAGCCGTCTGGAGTGATACCGGTTCCTTCCACGTCCAAGATTCTCAGCTTTGTGAGTTTCGCCAAGGTTGGTATGGACGCATCGGTAATGGCCGTCTTGGTCAGATACAACGTCGTCAGGTCGGTCAGCCGACCAAGTTGTGTGATTCCCACATCGGTGACAGTGGTGTGGGCCAGGTCCAACTCCTGCAATTGCGTCATTCGACCGACGACGGGCAAGGAAGCGTTCGTGATCTTTGTCCCCTCCAGGCTCAGTCGTTTCATCAGGGGCATGTTCTTCAACTGCTGTGCCCCAACGTCAGTGACCTTGGTGAACGCCAGATCCAGCCATTGCAGACGTATGCAGTCGGCCAGGGCCAGCAGGCCCTCGTCAGAAACACGCGTCAGCCCCAAAGAGAGATTGTGGACGCGGTCAGGTGGATTAAGATGCTTCAAGTCGCTGTCTGAGACTGCAAGAAATGCGGGGAGTTGCTTTTCCAACTCGTCGTATGCAATGCCCGTACTCGTAGCCAGCGTTTGCGTCGAATCACGTCCCAGGTAGACCGAGTCGATCAGTCGCATCAGCGCGTCGCGGTTCGCACCGCCTTCGGCATCCATCAAGAAATGGGCGAGCGCCGCGGCACGCGTGTAGATTCGGCGGATATCTCGGTGTCTTTGCAGATCCTCGCGGCCTAACTCGACCATCTCTGACAACGGCAAACACGGTTCGCCACGCAGAGTCCGCCAGCGATCGTATTGAAGGCGATCCGCATCGAAACCACCAAGCGAATAGTGACCGTCATGCTGGACCAGCGATTCCATATAGACCGCAATTCCTTCGACGATCCAGAAATTCCATTTTTCGCCCACGTTGTGGACCGCGTTCCCCGCCTCCTGGAACAATTGATGGGTCGTTTCGTGAAACCAGGTTGGTTCCGTACGGTTGTCCCCGGCGTAGAAAAGAGACGTCCGCTGGTCCTTGGCATAGTAGCCCAGGCTTACCTTGATCTGAGGCCCCACGCTCGCCAGCCTCGACACGTACTCTTGGCGGTCCTTGAACAACACTATTTCGTGCTTCTTGCTGGTACCCAATGACGAATTGCCGCCAGCAAAGCGATCCAATAGTGCAGCGTGAGTACTCCAGTTCGAAAAGAACACCTGACGCCACAGAGACTGAAACCGCTCGAGGCGCTCGGCCAGTTCGATACCCATTTCTGGGCTGTGATTGGTTGTAATTCGAAAATGAGGAGACTCGACTTGCCAATATGTGGCGCGGCGCCAACCAAACTTCGGATGAGTTGCCCGACCACTTCTCCTTCGGATGGCTCCGCCAGGACGGATCCACGTGTCACCACTCTTGCGATAGCCGAGAATGGCTCGTGCTTGCTTGTGATCCGGATCTTCGTGGAGAACTTCGTGGACAAGCTGGTAGGCAGAGGCAGCATGTCCGCCCGCAAGCCGCTGCTGGGCAAGTTCAAACAGACGAGCGGCCTGGTTTTGTCGACACTGAACAAAATGTTCTCGCCATTTCGCCACGATCGGTTTCTCGCCGTCGGCCGACTCCGGCAATGATGTATCTGCAGCAACGAATAGAATCTGACGCTCCAGACCGCGAGGCACAATCCACTGTCGCGACTGGCGGGACTGTTCAACAAGTCCTAGTTCGTCGCATTTGGTCGCCAACGCCCCAAGCTGTTGTTTGAATGCCGCGTCAATCTCAGCACGATCCGGTTGCAGGGGCGCGGCCGGCAGCGATTGGCAAGTCGCACAAAACACCAAAACGGCAATCGCACGCGATAGCGCAATTCGCGTTGCCAATTCTGGCAGCCCTGGCGTTCGCAGCTGTGCCGTCATTTCCCATCCAGTTGAGCGTGCCTCTGCCACAAGGATTGCGGTTGCAATCCACCCGTCTAAGTGTACCATCCGCCGATCCAACAAGAAGAAACGCGGCCCGTGATTGCCACGCGCCGCGTCAGTGGATCAAGGTGGAATGCCTGAATTATTCCTCAAATGCCGCATCGAAAGCTCGACCGCTGGCCGTGAAATCGATCTTCCTGCAGAATTGAGCGGCTTCTGCGGCGCCGAATTCGCGATCCATGCCCGAGTCCTCCCACTCGACGGACAACGGACCTTCGTAACCAATATCATTGAGGGCTCGAATGATCTCCTCGAAATTCACAGCACCACGACCCGGACTCCGGAAATCCCAACCACGCCGTGCATCGCCAAAATTGAGGTGGCTCGCCAAGATCCCCGTCTTGCCATTGAGTGTCGTGATCGCGTCCTTAATATGGACATGATAGATCCGATCCGGGAAGGCGCGGATGAATTCGACGGGATCAACACCTTGCCAGTGAAGATGACTGGGATCAAAGTTGAATCCGAACTCCTCACGACCATCAAGCGCCTCGATCGCGCGCTCGGCGGTATAAATGTCAAACGCGATTTCCGTGGGATGAACTTCTAGGGCAAACTTGATTCCACACTCACCAAAAACATCCAGAATGGGATTGAAGCGTTCCGCCAGAAGTGCAAATCCTGCATCGATCATCGCCGGCGACACGGGTGGAAACGAATAATTGAGGTGCCAAATGCTGGACCCGGTAAAACCGTTAACCACATCAACACCGAACCGCTGCGCGGCGCGTGCGGTTTGTTTCATTTCTTCGATGGCCCGCGCATTCACACCAGCTGGCTCGCCGTCACCCCAGACATAGTCTGGCACAATTACTTTGTGACGCTCGTCGATGTTGTCCAAAACGGCTTGGCCAACCAGATGGGCGCTGATCGCGTGGCACTGTAAGTCGTATCGGTCCAACAGTTCACGTTGTTGCCTGCAATAATTGTCGTCCGAGACGGCCTTGTCGACCTCAAAATGATCTCCCCAACAAGCCAACTCAATTCCGTCGTAGCCAAACTCCTTGGTCTTGCGGGCCATCTCCTCGATGGGTAGATCAGCCCATTGGCCAGTAAACAATGTAATTGGTCGAGCCATACTGTTGCTTCTCCTTCGAGCAGATGAATGCGATGACTGTAGAGCGCCGAGCGATCGAATGCGGCGGAGACCTACAGATTATGGATGATCTCGGTGGCGCTATTTTTGCGTTTGCCAACCCGACTTGCAACCGCCCAGCATCGATCTGGCCGGCATCGATCTGAAAAGTCTAGGAGGAACACATAACTCTATGCCGCCCAGCATCTTGCAGATGCCGATGAAACGGCGACTGACGAACAGATTCCGGCAGATTTCTGAGCCTGCGTGCTATAATTCAGGGCAACTCTCGCGGAGATGAATGAACCGTCCCATGACACGCACATTCACACTAGTCAGCCTGATCGCCGTATTCTTGATGCTGAGCGCCGGCGCTCACCTCCACGCGGCACCGCGGGTGACCTTTGAATTGGTCACCGGAAATGGGTTTCCGCTGAACGCAGCACGAAGATGGGTCGATCTGTTCAAGAATCTCGAAAGTACGAGCGTGAGGATTCGAGGAGCCCAGGGAAGCGAACAGACGACGGTGGAAAACGTCGGCACAGATGCGCAGCCCAGCTATCACGTCGTCGGAATTCTACTCGGCGACAATCGTCTACGATTGCTCGGCGGCAATTTCGCTCACACGGACCGAACCAAAATCGCTCAGTGGATCAAAAAACTCCGGAGTGAAGGTGTCGATGGCCTGACTGCCGTGCGTGTGGCATTTGGGTTGACGAGCGAACAGTTGGTAGCGTTTCATGAGCGAGTGAGTCGGCCTCTGGCGTTCTCGACCAAGGGCGTGCGAGCGGGAGATGTCGCCCGCCAGATTGTTCGCGATCTGCAAGTTCCGTTTGACGTATCGACGGTTGGCCGAGCGGCGTTTGCACGCAACGAAGTTGTCTCTGACGATCTGAATGGCATTACCAGCGGTACGGCACTGGCGGCGACGATACGTCCGCTGGGCCTGATCTGGCGTCCCCACAAGCGCGAAGATGGTAAGGTGATTCTGTCGATCAAGGAAGTCCGTGAATCGGACGAGTCTTGGCCCATCGGTTGGCCGATCAAAGGGACGCCGTTCAGTACGGCACCGAAGTTGTTCGAGAATGTCAAGGTTGAGATCCGCGACACGCCACTCTCGCAGGCCATCGAAGCGATTCAGCCGCGAGTCGAGTTACCCTTCTTGTTCGACTACAATTCGATGGCCAGGCACGAAGTCGATACCGCAACAAAAAATGTCAATTTCCCGTCGAAACGTGTGTCCTACAAACGCATTCTCGACACCGTGATGTTTCAGGCCGGGTTGGGTACAGAACTGCGAATGGACGAAGCCGAAAAACCGTTCCTCTGGATCTCGACGACAAAGCGGTAGTTTCCAGTGCCTGTGCAAACCGGACTTTGCCAACGATGCAGACACTCTGCTGTCAAAGCTCGCTGACAAGCTGCGTCACCAGAAACCAGAGGAATGCTGAGCCAATTGCCACGACGATTAGAGCACCAAACGCCAGAGTGAACCACGCACCGAAATGTTCGACCGTCGTCAAATTGGATTTTTGAATCTCTACCCAATACGTCGCAAAGCCACGGCGAGCCGCGCGAGCTAAACGAACCAGTAAGGGTCCACGCCGCACAGACGACTGTGGACTCTCATACGGGTTGACCGGTTTGATGGGCTCACCTTGCGGCCCACGGTTGTCATGCATCAACGTGATATTCGCTTTCCGCAAACTGTTTGAGCGGTTATGTGCAACGAAACCCGGGCGGCCTAGAAAGTTCGTATCAGCTTCTTCTCTACAAATGAGTCAAGTTTTCAGCGACGGGCACCGACCACAGGTTGGTCGGGGAGCGGGTCGCCGCAACCGAGCGATAGCTCGCTTGGTCTGAGGCATAGCCTCACAAGAATTCGTCATACGACCTCAGGCCGAGCATCGCAGTGTCAGTTTAGCTAATTCCGGGGCGCAGTTGATTCGAATTGGATCGAGCCCCGAGAGACCGCGACTGACGTGCATCAGGGTCGGCGCTTCATAAAAGATGCCGCTGGCATACTTCACGCCGTGCAGGCTTGGGCAAACGACGGGGCCGATGAAGGGGAAGCGGATCTGGCCGCCGTGCGTGTGTCCCGCGAGCATCAAGTCGAATTGCCGCCTCCGGGCCCATTGAAGTTGATCCGGCGAATGCGAAAGGAGAATCCGAAATGTCTGTGCATCAAGTTGGTCGGCCGACAATTCACCCGCGGGCCCAAACCAAGGTAGTTCGTTGCCTGCTAATGCGATGCGGTGCCCCGCAATCTGAATCTCGAGCGAGCGACCAGCAAGTTCGACCAAACCAGCTTCCTGCAACGTCCAACGCAAACGCGGCATATCCATGACGCGTTTGTCGTGGTTCCCAAAAACAAAATAGACTCCATGCCGGCTCTTCAATCGACCCAGCGTCGATGGAATCCAATCGATGCATTTGTCTTTGTCGACGATGTCACCCGTCACTGCCACGATATCAACATCCAACTCGTTGGCGCAATCGATCACGTATTCAAAATAGTCCCGTTCGATTTTTCCGGTGAAGTGGAGATCTGACAGATGCCCGATTGTCAGACCTTCCAGCGCTGGAACCAACCGTGGGTGGCAAAGTACCTTTTCATGGACGTACAATTCGCAGAGTTGGTTGCCAGGCACCTTTGACAAGAAGAAAGCAGTTCGAGTCCCGATCAGACTGTGGCCGATCTCGCGAGTGACATCCAGTCGTTGCGTGTGATTGCTGACCGGTAGAGATGATCCTGACCTCGTCATTCTCCTCATGGACCAGATGATGGGAATGAAGACGGCCATGCCACCACAGATCAGAGCGTATCCCGCCAGCCACAGTTGTTCGGTCAACAAACCGGCCAAACTGGCATGCCTGCCGTGGCCGTCAAGGCACCACCAGATGGCAGCCGCCGGGCCGGCCACCAGAATCAACACGTGGACTTTTTCCAAGGCACCAATCAAGCGGCATGGAAGCGGCAAAGCGTGAACTCGATTGAACATAGCAACCCACAAGGCAGTGTGTCCAAACAAGAGTCCGGTCAGCAAACAAACATCATTGAACGAAACCATGGAGCACAAATTCAATGTGAGTGCGGGCGAGGTTCTCGGCAGCGACACTGACCGCAACCGCAGCTAACGTTACGCCTGCGGAACTTCGCGGAAAACATCACTGATGTTCTCGATTGTCTCGATCAGTTGATCGAGGCGAAAAGGCTTATAAAGCACGGCATTGTGATGCAAGCCAGATTTTCGCGCCTTGACAATCGAGTGGCCTGGATCGTACCCGAAACCGGTCATTAAGACCAACGGCACTGGAACAATCAACTCTTTGAGCTTCACGAGAAACTCGTAGCCGTTCATATCCGGCAGGCAAATATCGGCGATAATCACATCGTAGCGATCGCCAGCATCGCCGTTGCGCACCATGAAAATGGCCTCGCCGCCTGCGTGTGCCGTTTCGACTTCGCAGCCGTAGCGGTCGAGCAGCGTGTGGGCGTCGTTGCGGACCCGCGTATCATCATCCACGACCAAGACCCGAAGTCCTCGCAGCTTGGCGTGTTTTACGGCGTTTGCTGACGTTGGCACGACTTCGGCTGGTGCCATTTTTTGACCAACCTTGTGGATCACCTGCTTGATATCGCGGGCATTTCTGAGAATGCGTTGCAAACGCTCCACGACTTCCGGCTCATGTCCGATGTAGCGTTCCATCACATTGACCGCATCATTCAGAATCTCGTCAACGGGCAGTGCAACGGCACCATGAATTGCTTCGACACTCTCTTGCGCCGTGCTAGCACGTTGAGCGACCATCAACTCCAACGTGTTCAAGGCCACCGCCACGTCACGCGAAAAGATTTCCAAGAACTGCAGGTCACTTTCACTGAAGGCTCGCGGTTCCGGACTTTCGACGTTAAACGTTCCGATCACTTGATCGTGCAGAATCAGTGGGACCGTTAGCGAGCTCTTGGCACCTTTAAAGCCCTGCAAATACAGCGGATCTTCCGTTGTATCTTCACACAGGTAGCTCTTGCCCGTCGCGGCCACAAAACCGGTCACGCCATTGTTTTGCGGTCTGGCAAAAAGGGGCCGCCCGGCCGCCTCTTCATCAATCCCAACGGATAGTAGCGGCTGCAGTTGCGAAGACTGTTGATCCAGTAGCCGGACTTCGACGACGTCAAAGTTCAACAGATCCTGGGTGTAATGCAGGATGTTCGACTTCAGCAATTCAATGCGTTCGTCGACTTCCATGTGGAAGACTTCTTCGGGCTTGAGATCGGAGAGTTCGATGCCAGCTTGATGTATCGCCGCAAGTTTTTGCTGCTGCAGCATTTCCTCGGTGACATCGCGGACCGTCACGATTAGGCAGGTGGGGTCCCCGCCTTTTTCCAAAACGGGGGCTGCGTGCGTTTGAAAGTAGCGGTTTTCCTCGACGCGCAACGTCGAACAACTCGCCTTTCCGGTCGCCAGAGCGGTGTGAAATGGACAGAAATCCGGCCCCAGGATTTCAGGGTGGCCCAACGCCGCATAGAAGCTCATTCCCACGACTTCATCCACAGACGCCCACTCTTTAAAGCGGAGGTTCGCCCAGGTAATCGTGTTCTCCAGATTTAGCATGACGACGCCACCCGGCATGCCGTCGAGAATCTGCTCGCTCTGCAGGAGGTGGTCTAACTGGGAGGCGGCAGCGGCGTCGATGTAAACCGCGTCATAATCCTCACTGGCGACGGTAGAAAGCGCGGTCAACGTGCTCTGAACCGGGACGATTTCGCATGATTCACGAAAGAAATCGGTTAATCCCGCCTGAGCATCGTCGTGATTCAATACACAGAGGACTTTGGGCTTTTGTGTCACCCCCAACCTCCTCAAAACGCAATACGTGCCGGCGGAATTATAAGGCCCACTTGGCCGCCGAACAACCGTCAAACGCATCTGCCAGCGATAGTTTTTGCATCGGACGCCAAGTCAAACCAAGTTGACTTTGGTTCGGCAACTCAAAGCGGATTTGCGATAACAACACACGGAGAATGCACTTTTTCCTCATGTCCATTACAAACTGCACTTTCTGAGAAAACGTCTTCAATTGGTATCCACTAAAAAAGGCTCTTCTATCATGCTGCGGTTGCAAACA
>JASLPZ010000276.1:0-9579 GCA_030744725.1 Pirellulaceae bacterium
CCTCCTGACCGTGCCACCGTGGCGAATCTCGACTCACTGATTGACCTTCTCGAACGTGGTCCGGTCGGGAGACCGGGCCACAACGTGTGTCCGATAGTCGCCTTTCGCTCCGCGAAAGGAACGTGCTTTCGCGGAGCGAAAGACGGCAATAATAGATCGAACACTGCTTAGTGACCTTATTTAACTCCAGTCAAAGACAACAGTTGGAATTCGGCTCAGTTTCTTAACCCCACACTGTTGACTTTCCATTTCCTCGGCTGGTCGGTAAACTGGGCTATTCCGGACATCGTGGTCCTGTTAAATGCAATCTGGTTGCTGCAGAGGGTTGGGTACATGTCATCGTTGAAGAACTGTCGATGTTGGGTCACGAGTGGCTTGATCGGACTCGTGATGATGTTGGCAGCGATACCCGTCGTTGCAGACGGGAATGATTCGACGAAGCAAGAGCAGACTGCGAGAAAACTGGCGGCCGACAAGAAGGCAGCTGACAAGAAGGTGGCTGACAAGAAGGTAGCCGATATAAAGAAGAAGGCCGACAAGAAAAAGGCGGACGACAAGAAAAAAGAAACCGCGCCCCAAGAGGTGGCAGTGTGGAAGTCGCGCGATCGTGAACCGGTGGTGAAGCTCACCTCCGAGTCGCTGGATGCCCTGTTGAAGGCGTCACTCGGCGATGCGCCCGTGGCTGAGATTTGTGGCGACCAGCAGTTCCTCCGCCGCGCCAGCCTCGATCTGATCGGCCGGCAACCATCGCCCATGGAACTTGATGCGTTCCTGGCGGACTCGGCGCCGGGCAAGCGTCAACGGGCGGTCGACAAGCTGTTAGCGAACGAAAGTTTTGGTCGCAACTGGGCCAGTTATTGGTCAGACACGATCAGCTACCGTACACCGACGCCACAGTTGACGTTCCTAAACTACGGGCCGCTGAGGAGGTGGCTGGCCGAGCGGCTGAACAATGGTGCCGCATGGGACGAGATCACTTGGAAACTGATCACCGCCACCGGCAAGGTGGAGGAACACCCGGAAGCCACGTTCATTGGGTTTCACGAAGCGAGCGTCGAACGGCTTGCTGCCGAGACCGCGAGGATCTTTCTCGGTCAGCAGTTGGCGTGTGCACAGTGCCACGACCACAAATGCGAAAGCTGGGAGCAAGATCAATTCCACCAACTAGCGGCATTCTTCGTGCGTACGGATACCAAGGTGCCTTGGAACGATGCGGGCCAGATCCTCGTGTCGTCGAAACCTTCCGGTGAGCACAAGTTCCCACTTAAGAAGGAGACGATGCAGCCGGCCGTATTCGACGGTGATCCAATTGCGCCGGGGTTGAGCGACGTTAAGCGACGTCAGGCATTGGCCGATTGGTTGGCCAGCGATCAGAATGAGTTTTTTGCCAAAGCCTACACCAACCGAATCTGGTCGCAGTTGATAGGACGCGGTTTCTATGAACCCGTCGACCACCTGTCGGAAAACGTCACACCCACGCTGCCTGAGGTTCATGCAGCGTTGGCTGAGCAGTTCACGTCGAGTGGCTACGACATCAAGGGGCTGTTCCGCCTGTTGATGAATACCGAGGCGTACCAACGCAGTTTACCCGCAGCGAGCAAGGCACACGTACTGTATTCCGCCGTACTTCCACAGAAGCTACGGGGCGACGACGTCTTCGATTCGCTGGCGGCGGCAATTCAATTACCGAATATCAAACCGAAGCAGGCCAAACAGGATGGCAACTTCCGTTTCCCCCCGCCGCCGAAGAGCACGCGCGACCTGGTGAAGGATGTGTTCAATTTCGATCCATCCGTCGATCGTCGTCTGGTAACCCGGACCATGCAGCAGGCGCTGTGGATGATGAACAACGACCAGTTGCAGAAGCAGATTGACGCGTCGCTCGGCAGCGACACGGTCCTCGCCAAGCTGCTTGCCGGCGAGCCAGACGATGGTGTGGCCGTGGCCCAGCTGTTTCGGCTGGTATTTGCCCGGGCACCGACTGAGCGAGAACTGAAGATCTCGCAGACGCACATCGCGTCGACTGGCGTGCGCGGCTCGGCTTATGAAGATCTACTGTGGAGCTGGCTCAACAGCACAGAGTTCACAACCCGACGTTAGCACGACGTTTGCAAAGGGGAAAGGACCAATAGCATGTGGCACCCGTCTTTGAGAATCGGCATGAACGGACACGGCGTCGTTGAACGGCGATCGTTTCTCAAACACCTTGCCGGCGTGACGACCGCCGCGGGTGTGATGTCGTTATCCTGGCACGATTTGCTCGTGGCCCAAGCTGAACAGCTGCGTAGCCGAGGCAAAGCAATGATCCTGCTCTGGATGGACGGCGGGCCGAGCCAGTTCGAGACCTTCAACCCCAAGATCGGATCGAAGAATCAGGGGCCGGCCAAAGCAATCAGCACGAAGATTCCCGGCGTTCAGGTCGGCGAACATTGGCCCAAGACGGCCGCTGTCTTGGATAGGATCACCCTGATCCGGTCGATGAATTCTGGTGAACGCGACCACATGCGGGCGATTCGCCTGGTGCGGACCGGTTATCCGACCAATCCAGCATTCCAGTATCCGACGTGGGGTTCGGTCGTGATGCACGAACTGGTCCAGTCGCAGACCGACCTGCCGCCGTTCGTACGGATTTCCAAGCCGCGAATTGCCACACGCGACGTGAATGCCGGCATCCTTGGTGCCAAGTACGAATCGTTCAAGGTTGCCATGCCTGGCAAGATGCCGCCAAACCTGACTCCCACGGTCAGCAACGAAGTGCTCGAGCGGCGTCTGAAACTGGCCGGCCTGTTCGACAACGAGTTTGCCGCAGACGGCGGCCAAGAAGCCGTGAAGGAAAAGCAAGCTATCTACGATCGTACGGCCCGGTTTGTCACCAGCCCCAAACGAAAGGTGTTCGATCTGTCCAGCGAAACGGAGAAGTTGCGAGACGCCTACGGCCGCAGTCCGTTCGGCCAGGGTTGTCTGTTGGCGCGACGATTAGTCGAACAGGGTGTGACGTTTGTCGAGGTGTTCAGCTCGGGCACGCTAAACGACCAGGGTTGGGACACGCATAAGAACGGATTCGCAGAGAACCCAATTCTGGCCCAGGAAACCGACGCAGGATATGCCACCCTGCTGACCGATCTTGCCGATCGCGGAATGCTCGAGGATACCCTGGTGGTCTGGATGGGCGAGTTTGGACGAACGCCGAAGTTCAAGGAGAAGGGCGGACGCGACCACTACTCCGAAGGCTGGCTCGCCGCGTTGTCCGGTGCTGGCGTGAAGCCGGGCCAGGTGATCGGTGCCACCGACAAGGACGGCGTCAAGGTTATCGATCGACCTGTGGACGTGCCGGATCTATTTGTCAGCTTCTGTCACGCGCTCGGAATCGATCCACGAGACGAGTACATCATCCCATCGACTGACCAGCCAACGCAACTCGTCAAAGGAGGCGCACTCGTCGAAGAGCTGTTTAGTTGATTCGCCGCGCGAGTTGGTTGACTTTCGCCAAGTTGCGAGAGACGACAATCTGAGAGGATTTTTCATTTGCCCAGACCAGCAGAAGTCTTAAGTTCATTCCGCTTACTCTCACCTCAACCCAGCGGAGTGAAGTCCGTTCTACTTTTCGTCGGCATTGTCGGATTCAGTTGGTTGCTTGGATGTTCCAGCGAAGCCGCTGAAATATCCCGGACCTATGGCGAGATTGTGCTCGCCGACAATCCCGTCGGCTATTGGCGGTTGCACGACTCGAACCCTGCAGAGATCGTCAATCGCGCCGATTCGGCCCATTCGTTCGCTGGTGTCGTGAGTGGCACTCTGACGCTCGAAGCCGCCGGACCACGTCGCGATGAGTTCCCGCTGTTTGATGCGGACAACAAAGCCATCGAGTTTACGGGTGAGTCGGGCTTCGTGAGGATCAAAGATCCGGGAGCCGACAGCCCGTTGGACTTCGACGCTGGAGATTCGATCACGCTCGAAGCATGGGTCAGTTCGAAACCAATCCGTTCGGGCGGCTTTGCTTACATTATCGGCAAGGGGCGTACGAACAACCCCGGCGTTCCCCAAAACAATCATAATTATGCACTGCGGTTGCGAAGTGCGGGTGGCAGTGCCGGCCTGAGCTTTCTGTTTCGCAGCGCCGGACTGGACGGCGATTGGCATCGCTGGACTTCTGAGAGTGGCGTGACGGTCGGTGACGGCTGGCATCACGTTGCGGTGACGTACACCTTCGGCGAGAAAGACAGCGCGCGGGGCTACGTTGACGGTGAACCCGTCTCCGGCAAATGGGACATGGGTGGCGCGACCGATCGAGCACCGGTTGTGGACAACGACGAGGTTTGGATTGGCTCGTCGCTCGGTGGCGCGGCGGGAAGCACGTTTCGTGGGATGTTGGACGAGGTTGCTATCTATCGTTCCGCACTTTCTGCGGAACGCATCCGCGCACGGTTCCGGTACATCGAGCCGGCTGCCGTGATCGATCTGACTAGAGTGCCGGATGATACCGTGTTAGTAGACATTTTCGAAAGTATCCCCGATCGTAAATCTTGGAAGTTTCGCTCGCCAAAGTTCGTCGAGAGTTTTGTCGCGGGCGGCTTTGCATTTGTCGATGTACCCACCAAGTATTCCCCGCGTGGCGTCAAAATCGACCGCAGTAACCCGTTCTTGATTCGCGCACTCGGTTACGTGACCGTGCCCGAAGGCGAATCGCGAATCCTGGTACGTTGCCGGAATGCGTCGCGGCTGTACATGGACGGGAAGAAGATCGCCGAGACCGGTTTTCACAGCATCTCCAGCAGTGCCCACGGCAAAGTATTCGAGATCGATACGAGCCTGGCTCCGAACATCCGGCCCTTACAGCGCGGCGATACGGAAACCGTCGTCATGATCGAAGGCGACGGCAACGAGCACTTGTTCCGCTTTGAGATGATCGTTGGCGGCCAGAAACATCGTCCGGAGTTAGGAGAGACCGGTGTGTTCATCAGTCGCCCAGACGAGGATTTCCAACTGCTGAGTGCGACGATCGATGTGCCGCTTACCGATGCCGCCTGGCAAGCCTTTTCGGCCGATCAACGCACGATCTTGGCGAAACTCAACGTCAGCCGGCGAAGAGAAGCAAGTAAGCAAGAGACGGAGTATTGGAATTGGCGTCACGACCTTGCCCGGCGAGACGTTGCAAAAACAGACGGCCCAACGCCACCGAGAGTCGCCGACGATGTTTCCATCAATAACGATATCGATCGTTTTATCGGCCGTCGGCTGCAACAAGCCGGTCAGGAGCCGGTCGGTCTAACGAGCGACTTGGCTTTTCTCCGCCGAGTCACACTGGACACGACAGGCATCGTCCCTTCACCACTACAGATCGCAGCATTTCTCGACGATCGTGCACCCCATCGCCGAGCTCGAGTGATTGATAGGCTGTTGAATGACGACCGCTGGGCCGACAATTGGGTCGGTTATTGGCAGGACGTACTGGCCGAGAATCCGAACATTGTCAATCCGACCTTGAACAACACTGGCCCGTTCCGCTGGTGGATTTACGAATCGTTCCTTGACAACAAGCCTTTCGACCGATTCGCGACGGAGCTCGTGATGATGGAAGGGAGCAGCTACTTTGGCGGTCCAGCCGGCTTTGCGATGGCCACTCAGAACGATGCGCCGATGGCCGCCAAGGCCCATATCGTGGGGCAAGCGTTTATGGCGCTGGAGATGAAATGCGCCCGCTGCCACGACGCGCCCTATCACGACTTCCTGCAGCGGGACTTGTTCAGCCTGGCCGCGATGCTCAAACGGAGCCCGCAGGGAGTGCCAGCGACTAGTTCGATACCCGGTGGCGACGACGCTGTTGCATCCTTGCTGGTCGAAGTCACCCTTAAACCCGGCGAAGAGGTCTCTCCCCAATGGTCGTTCTCGCACATCATGCAGGACAAGCTGCCCGACGGCGTGTTGCGTCAAGCGGACGATCCGCGTGAGCGCCTGGCGGCCTTGATCACATCAGCAAACAACAAACGCTTCGCCAAAGTGATTGTCAATCGTATGTGGCGACGCTACTTCGGCTATGGCATTGTCGAACCAATTGACGATTGGGAAGACGCCACGCCGTCCCACCCAGAGCTGCTCGACTACCTGGCCCGTGAGCTGATGCTCAATGACTACGACTTGAAGCACGTCGCTCGACTGATCCTCAACTCTCACGCCTACCAACGAATTCCGAGAAACCGGGAGGTTATCAGGACCGAGAAGCCGTATCTGTTTGCGTCGCCGCTGGTGCGAAGAATGTCGGCCGAGCAGCTTGTCGATTCGCTTTTCTCTGTTTGCGGGAAGCCGTTCGACGCTGGTGCGATCTGTATCGACATCGACGGCGCGCGGGACTACACGAATTCGCTGCACCTGGGTCGGGCGACACGCGCCTGGCAGTTCACGTCGCTATCTAACGAGCGAGATCGCCCCAGTCTGGCGTTGCCGTTTGCCCAGCCGTTCGTCACGGTCTTGGAAACATTTGCCTGGCGCGGTTCGCGACAGGATCCCGTAAGCGTTCGCGACGAGGAACCTACGGCACTGCAACCGGCGCTTCTTGCCAATGGAATCTTGAGCCGTCGCGTGACGCGGCTTTCAGATGACAGTGCCTTGACGGAGCTTGCCCTGAAAGACCAGCCACTCGAACCGTTGATCGAGCGGGTCTACCTGCGAATCCTCAACCGACAACCGACAGGTGATGAGCAAGCCCTGTTCGTTCTTCTCTTGCAAGATGGTTACGGAAGCCGAGTTGTGAAGAATGCTCCAGTACCGAAAAGAAGACCACGTCTGCGACGAAATATGGTTTCCTGGTCGAATCACTTGGATCCGGAAGCGACCGAGATCAAAGTGGAACTTGAAGAAGCCGTTCGCAAGGGTGACCCACCGACAATGAAGCTTGAGTCCGGTTGGCACGAACGGATGGAAGATATGTTGTGGACATTGATCAATTCACCGGAGTTCGTGTTTCTGCCTTGATCGGCTTTGGATACAAGGAACCTTCATGCATTCGGTAAACACAACTCGACGCGAATTTGTACTGCAGGCAGCCGCGGCGAGCACGGGCCTTATGGCGGGCTCACTTGCCGGCTCGAAGCAGGCTGGCTTCGCCGCCGCGCAGGAACCACTTCCTCTCGGCAAGGCCGAACATTGCATCATGGTCTGGCTTGGCGGTGGCGCGTGCCACATCGACACATGGGATCCTAAACGCCGAGGTGATCCCAAGGCGAAACAGGCAGGCTCCTACTACGACCCGATCGACACTGCTATTGAGGGCACCCGGGTTTGCGAGCATCTTCCCCGATGCGCCAAGGTACTCGATCGTTTCAACATCATCCGCACGGTTCATCACGAAGTCATCGACGAGCACGCAGCCGCCACGAACCGCATCCACACCGGCCGTCCGACGTCCGGGACGATCGTCTATCCGTCGGTCGGTTCGATCGTCGCGTATCAACGCGGGCCTGTTAATGACAAGGCGCCGGCCTACGTCTTGATCGGCTATCCAAACGTGACGCGAGGGTCGGGGTTTCTAGGCGCCAAACACAGCTATGTCTATCTCATCGATACGGAATCGGGACCAGCTGGTTTCACTCGTGCTCACGATGTGACAAAGAAGCGGCAAGACCGCCGCGATCGGTTGCTCGCGCAAATCCGAGCCGACTACCTGCAACGCACCACCGGCGGCAAGACGATTCAGGATTATGATGCCACGATCAGCGAAGCGCTTCGCCTGTCCGGCCCACAGTTCACGAACGTGTTTCGACTGGACGGCGAACCAGCCTCGCTACGAGAATCCTACGGCGGCGAGTTTGGTCAGCGCTGTCTTCTGTCCAGACGCCTGTTGCAGGCCGGCGTACGTTTCGTCGAAGTCTCACACAACATGAACTTCATCAACGGCACGGGATGGGACACGCACAACGACGGTCAGTTGAACCAGCATCTACTCATCAAGGAGCTGGACAGCGCACTGTCGACCTTGGTGCTCGACTTGGAACATCACAAGATGCTGGACAAGACGCTCGTCGTTGTGGCGAGTGAGTTTGGCCGCCCGGCCCAGTTTGACGGCGGCGGTGGCCGAGGTCACTACTCGAGAGCCTTCAGCATTGCGCTGGCTGGCGGCGGATTGCAGAACGGCAAGACAATTGGTGTGACCGACGAACTGGGAATGAAGATCGAGTCGCGACCTGTTTCCGTGCCCGACTTGCACGCCACGATCCATTGTGCGCTCGGCATCCATCCGGCTGAAGAACTTTACGCGGCAGGTGACCGGCCTGTTCCGATCACTGACATGGGCCAGCCCATCCGAGAGTTATTTTCATGACGACGCTACTTCCTTGGAAAATCGAACGACTGCAGACGGTTGCAACAGTCGCCTTGCTCCTCGTCGCATCCGGCGCCGTACTTCACGCCGCGGAACCGACGCTGGAGCAATCGCGATTCTTTGAAACGAAGATCCGTTCGCTGCTGGCCAAGAGGTGCTTCTCGTGTCATGGTGAGAAGAAGCAGGAGGGCGAGTTGCGACTGGATTCCCGTGTCGCCATGTTGAAGGGTGGCGAGTCGGACGCGGCGCTCGTGCCAGGAAAGCCGGCCGAGAGTCTTTTGGTTGAAGCGATCGCCTATGAGGGTCTGGAGATGCCGCCCAGCGGGCAGCTTAATGCGGCGCAGATAAGACTGCTGGTGCGGTGGATCGAGATGGGTGCGCCTTGGCCCGAGGGCAGCGGCGAGTCACTGAGCACGGCTGCGCGAATCAGTGACGAGGATCGAAGCTACTGGGCGTTTCGACCTGTTGGAAATCCCACGCCACCTGACTTGAATGACGGCGTTTGGTGCCGGAATGACGTGGACCGTTTCGTCTACCGCCGGCTTAGTGAAGCTGGGCTGTCGCCGGCACCACCTGCAGATCGCGCCACGCTGATTCGCCGATTGTACTTTGATCTGGTTGGCATCCCGCCGTCTCCACGAGAGGTCGACGCCTTTGTCGAGGACACTTCGCCAGAGGCATATGCGTTGTTGGTCGATCGCCTGCTGGACAGTCCGCACTACGGCGAGCGTTGGGGCCGGCACTGGCTCGATCTGGTGCGCTACGCTGAATCGGATGGCTACCGTGCCGACGGCTACCGCCCCAACGCGTGGCGTTACCGCGATTACGTCATCCGCTGCTTCAACGATGACAAGCCGTACGACCAGTTTCTTCGAGAGCAGCTTGCCGGCGACGAGTTGGCTCCAGACGATCCGGATGTAGTCGTGGCAACGGCCTTTCTGCGGCACGGCGTTTACGAGCATAACCAACGCGATGCGCGGATGCACTGGTCGCTGATCATGGATGAGATGACCGATGTCACGGGCGAGGTAATCCTTGGTATGAGCGTCGGGTGCGCGCGATGTCACGATCATAAGTTTGACCCGATTCTGCAGGAAGACTATTTCCGGTTGCAAGCGTTTTTCGCGCCGGTCAGTTGGCGCAGCGACGTGCCGATGGCCACAGCCGGGCAGCGGGTTTCACACAATCAACAATTAGTTCGCTGGGAAGATATGACCAGCAAAACCCGCGATAGGATTGACCAAATCGAACGGCCTCATATCGCG
>JASLPZ010000277.1:0-9502 GCA_030744725.1 Pirellulaceae bacterium
GGAAGAGAGGTCGATTCCGTCCAGAATCAAAGACAGCTGTGAACGTGTGACTTCAAGTGTCTCCTGTGCTTCCAGAAAATCCTCGCCGGGCAGCTGATAGGTTCCCTTTTGAAGTTGTTGGTACCAGATACAGAACCCCGTCTGGCCCCAGTAGAGGATCTTGATGCGATCGCGTCGACGGTTGACGAAGACAAACAGGCTTCCCGACAACGGATCTTGCTTCAATGCCGATTCCGTCAAGGCGACCAGGCCATTGAAGCTCTTTCGCATATCGGTCGGCAGGCGATAGAGAAAGACACGGATTTGTGGTGGCAGGGCGATCATCGACTATCCCTTCCATCGAGCACCTCGATCACCTGCCGCAATGCGATCGGATTGACATCGCCGGCTACTTGAATCCGATAACCAAGCGGGTGAATAATCTCCAACGCCGGATTCGAGTCGAGCAGTTTTACGGGAACGAAGAGCCCTTCGTCATCAGGCGAGTCCGTACGACGTTTCGCGGTCCGCTGTCGCGGGTCGTCCTTGTCGCCGGCCCGCTGCCGCAACTTCTTCCGCCAAGCGTAAAACGACGGCTCCGAAATTCCCTCCGTCGCACAGAACTTGCGGACCGACAGGCCCCCACCCGCCTGACGTTTCAAAATCTCCCTCCAAAGCAACGCCTTCCCAGCATCGATCTTCCTCACCATCTTGATCTCCTGAAATGAATTGACAAACACTCCACCCTATCAATCAAGAGAAGACGTCACGGATGCAACGCTCACTCTTGTAATGCGAAAGGGTCACGGCTTCTCCAACGTTGAGAGATCAGAACTTGGGGTTGGAATGTACGACATGACCGTATGATACGACATCGCCTTGGCAAGGTCATGTTATTGCCCAGCTGACCCGTCAGTTGATTGCGGCTATCATGAGCGTATGACAGAGCATCGATTCCATCCGTTAGTGCAGGAGTGGTTCGAGAGCCGATTCGGTGCGCCGACCGATCCGCAGCGGACAGGGTGGCCCTGGATCGCGGCGGGGAACCACACGCTAATCGCCGCACCCACGGGCTCGGGTAAAACGCTTGCCGCGTTCTTGGTCTGCATCGATCGACTTTGTCGTGATTGGCTGGCCGGCGATTTAATAGATGGCATTCAGGTTGTCTATGTTTCTCCGCTGAAGGCGCTCAGCAACGACATCGATCGCAACCTGCAGTCACCGCTGGAAAAGATTTCCGCGTTGGCGACGGCCTCCGGGCTGGAAGCACCGCCAATCAGAACGGCCGTCCGCACGGGCGACACCCCCACCGCCGCGCGACAGGCAATGTTGCGAAAACCGCCACACATCTTAGTGACGACACCGGAGTCGTTGTACTTGTTGCTTACTTCGCCTCGCAGCCGCGATCTGTTGCGGTCGGTCAAGACGGTGATCGTCGATGAGATCCACGCGCTTGCGCGTGACAAACGCGGGTCGCATCTTGCCTTGTCGCTGGAGCGGTTGGCGGATCTGGCCGAACAGCGTCTGGTTCGGATCGGTCTGTCTGCGACACAGCGGCCGATCGATCAAATCGCTCGGTTTTTGGTCGGATCGAATTGCCAGAATGTTCACTTGATTGATGGACGCGCCGCAACTTCAGAGTTCGCGCCATCAACTGCGGGTGCGGATTCTGTCGCGTCCGTGGCCTTCGACGATGTGCTGGTCATCGACAGTGGTCACGCCCGGCAGCTTGACTTGATGATCGAGACCCCGCCAAGTGATCTGTCAGCCGTTTGTTCGCACGAACAATGGGACGAAGTATACCAGCGGCTGGTTGAATTGATCAATCAACATCGCAGCACGTTGGTCTTTGTGAACACGCGGCGGCTAGCCGAACGTGTTTCGCATCGTTTGCGCGAAGTGTTGGGTGAGGGCGCCGTGGCGGGGCATCATGGCAGCCTGTCGCGCCAGCGGCGGTTGAATGCCGAGCGACGGCTCAAGAATGGGCAGCTCAAGGCGATCGTGGCGACCGCCTCACTAGAGATGGGGATCGACATCGGTTATATCGATCTGGTCTGTCAGGTCGGTTCGCCACGGTCCATCGCCACATTCTTGCAGCGAGTCGGCCGATCGGGCCATTCGCTGGGATTGGTGCCCAAGGGACGGTTGTTTCCACTGACGCGCGACGAGTTGTTAGAGTCGATGGCGCTGATCCGCGCGGTGCATCGCGGCAAGTTGGATCAGATCGAAATCCCTCATGCCCCGTTGGACATTCTGGCGCAGCAGATTGTCGCCACAGTCGCGTGCGAGGAATGGAACGAGGCCGAGTTACTGGCAATGGTCCGTCGTGCATGGCCGTATCGCGATCTGTCGGAGCAGGACTTCGACGCAATCGTAACGTTGCTTAGCGAAGGGATGACCAAGAACAACCGCCGCGGTGCCTATCTCCATCGCGATCGCATTAACCATCAGCTGCGGGCCAGACGCAATGCGCGCCTGACTGCAATTACATCCGGCGGTGCAATACCAGAGGCGGCCGAATATCGCGTCATTGCGCAACCGGACGACACGTACGTCGGTCGAGTGGACGAAGATTTTGCTATCGAGAGCATAGCGGGCGACGTCTTCCTGTTGGGCAACACATCCTGGCGCATCCAGTGGATACGCTCTGGTCAGGTCGTCGTGCGTGACGCCGCGGGCGCACCGCCTAGTATCCCGTTTTGGTTTGGTGAGGCGCCGGGTCGCACCGTCGAACTGTCGGACGAGATTTCGAAGTTGCGCGCCGATATTGCCGATGGGCTAATAGTGGCACCACCCACACCGGGCGGGAGCGCGACCACTGCGCCGGAGTCGCTGGCTTGGTTATCGGCGGAATGTGGCGTGGATTCTCGAACCGCGGAGCAGGCCGCCGAGTACATTCGTGCGCAGGTCGGTGCGATCGGTCCTGTTCCGACGCGTCAGAACATCGTATTCGAACGGTTTTTTGACGAATCGGGCGGTATGCAATTGGTAATCCATGCACCACTGGGCGCACGCATCAACCGGGCTTGGGGCTTGGCACTGCGGAAGCGATTTTGTCGCAGCTTTGATTTTGAATTGCAGGCGGCAGCGACGGACAATGGAATTCTCCTTTCCGTCGGTCCGCAGCACAGTTTTCCAATCGAATCGCTCTTCAAAATGCTCGGACCGCATAATGCGGAAGAACTTTTGCAGCAAGCTGTGTTGGCCGCCCCCATGTTCGGAGTGCGTTGGCGTTGGAACGTGACGCGGGCATTGGCCGTGTTGCGAAACCAGGCAGGCAAGAAAGTCCCACCCCATCTACAGCGATTCCGTTCCGACGATCTGCTGGCCGCCGCGTTTCCAGAAACGGTGGGATGTTTGGAGAACCACCAGGGGGATGTCGAAATCCCGGACCATCCATTGGTCCGTCAGACGATGCACGATTGCCTGACCGAGGCGATGGATGTCGAGCGATGGGTCGACGTCCTGCGCGAGGTGCAGGAGGGCGACGTTCATTTGACGGCTCGCGACTCGCGCGAACCGTCGCCGTTTTGCTACGAGTTATTGAACGCAAATCCGTACGCATTCTTGGACGACGCGCCACTGGAAGAGCGGCGAACACGCGCCGTCGCTACGCGCCGCGGTTTTACCGCCGCAGATGTCCGCGATCTGGCTCGCCTCGATCCGGACGCCATCGCCGCTGTTCGCCAGGAAGCTTGGCCTCTAGTGCGAGATGCGGACGAACTACACGACGCACTGTTGGGGATGACGTTGTTGGCGGCCGATGAAGGTGCTCCCTGGCGGCCGTGGTTTGAAGCATTGGTCGATGCTGGTCGAGCCACAACGATTAGCGCAGGTGATCTTCAATTCTGGATTGCCACTGAGTCCTGGCCCGCCGTGCGGGCGCTCTTTCCCCATGCGACCGTGACGCCGCACGTCAATCTTCCATTGGATTTGGAAAAGACCGTTGATCGCGTGGACGCTCTGGGCGAGGTCTTGCGAGGTCGATTGCAAGTCTGCGGACCGGTCACTGGGCAAGATCTTGCTCGAAAATATGGGATTCCCTTCAACCAGATCAATGCGTCGCTGGAGGTGCTAGAAGGTCGCGGCATTGTGCTGCGAGGCCAGTTCGAAGAACTTTCCGCCAAGAAAGACGATGTAGCAGATATTCAGTGGTGCGACCGTCGATTGTTGGCGCGCATCCACCGCCGTACGATGGACGGTTTGCGCCGCCGCATCAAGCCTGTGTCGCCCGAAGAGTTCGTGCGGTTCTTGGCGCGACATCATCGGTTGACGAGCGATATCCTCTGGGCGGGCCAAGTGGGTGTTCGCGAAGCCGTTTCGCAGCTCCAAGGATTTGATCTCCCAGCGGGTCTGTGGGAATCGGCGATACTCGCCGCACGGGTCGACCAGTACGATCCGCAGTGGCTCGATCAGTTGTTCCTTGCTGGAGAAGTAACCTGGGGTAGACTCCGCCAGCAACACCGAGACGAAGAGAAATTATCCCGTGCCGCGATCACGCGCGCGATGCCAATTTCGCTCATCCTCCGCAGCGACTTAAGTTGGCTGTTGCCGCGTGACGGCGACCAGGCCAACGACCCACAGCAGGAGACGAGCGGTCGTGGTCTGAGTTCACGTGCAAGCCGCGTGTTTGAAGCGCTTCGATCCAAGGGCGCTTTGTTCTTCGCGGAATTGGCCGCCGTCACCGACATGTTGCCGACCGAATTTGAAGAGGCATTGCGCGAACTGGCTGCGGCGGGGCTGGTGACATCGGACGCGTTTGCCCCGATCCGCAGCATGGTCACCGCGCGCCGATCAAGTCGTCATCGGCAGACGAGACGCACGCGAATCAGTGGTGTCGCCGCGAGTGCGATTGGTGCGCCGAGCGGTCGTTGGTCCTGCTTCCCCGGCCACCTCGGCTCGCCACCGGAGAACGAGCAACGCATCGAAAACTGGTGCAGGTTGTTGCTGCGTCGTTACGGCGTTGTCTTCCGTGATTTATTGGCACGCGAATCCACCGCTCCTTCCTGGCGAGAGCTAGTGTACATGTATCGGCGGATGGAATTGCGTGGCGACGTACGAGGTGGTCGGTTTGTTAGCGGTGTGGGAGGCGAGCAGTTTGCTGATGAGGCTGTGGTCGAGCCTTTGAGGGCCATGCGCGAAACCGACGCCGATGATGCTTGGCTACTGATTTCCGCCGTCGACCCGCTAAACCTTAACGGCATAGTTACCGATGGCCCCCGTATCTCGGCGATGCACAAGAACGCGGTGATTCTGCAAAACGGAAGATGTGTCGCGGCCAAACAAGCAGACCAGATCGTGTTCTTCGAGCACGTTTCGCAGGACATTGCGGCGGTAATGCGGCGGGCTTTGCAAACGGGTCGCGTTGACCCGGCGTCGCATATACGTCAAGAATGGGTTGATGGAAAGTCGCGACGAGCCAAGCCAAAAAGCGAGATTCCTATCATTCCATCACGGACGATGAGGCAATGACCATGATGCAGGGTTGGCAGGGCACGGAAGATCTGTCTGACGACGCACTTCAAGCGGTCGAAGACCGCACGCGCGAGATCGGTCGCTACGTATTCGACCATCTCGACAAGCAACGCCCTTATTTCCTCCAGCGACGCTGGTGGGATGACCGCATCATGGACCTCGCCATGAAGGACGAAGCGGTCAAGGTTCAGCTGTTCCGATTTGTCGATGTGCTGCCGATGTTAGGTAGCAGCGACGCGGTTGTGGGGCACTTGAACGAATATCTTTCGGATGTTCGCGATCAATTGCCGAGGCCGCTGGGCGCCGCCCTGGGGATCGCGCGGCGGACGTCGCTCACGCGTGGCGCCGTCGCGCGGGCTGCCAAACTGAGCGCCATGGATATGGCCCGCCGCTTTATTGCGGGAACAAACACCGACGAGGTTGTTGCCGCCGCACAGCGCGAACGCAAGCTCAATCGTGGATTCACGCTCGACATTCTAGGCGAAGCCGTCATCAGCCACGTCGAAGCGGATAGGTTCTGTGGTGCGTACGTCGAGCTAATCGAGACCATCGCTCCTCAAGTGAACCGTTGGGCGGAGAATGCGCATATCGATCAAGGTGTATTGGGGCCGCTGCCGCGTATGAACCTGTCGATCAAGCTGTCCGCGCTCGATTGCAAGTTCGACGCGGTCGATCCCGAGGGGACGCTCGAGCGTGTCGGTGCGAAGCTGCGGAAGTTGCTCAGGATCGCTCGCAACCATCAAGCCTTTGTCAATGTCGACATGGAATCGTACGACAAGAAGGATCTGACGTTGCTGATCTTCAAACAGATTCTGGGTGAGGACGAGTTTTGTGATGTTGGCGATATTGGGATTGTCGTGCAATGTTATTTGCGAGATGCAGGTCGCGATCTGATTGACCTGGCCGATTGGGCTCGGCAGCGCGGAAAGCCGGTTTGGGTGCGGCTGGTTAAGGGAGCGTATTGGGATTACGAAACGATCCACGCCGGTGCCCAGCGATGGCCGATACCTGTGTATCAGCAGAAGTGGCAGTCGGATGCGTGTTTTGAACGAGCGACTCGCTTCGTAATGCAAAACGTCGACCACCTGCGACCTGCTTTGGGCACGCACAATATCCGATCGATGGCGCACGGAATCGCCGTTGCGGAACAGCTGGGGCTGCCGCAAAACGCATTTGAATTTCAGATGCTGTATGGAATGGCAGATGCCGAAAAACGCGTACTCGCCGAACTGGGTCACCGTCTCCGCGTTTACATGCCCTACGGCGAGCTGATCCCAGGCATGGCCTACCTGGTGCGCCGGCTGCTGGAGAATACGTCGAACGATTCGTTTCTCCGCGCGGGTTCCGCCGACAACGCGGCAACGGAAGAGCTCTTGACTAACCCACTGACCGTTGGTGCGGACAGCACTCGGTCGACCGAGGAAGAATTGCCCAAGGAAAACATGCCCAAGAACGACATGACCGATCAAGATATCTCAGCAAGGGGATCGACTACCCCACTGGCCGCCACGTTTGCGAATGAACCATTGGTTGATTTTGCGTGCCAGGAAAATCGAACATCAATGCGGCAGGCGCTTGATCAAGTGAAAGCACAACTAGGTCAAACGGTTCCGTTGCTGATCGGAAGTGAATCGATCGAGACTGACGAGATATTAGAGTCGCTCGACCCTTCAGTTACTTCGCGCGTCGTGGCAGAGGTTGCAACGGCCAGCGTGTCGCAAGTGGCCGACGCGGTTGCCGCGGCGCGAGGGGCGCTGGCATCATGGCGGGATTGTGGTGCCCTCGAGCGTGCAAAGCTGATTCGTGCTGCGGCGCAACGGATGCGCGACCGGTTGTTCGAATTGGCCTCCTGGGAGATCTATGAGTGTGGCAAGAGCTGGCGCGAAGCGACGGCGGACGTCTGCGAAGCGATCGATTTTTGCGAATACTATGCAAAGGGTGCGATCGCACTGGAAAGAGAAGCTGGCGCGGATGTTCCGGGTGAAGAGAATCGTTTTGAATACCGTCCGCGCGGTGTTGTGGGTGTGATTGCGCCATGGAATTTTCCACTTGCGATCGTGACGGGCATGACGGTGGCGGGGTTGGCCACCGGCAATACCGTGGTGATGAAGCCGGCGGAACAGTCGCCCGCGGTCGCAGCCAGGCTCATGGATATTTTTCAGGAGGTGGGGTTGCCGGCCGGCGTGCTGAACTACGTCCCAGGACGCGGTGAGGTAGCCGGCGCAGCGCTGGTCGATCATCCCGATGTGGCGCTGATTGCGTTTACCGGGTCGCGCGAGGTGGGCTTGCACATCAACGCGCGTGCGGCGGAAGTCTCGGCTCGAGGCATCGGTATGATCAAACGCGTGATTGCCGAGATGGGCGGCAAGAATGCTGCGATCGTTGATGATGATGCAGATTTAGACGAGGCTGTCCTGGGCGTCGTTCGCAGTGCGTTTGGATTCCAGGGTCAAAAATGTTCGGCCTGTAGCCGCGCGATTGTGCTCGAGAACGTTTACGACATGTTTGTCGACCGCCTCGTCGAAGCGTCAAGAAGTTTACAAATCGGCCTGGCCGAATCTCCAGGCACCGACGTAGGCCCCGTGATCGATCAAGCGTCTTTGGACAAGGTCCACAAGTACATCGATCTTGGGCAGCAGGAAGGCCGTGAGGTGTTAGCTGTTGATGTGCCGGAGCAGCTTGTTGGGACAGGGTATTTCGTGGGTCCACATATCTACGCTGACGTTGAATCGAAAGCGCGTCTGGCCCAGGAAGAGGTCTTCGGACCTGTTTTGGCGGTCGTTCGCGTTGCGAATCTCGACGAGGCCATTCGTGTATCCAATGCGACGGAATACGCGCTAACGGGCGGAATATTTTCACGCAGCCCAGCTGCGATTGAGCGCGTCAAGCGCGAGCTGATGGTCGGAAACCTGTATATTAATCGCACAATCACGGGGGCCATCGTTGGTCGGCAACCGTTTGGTGGATTCAAGATGTCAGGGATCGGGAGCAAAGCGGGTGGCCCCGACTATCTGCTCCAGTATGTAATCCCGCGCACGATCACGGAGAACACGATGCGTCGCGGTTTTGCGCCGGCGAAGGACCCTCTCCCTAACCCTCTCCCAGAGGGAGAGGGGACCGAACTGGGAGAGTGGAATCAGTAACAAGTCGCCACAAGCGTGCTGCGCGCCAACTTACGCCTGTTGGTGCAAGAAGCTGTAACACGTCGGATTCGGAAAAGCACGCAACTTCAAAGGCTACGTATGGCATCGCTTCTGCACCTTCGGCAAGTCACGCACTTTTACGGAAGTGTGTGTGCGCTGCGCGATGTCGATCTGGCGATTGAACCGGGAGCAATCGGCCTGGTCGGACAGAACGGGGCAGGCAAGTCGACGATGATTCAGATTCTGCTGGGGCTGATTCGGCCTACGCATGGTAGGGCGACAGTGCTAGGCCACGATGTGCGATCGGCGGGGATTCGCTTGCGAGGTCGAGTTGGTTACATGCCGGAACGTGCCTCGATCGTGCCCGGACTAAGTGGCATCGAGTACGTTGCTTTGGCCGGCGAGTTGTGCGGGATGCCTCGGCGTCAGGCAATGCGCCGCGCCCACGAGACACTTTCATACTTGGGGATGGAAGACGCTCGTTACCGTCGCTTGGATCAGTTTTCCGTCGGCATGATTCAGCGGATGAAGCTGGCGGCGACGCTGGTCCACGATCCTGACTTGTTAATGCTGGACGAACCGACGGCAGGCCTCGATCCCGACGGCCGGGCTGCCATGCTTGCGCTGCTCGGCACACTCGCCGCCCGCCCCGGCAAGTCGCTTGTGCTGTCGAGCCACCTGCTTGGTGACATAGAACGAGTTTGCAGGTTCGCGATTATCCTGAATCAGGGGCAAGTGGTCAGTGCCGGGCGACTTGAGGAACTGCGTGCCGAGCGTCAGCGATGTTATCAACTTCACTGGGAGGGCGATGCAACGGGCTTTCTCGCCGCGTAACCGTTCACGGAGTTACGTTCAATAGGCTTGGGGCCGGTTGATTTTGCCGTTTGGCCCTGATGGATTTGTGA
>JASLPZ010000278.1:0-9477 GCA_030744725.1 Pirellulaceae bacterium
CGAAGAATGTCAACCGCTGCCCACACCAAACTGGCGTTCACTCTCCATCTGGCTGCTGCTGCCGGCCTTAGCTTCGGTGCTGCTGTTGGCCACGACGAATCATGTTTGCCAGGACGTGGCCGTAGTCCCGTTTCTGTGGGTCGCCCCGCTGAGCCTCTATCTGCTGACTTTCATTATCTGCTTTGATCGCGAACATTGGTATTCGCGGAGTTGGACGGCGGGGCTGACCATCGTTAGCGTTGTCGCACTGTGCGTGCTGATGCAATACGAACATGGTCCAGGTTTGTTTTTCGAAGTCGGATTGCACTTCTCGGTGATGTTCCTGGTCTGCATGGTGTGTCATGGCGAACTGGCCCGCAGCAAACCGAGTCCACGTTATTTGACAAAGTTCTACTTGATGTCATCAGCGGGCGGTGCGTTCGGTGGGCTTCTCGTCGCGCTGGTCTGCCCCTTGGTATTTTCGACGAACCTGGAACTGCACATCGCATTGCTCATCGCCGTCGCTGTCTCGTTGTGCGTCTTTGTGCTCGAAGCGCGACGCACGTGGCTGGGCGCCTCGGCCAAGCGGCAGTGGATTGCCTGGCCGGGTGGTTTTGCGGTCATGCTGTTTGTCAGTTTTGCACACTATGACGAACTGGACCACGACACGATCGTGACGGAAAGGAATTTCTATGGCGTACTACACGTAGAACGCCCTGCGGGCGCGCGAGGAACAATCCTGATGCATGGCCGCACGGTGCATGGGTTTCAATTCGACGATCCTAAAATGAAACTACGTCCGACGACGTACTATTCCAACGGAAGTGGGATTGGGCGTACCCTTCATCAGCAAAACTCGGCAGCCCCGCTTCGCGTCGGGGCGATTGGCTTGGGCACCGGAACCGTCGCCTGTTACGGACAAGTTGGCGACCTCTATCGCTTTTATGAAATCAACCCGGCCATGGTGAGAATTGCCTATGAGCAATTCTCGTTTCTGAATGAAAGTCAAGCCGAAGTAGAAATCATCCTGGGCGATGCGAGGCTCTCGTTGGAGCGTGAGCCGGATCAGAATTTTGATCTGCTGATCTTGGATGCCTTTAGCAGCGATTCCATTCCAACTCACCTGCTGACCCGAGAAGCATTCGACGTTTACAAGCGTCATCTTAAACCGGATGGCATTATCGCCGTACACGTTAGCAATCGGTTTCTGCGGCTGGAACCGGTGGTGTTAAGGCTGGCCAAGCACGTGGGAATGGACTGCGTCAAAATCAACAATCCCGTCGATCCCGTACGAGCTGTCCTGGCTGCTCAATGGATGCTAATGACGCGAACTCCTGAATTCCTTCAGCACGAAGTCATTCAACCGGTCGCCATCCGCTTCAACGACCAATCCAGCAACGACTTCCCACTCTGGACGGACCAGTACAACAACCTGTTCCAGGTCATGAAGATCTATTGAGACAACGCCAAACATCTCACGCCGAATCAACGCTTGGCCGCTGCGACAACGGCCCGTGCCTTCTTCTCTTCCTCGGCGGATAGTTTAGGATTGGGAGTCGCGTCTCCTTCCACCTGGCCGAGGATCCACTTCATCCCGCCCAACAATGACGCCATGTACGTTTCGTTGGTCCACACGTCTTCACGATGTCCCAGGCTCATGTGCATGACTTTGCCTTGACCATACTCCTTCACCCACAGAATTGGCACGTGGTAGGGCTCTTTCTTTTCGGTCTTGGCCATATTCAAACTCATTAGCACACGAACTTTCTCGGGCTGCCAATTCCTAAAACGATAGATTTCGTCCTTGAGAGTGACTTCGTCGCCCCACGGTTTGCTCGCCGGATGCCGCTTGTCGTGGACGGTGATCGTTACCGTGGAACCCGATCCCCAAGGATGACCATTAAACGTGCCTCCGATCATGTCCCAATAGGGCTGATAGTCCTTGAACGTATCGGCGGCGGAATGAGCGCCCACGAAGCCGTGACCCTTCTGCTTCAACCAATCGTTGAAGAAATAGTCCAGATCCGCCTGGGCAATGGGCAGCTTTCCCGTCGTGTAGAAGAATACGATGTCGTAGTTTTGGAGTCTTTCCTTCGTGAAGTCCTTGGCACAATCCTGAGTGCAATCGACACGAAACAGGTTGCTGGAAATCCCCAGCTCGGTCAATGCAAGTTCCGCGGGAGCAAGCTTTCTGTCCTTGCGATTAACCGAACCGTGACGAAAGCCTGCACTTTGCGTCACCATAAGGATGCGCGCTGGCTTGGCGTCTTCGGCCTGCACGGTGGGAGCAAGCCAGCTAACAAACAACAACGTGACGAGGGCGAGTCTGGATTTCATTTTTCTTTTCCTGAATTCTCGAATCAAAACAACTCGTGGATTTCTTTGGTGCCAATGTCGACCAGCGGTAACGGGCGTTCGGCCGGACCAGGCAGATGGGTTTCAAGATCAAAGCCGAGGCTTCGGTAAATCGTGGCAATAATGTGATTCGGACCAACTGGCCGTTCCGACGGTGCACCACCGATGGGGTCGCTGCACCCGACGACGCGACCACCCTGTACGCCACCGCCGGCAAAATACGTGGTGAAACACTGCGGCCAGTGGTCACGCCCGCCGGCGGGATTAATGCGCGGAGTTCGACCGAACTCGGCCAAATTACAGACCAAGGTCTTATCCAGTAGGCCACGTTGTTCGAGGTCTTCGATTAGCGCACTGTAAGCCTGGTCGTACATCGGCGCGACGATATTCTTCATCCCCTCGATCGATGTGAACGGTTTCGAGCCATGAATGTCCCACGTGATTTCGTCGAAGACGGTCAAGAATGTGTTAAGCGTAACGAATCGAACGCCACCTTCGATCAACCGTCGCGCTAACAGACAACACTGACCAAAGCGATTCATCCCATAGCGCTGGCGCACTTTCTTCGGCTCAAGTGCCAAATTGAATGCCTCCCGAGCCCGTGGACTGGTCATCATCCGGTAGGCCGCTTGAAAGTTCTCATCGAGCAGCTTGGCACTCTCAGTCGATTCGAAATTATCAAACGTTCGATCGACCACATCTCGCACGCGGCGATGCCGCTGCAGCCGTGCCGTCCCGATCTCCGGTGACGGCAACAGATCGGGCACTTTGAAATCCTCTTTGGATGGATCCGCCATCAGTGCAAACGGATCGTGAGCTTTGCCCAGGAACCCGCCAGTTTGACCGTTGGGTATGTTGCCACCTCCCCGGCCGATCGTTTCCGGCAGCACCACATGGGCTGGAAGATTGGATTTTTGGCCACGCAGGTAGCTCAACACCGCGCCGGCATGGGGCGTCTCAATTCCGCCGGCAAACAGTCGGCCGGTCTGCATCATTTGCCACCCGGCATCGTGGACTGCCGCGCCGTTGTGGTAACAGGAACGAACCAACGAGAACTTATCCGCAATCTTGGCGTGTCGCGGAAAGATCTCGGAAATATCGATGTCGCTCGAGTTTGTATGAATCGGTTTGAAGGGACCACGGATTTCGCTCGGCGCGTCTGGCTTCATGTCGAAAGTATCGACGTGGCTTGGCGCACCCAGATTGAAAATCATGATGCAAGCGCGATCTTCGTTCTTGTTGTCGACCAATCCCTTCTCTTTGGCCGCCAGATAGCTCGGCAACGTGATTCCCATCGCGCCGAGCGTGCCGATCTGGATGAAATCGCGCCGAGTGACGCCATCACACGTCTTGATGGAACCTCTGCCAGTTAGTTGAAGCATGGTGCATCTCTCCGTCAAAACACAAACGGGCGGTCTGACCCATTTCTTGAACTGTATAGGCTAACAATGACGACACGTAACGTCAAGAAACACCGCCGGTTGCGCGATATCGGGCGAGTCAGGGTGATGGCAGCGAATTCAATCCAACGGCTTGATCCGAATGCGGCGATACTCCATTTGCCCGCGGTCACCCTCCAAACCGATCGGGCCGGTTTCTGGAACCTTGAATTCCGCCACGAGAACCTCGCCATTACAGGTGCAATGAGCCACGCCGCCACGCACTGTCACGACGATCTCATTCCACTCTTGCGGCTTGTATTGTTCTAGTTCTTTGTACGGTCCGGCCAGCAGAAAATCGCGGCACTGCAGCTGTGGCTTGCGAATAAAAATCCCACTGTCCGCATTTGGTGTGGCCCGAAACTCTAGCTTAAGGACAAAGTCATCGGGGAACTCGCGAGTGGTCCACAGCTGTTGGATGCGGCGACCTTCGCTGGGTGTGATGACGATCAAGCGACCGTTCTTCGCGACATAGCGCCCATCGCCACTCGATCTCTGTCCATCGAACGTGACAGCCTCCTTCACGATGGGCCACGCGGGACCGTTGGGGTTTTTCTTACGGCGACGTTTGATTGCTTCAATCTGCGCGGTGGACGTCGCCTGGAATCCCCAGCCAGTCAGATCACGACCATTGAACAGACTCTCGAAGCCTGCTTCGAGGGCGAAACCATCCGATTCGGTTTCCAGAAAGTCTAGTGTCGCGAAGATCGGTCGCAGTGCCGCCGCCCATTTTGCGTAGCCGATCTTGTTCGGGTGCAGTAAGTCAGGAAACTCGGATTTCTTTGCGTTGCCCATCTCGTTTGCAAACAAGGTCCACGTATCGACCACCGTCACTTGCGGATCACCTTTGACTCCCGCTGCAAGCAGCGCATTGATCTGCTTGATCTTGTCCGCCGGGCGACTTTTGGTCGCAGAACTCGGCATAACCAGGCAGAGAACGACCGGCATTTTCGCGTCATGTTTCTTCAGTTCCGCCAGAATCAGTTTCACGTCGCTGGCAATCGTTGCCGGTTCGGCCTTCTCTTCCAGATCATTGGTGCCCATCAACATCACGACACAGGCTGGATTCAGAGACAGTACATCTTCCCGCAACCGAATCAACATGCCCCGCGACGTGTCGCCACTGATACCGCGATTGGCGACTTTGGCTCCAATAAAGCTGTCCGCCATTTCGTTGCCCCACCCCTGCGTGATCGAGTCTCCCAGAAATACGATCGACTTCTGGTCTTCCTGGACCTGTCGAGCCCATTGGCTGCGCCGCCGCATCCACACGTTCTGAAACCACTCGTAGCGGCGAATTGGGCCGGTGCCCGGTAAGCCTTCATCGGTCTTGGGGATTTTGAACGGCGGGGCGCTCGCCTTGGCGGTGTTTTCCTGAGCGAGTAGCGAAGCGCCCATGGCGGCAAATGTGACGAGCAACAGGGGAAGTACGATTCGCGGGGTGATTGTCATGAGGTGCTTTTCCAGGGAGTCGGAAGGGACCTTTCAGGGGAGGGTCGATCTCGTCGCAGATTGTACCTAGACGAGCGAGAACATCCAACGTGTCGATGATTCGTCTGTCCAGTGTGTGTTTGATTGTAGTAACCACTCCGTGTGCCTGCTTTGTTCGCGACCGCCACGGCTACGTCTCCGCCAATAGACCAAATCGCTCGTCTAGCGGCCGCTGAAAGTCGCGCAGCTGACCCGAGGCAACTTCTTCCACGTTCACGGTTCGACCCGCTTGGCTCGATTCCAAAACCGCGAACGCGGCAGCCAAATCGCGCAGCCCTTCCAGACCACTCGTTTCCGGTTCGCGCCGGGCGCGGATGGCGGCGAGCCAGTCGCATTGGTTCAGTGCGAAGGCATCGGTAAGACCATGAGGAAAATGCAATGCGCGAATGTCGGCGGGGCATTCGGTTTCGTACAGCGTTGTCAGATCGCGGGCCAATCCATCGTCGGTAGTCACGACATCACCATGTACGCTGCCGGTGCTCCCATGATAGACAATGCCGCGGCCCGTGCCGCACAACGTTGGTGCGCCGTGGCCGCCCCAACTGGCGGTGATACTGCCAAGTACACCATGGCCGGTCGTGAATGAGGCCAGCATGGTATCGTCGGCATCGCAGTCGACGTGGTCGGTTACCTTTCCCGTGGCATCGCGGGTGAATCGAACTGGCTCCAGGATGGAGGCCCGTGCGGAGACCGTGGCGATTTCGCCGGCAACGTGTCGGATGTGATTGAAAAGGTGCACGCCGATATCCAGCGCCAACCCCCCTCCTTCGGTGCGGCGATGTCGCCAGGGAGTTTCGGCGACAATGCGATCCGGCCCCCACCAGTTGCCGACGTTGGTCATGAGGATCATCTGCAAATCCCCGCACCAGCCGTTGCGAAACAACCAGCCAAGCTGCCGAGTATCAGCGCGGTTGCGCGCGTTTTCGAATACGCCGAGAACCCGATCATCTGCCTCGGCCCGTTCGCACATTCGGCGCGCCGCGGCCACGGTGACGGCAAGTGGTTTCTGCGTAAGTAGATCTTTGCCGGCGGCAAACGCAACGGCAGCAACCTGATGGTGCGCCGTATGCACCGTAAGATCATTGACGGCGTCGATCGGCCCCGCCTTGATCATCTCACGGTAATCAGAGAAAACTTGCACTTCGACATCATCCTGAAAATCAGACAGATACAGATCGCCGATGGCAAGAGGATCGTTGGGGCCCGTGCCCACAGGCTGCCGTTGCGCGGGGCCTTCGCCGCGTTTGACATACGACCAGGCATCGTCCGTGCGGCGGGCGCAGAGCGCTGTGATTCGGAAATCGTCGATCCCGGCGGCTCGCATCAATTGATAACCACGCAGATGTGCCGCTAAGATACGTCCACAGCCAACGATGCCAATGCGTATCATGCTCGGTTCGTCCGATCGTCTGATGTTGAGGGAAATGCGACCGTTCTCCTTGACGAACTCCTTCCTGGTCGCCGACGAACAGGAGCCGCACGATGTCCGAGGTTAGCGAAGCCGCTGCTGAGAAGCAAACACGAAGTTCGCTGGCGTTGATGACGCGACTGTCAGTGATGATGTTCCTGCAGTACTTCATCCAGGGATCGTATTTGCCAATCGCATCAGTTTACGTGCAAGACACACTTGGATTCTCAGGAAGGCAAGTTGGCTGGTTTGGATCGGCCTTGGCTGTCGGTCCAATTCTGACACCGTTTCTGCTGGGGCAACTTGTGGACCGTCGATTTGCGACGCAGCGCGTGATTGCATTTTGCCATCTAAGCGGCGGTGTTCTGATGCTGGCTTTGTGTACACAATCGACATTTTGGCCCGTGATTGTCCTCGGCACTGCCTACTCGGTTGTTTACATACCGACGATGATGCTGACGAACTCGTTGGCATTCCAGCATTTAAGAAACAGTGACGTCGAGTTTCCTTGGGCGAGGCTCTTTGGAACGATTGGCTTCGTTGTCCCGGCGTTCTTGATCGAAGCCTGGTGGCTTAAGGGCATGGAAGGCGAGCAGTTAGACCAGGCCCGCGTGATCTGCTTCATTTTGGCCGGCCTGATGGGGCTGGTCATGGGAGCCTACTCGCTGTTCCTGCCACACACACCGCCGGCCGGGAAAGATAAGGATGATTACGCTCCGGGCATTATCATCCGAATGATGCGATATCGTCATTTCCTGGTGTTGGTGCTGATCAGTTTCCTGATTGCGATTGTGCACAAGTTCTTCTTTGTCTGGAACAGTCCTTTCCTGCGTGAGATTCTGGACAGCGGCGGCTGGGGAGGCGCGGCCGAAATGAGGATCAGCTCCATCGGCCAATTGTTCGAGGTCCTGGTCATGGTCGTGTTGGGATTCTCGATTGCCAAGTTTGGTTTTAAGGCAACTTTGATCACCGGCGCCGTGGCGTACTCGCTACGCTGCATTCTGTTCGCGATGGTGTTCAGCTTCGAACTGCCGTTTGCCGGACGGTTGGCGCTGGCCTTCACTGGACAAGCCCTGCATGGACTCTGTTTTGGTTGTTTCCTGGCAGCAGCATATATCTATGTTGATCGGGTCGCACCGAAGGACGTTCGCGGCAGTATGCAGACGATGTATGGTACATTTGTCATTGCCCTGGGCTTCTTTGCTGGCGGTTTCATTGCGGGCGAGGTGGGCGATGCGTTCAGCACGGAAACCGGAATTCGCAACTGGACCATGATCTGGCTCAGCAGTGCGGCATTGGCGGCTGTTTGCGTCGCTGGATTGATGCTGTTCTTTCCTGCCAGAGTGCCCGATCCAGACGATGTCTCAACTTCTGAAGCATGATTACTGGAATCGAATCAAGAGATGCCTCAGCGCACGAAACAAGCCACCCTCGACGTGTGAGAGTGGCTTGATCGTTGGAACGAACGTCAGACCAACGACTGAAACGGTTCCAGCCATGCCGCCGCTTCCACGGCGGAGGTCTTGCTGTAACTGACTTACACCGTGGGATCCGGATCAATAGGAGCGGGAACATTGCGGATCTCTTCACGGATCCTTGGTGCGGGCACATCTGGCGACGCGCCAGTTTCGCCATCGACTGACTTGCTGCCCCCCTTGCCCTTGCCCTTCGGGCGACTACAAAGCGAGGATAGCTTGCTTTTCATGCTGGCCATTTTGTTCCGCATCGTCGTCATCAGTTCGACACCGTGGCAAGACAACTTGCTACTGCCACCTTTGCCAGACTTGGCGGTTGAACGCTGTACATGTCCCCCCTTCTTAGCGGCGACACGCTGAACCTGACCGCCCCCTCCTTTTTTTGCCGAGCCAGATCGCTGTACGTGGGCCACATGCGATTTGCCTTTGCCTACGCTTGACCGTTGCGCATGGCCCCTGACACCTTTGCCACCACATTTCGAGCCACAACGTTGAACATGGTCGCCACTCTTCTGTGAGCAACCACAACTGGCGGCGTTTTTGCCACCACTCAACATTGCATCGAGAAGGTCAGACGCCGATGCCTGGCTCGAGGCACCCAACGTACACAGGCTCGCAACGGCCAGCAACGCGAAGGCTGTTTTGAATTGATTCGTCATTTTGGGGAGTTCCTTTTCTGAAGTTACCTAAGTCCGGAGATCTGTGACTCGATGCTCTCAGTTGCGCAAATTCGAGTCGGAGCACGGCTTGGAGTTGTCCAACACGCCCGTCGTTGGTGTTAATCGTCGAACGCCATGGCAATATGCAATTCCGACTATCGGAAGATAGGAGATTTGCCCGGTACCCTGCCGGTCCTGCGGATTGTGGCGATCGGGGTGACGTTTTGGATCGGAGACGAGTTGCCCGGCTGGGGAAGACGGTGCAACGACTTGCACTATACCGATTAGCAAAGCAGACCGACCGCAAATCCGTTAGTGCGTGTCGCGCTGACATGTAGCGTCCGCAGCGCTTTGTTTCATGAGTCGAAACGGCGAAATTCCGCTACCGTGAATCGGCACCCGCCTTAGTCGCCAAACCGCTTGACGTCTTGCCCTGTGGAAACGAGCCGAATAATTCCGCCATACGGGCCCGAGAGAAAGGCCTGCCCATCCGGCGAAAAGGCAAATCGATGCGGAGATTTCTCCGGTGCGGTCGCCATCGCGTCACTCCGCGCATGATACGAATGCAAATCGCCTTGCTTGAAAGTAAAACGGCAGCGATTCCCGGAACGGTATTAAATCGGTGGAATCCAGGGAAATGGGCCGCTATCAGTGCTACCGTTTCTAGGTGC
>JASLPZ010000279.1:0-9446 GCA_030744725.1 Pirellulaceae bacterium
GCAGTATTGCAACGGCTCACAAAGGCTGGATTTCACAGGAGTTTTGGGGAAAGGAATCACGTAATCTCTTCAAAGAACCAATTCGCGGAGGACTACTCTATGGACAACGCTAATTGATTGAACAGATGGTACAGCGGTACTTGCGCAAGGCCACGACATCGGTTTTCGATTCTGTCCGCGGTTGGCTTGTTACCTGCGGCCATTTTGGGGATCAATGTCCTGCGACTGTTGGAAGGCGCGGCGACGATAAATGAACATTTTCGCACCGCACCGGTTGGCCAGAACGCGGTGCTTGACTATGTCGGCACAGGTCATTTGTGGGAAGAACGTGGCGCGACCATTCGTGTTCTGTCGGTCTGGTCGAAGGCACTCGAGGCTGTGGGCTTGTGGTACGACCAGTTGCTGGCGGAAAGCCTGGGCAAAGATGAACGAGGCACGACACCGCTGACGACCGTGAACACGCGCGACTTGCATTCGCGCGCTCAACAACACCAGGAAGGCCGACGCGATAAACTGATTTCAAATCTGATCGTGGATCAATGGAGGTGTGATCCGCTGCCGATTGGCCACAGTAATCACGATCAGGATGGATTGAATCGACGGGCCAATAAGACGCTGCCGGATATTATGTCGGCAGCCATCGCGGGGACCAACCAGGCATATCGCGATGTCGGCCGGCCTACGGCGGACATCCATCTTCCGCATGGCGACGAGGCATCATTGGGACAGTTCTTCCAAATGATGATGTTGGCGACGGTCGTGGAAGGTCGGATGATCGGCATCAACCCCTACGGCCAACCTGGTGTGGAAGCATATAAGATCAACACGAATCGAATCCTGGGCTGAAAGTTGTTGTTCGTTCAACGGACAAAACGCCAGGTTTGCGGATCGAACGACGAAACGACTCGCCCGTTAGATTTGACCATAGACTTTGCCTACAGGAAACAAACATGACCACGGAAATAACTTGGCTTGGTCACGGTAGTTGGGCGATCGAGACCGGTGGCCACACGATTTTGCTCGATCCATTTCTCAATGATTCGCCGACATCGCCGGTCAAGGCGGACGACGTCAAAGCAGACTACATCCTGGTCTCCCATGGTCACTTCGACCACGTCGCGGATGTGGCCTCCATTGCCAATCGGACGGGCGCGACGGTGGTGGCCGCCTACGAGGTTAGTGCCTGGTTTGAATCCCAGCATGGCGTGAAAAACACGGTTGGGATGAACCTCGGTGGCGGCATCGACCTGCCGTTCGGGCGCGTGACGATGACCGTGGCGCACCATAGCTCGCAGCTTCCGGACGGTTCGTATGGTGGCAACCCCGCTGGGTTCTTGCTGAAACTGGCCGACGGAACGGTCTATTTCGCCTGCGATACGGCACTCTTTTCGGATATGCAGTTGATTGGTCGAGCGGGGATTGATCTGGCCGTATTGCCAATTGGCGACCTGTTTACAATGGGCCCAGCGGATTCGATCGAAGCCATCAAGCTGATTCATCCACGACGGGTCGCACCGGCCCACTATAATACCTGGCCGCCGATCGAGCAGAATGCGGCGACATGGGCCGACAGTGTTCGCGCGAACACCGAGGCGGAACCCGTCGTACTCGATCCTGGTGACAAATTCACTCTGTAAGGATCGTTGTATCCATAGCTGTCGTATCGTCCTTGTTCGCTCCACGAACATTACGCCAAGTTCGCAGAGCGAACAACAACTATGGTCGATGCGCCAGTCCTATCGGCCCAATGCGGCAGACGGAAACCGGGAGACATTTATGATGTTTGCGCCTTGGACACTTGGACGTCGTTTAGCCGTGCTGGTATTTGTGCTACTGGCTGGCTGGCTTGTTCCTGACCTACCCGCGCAGGAAGCGTTGCGATGGAAATTCTCAGCTGGCCAAACACTCCGTGTATCGTTTCGGCAAACAGCCAGTACCGAAACAGCTGGTGCCGGCGCACGTACGACCATTGCCATTGTGATGGGAATGGAGATGACCTGGCGCGTCGAGGATGTGATAGCGGACGGAACCGCGACGATGACACAGTCGTTTGATCGCCTCACGATGTCAATGAAGACGGGCGACATCGCCTCGGTGGACTATGATTCCGCAGCCGAACCGATCACAGCCCCGGCCAAGGAAATTGCCGCCGCGGTTGGTCCGCTGATCGGACCGAAGTTTCATCTCACGATGAACAGTCGTGGTGAGATCCTGGATGTCAAACTACCGGCAGCCGCACAAGAAGCGGTCGCGGCCAACACACGTGAAGGGCTAAAGTCGTTTTTTTCGGCTGAGGGGATTTCACGCGTGCTACGGCAATCTGTCGTAGTGTTCCCCGAACAACCACTTGTGGCTGGAGCTGAATGGAAGTCGACGAGCGACGTTGCCTCACCGTTAGGGACGCTCAAACAGATAAGCGTCTACACCTATGTTGGCGGCAGTGACCGCGACGGTCGAATGCTCGAGCAGATCAAGGTTGACTCGACGTTGCAAATAGATCCCGATGCCGCCCGTGCCAAGACGACGATCAAGTCGCAGTCACAGACTGGCGAATTGTGGTTCGATCGTGATTTGGGACGTCTGGTTGACAGCCAGATCCTGCAGAAACTCACGACGGTGCGTCCGTATCGTGACACGAAGATCGAGGTGCGATCGACGTCAAAGCTGACGATGTCGATCGAGTGAGACAGACGCGCTAGGCAGGTGCATCATCAACCGGGGCTTCCGGCTCACTTGGAGTTACTCCAGCATTCGGCGGTTTCTTGTCCGGCACGCAAACTTGAATCTCGTCACCATCTACGCGGACTTCGAAGTGGTCGATGCTGATGGTGGGGTTGTCGCACCACGTTCCGTCACAGGTCTTGAAACGCCACGCGTGCCAGGGGCAAAACACGACACCGTCTTCGACATGTCCTCCGGCCAGTGAAGCACCCATATGGGGGCAGAAGTCATCGATCGCTTCGTAAACTCCGCCTTGATTGAATACGGCGACCATTCGGCCGTTGACAGCGTAGGCGATTCCTTGGCCATCTGGAATATCTCCCACATTGGCGACAGTCTTGAAGTCAGCCATTCAGAACATCCTTTGGGTCATATCGACAGGAAGACCGAGAGAATTCTGGGGCAGCAACCACCTCGCCTTGTCATTCTAAGCTGGGTTTGCAAATGATTGCAGAGTCGACGACCAGAAATAGTCTGAGAAATCCCACGATTTCGAAATTGCAAACCTCACATTCAGTTCTAAGCATCGCTTAGCGTTGGAGGGCGATTAACACAAGATCGGGTCGCACGCCGAGGTCGCGTCCCCCAGACATTTGATGAACTTTCCGGGCAGGCTCTGCGTATTATCTTGAGTTTCCCAGCCGCAACAGTGCGCAGTCAAAAACCTGGATTCACCGTATGGCTGAAGAACATTCTCTGCCGTCCCGCCCAATTGTGTCGTTTGACGAGTTTCAGCAACTAATCCGGACGATGTACTTCCAAAAGGACGATGCGCGCGGCGTCGACGGGACGTTTATGTGGCTGATGGAAGAGGTGGGCGAATTGGCTGCGGCACTGCGTGAAGGATCGCTTGAGGACCAGATGGAGGAGTTTGCCGATGTTCTGGCGTGGTTAACCACCATTGCAAATGTGTCTGGCGTGGATCTAACTGAGGCAATCACGCGAAAATATGGCACCGGCTGCCCGGGTTGCGGCAAGTTCGCCTGTGTCTGCGATGACGCCGGAAAACCGTAGGGCATTTGCGCATGAGCGGGCACGGAGTATCTTGTAGCCTTTCGTTATCATCATCACCCCGTGGTAGTTGCATGCGGCAAGCGCAGCCATTCTTGCTCCGTCGGTCGCTGCCGCTTTGCTGTGCGGCTCTACTGGGTTGCTCGCTGCTGCTGCAGCCGGCGCATGTCCAGGCAGATGCGTCAATCGATGATGTCCAAATTGGATTCGCCGGCGAACACAAGACGGGCTATTGGACTCCGGTTTGGATCACCGTGTCCGCGGGCGAAGATCCCGCCAACGGCCGCCTGGATGTCATCGCGTCGGACGGCCGTGGACTGGACGTGCGATCTATCGACCGGAAGGAGATTTCGGTTCGAGCGGGCCAGACCACCACAATCCTACGGTACGTCAAAATAGGACGCCTGGGAAAAGGGCTGACCGTCGAGTTTCACGATCGGGCTCAGTCAGTGCTTCGCAAACGTGCCTCGTATGTTGATCGTCCCCTGCCGGTGAGTTCTGATGCCGAATTAGTTGTTTCGCTGGGCGGAGACATCGGCGTGGCCGAGGCATTGGCCCATGATGTGACCGCGATCGACGTAACCGCTGTCCAGATCAAACAGGCGGATCGATTGCCGCTGGATTGGTTCGGCTACGAAGGTGTCGATACGATTGTAATCACCACGCGCGATAACCCTCTGCTGGACGAATTGTCATCACAACAGACTGCCGCCATTCGCCAGTGGGTCGAGATGGGTGGCCAGTTGGTACTGTGCATGGGTGAGTCCGGCAAGCAGATCTTGCCGGCACCGGACGACTCGCCGTTGAAACCGTTGGTCGACCTTGTGCCCGGGAAATTTGTCAGAATCGCAACTGTTACGAACGCCGCGGCGTTGGAGAATTATACAGGTGGTGGCGCGGCATTGCCCATGACGGTGGACGGTCGCCTCCGCATGACGGTCTTGGATCAAGTGCAAGGTAATCTCGAATTGTACGACGTTGGCGTCACTGGCAGACGCCCCATGGTCATCCGCGCGCCTTTTGGTTTTGGACAGGTCGTGTTTGCCGCATTCGATCTGGATCAACCGCCTCTTTCTAATTGGGAAGGTCGGTCACGAATGGTCGTGAAGATCATTCGGGGAGGATCTGCTCAAGAGAATCGGACTGCCGTGCAACAACAGTCCGGACAGGTTTCTCACGTTGGCTATCACGACATGGTAGGTCAACTACGTGGCGCACTGGATCAATTCGAGGGTGTTTCGTTCGTGGCGTTTTCCGTCGTGGCAACGCTGATCTTGGTCTATATCGTTTTGATTGGCCCAGTCGATTTCTTCTTTCTCAAGAACGTGCTTGGCCGCATGCAGCTGACGTGGGTTACGTTTCCAATCATCGTTTTCGGGTTTGTCGGACTGGCGTTGATACTGAAGGCGCAGCTGAAGGGCAAAGAGATTCTGGTCAATCAGGTCGACCTGATCGATGTGGATGCCGGCACGGGTCTCTTGCGCGGTACAACGTGGGCTCACATTTATAGCCCAATTACCGAAACGTATGACGTGGCCCTGCAGCCCTCGTTGACGCGTAACGTTGACGCGATCACGACTAGCTTGCTTTCATGGCAGGGTATGCCCGGAGCTGGTCTGGGCGGATTGAATTCGACATTCGCCGCAGCCGCATTCTCCGAACCATATGTTGTCTCCAGCGGGGAAGCGGCACCGGTGATTGCCGGGCTCCCAATGCAGGTTGCGTCAACAACGTCAATTTCGTCGCGCTGGTGGCAACAGTCCAAATGGGATCACACGACGGATTTGGCAGCCGACGTGGATGGCCTGTTGCATGGGACAGTCGTCAATCCGTTGGACGTTGAACTGCACGAATGTATGATCTTCTTCTCCGTGTGGGCGTACCATTTGGACCGGACTCGCGGCCGTCTGAAACCCGGCCAAATGGCCCGCGCCGAAGACGAACAGCCAAGGAATCTACAGTGGCGACTGACCCGGCGCGAAGTTCAGGAAATGAAGGATATTGCTACGCCTTGGGATCCGACCAGCTTTGAAGTGCCTCGGATCATGGAAATGATGATGTTCCAGGACGTCGCCGGTGGTGACCAATACACGAAATTGTCCAATCGGTATCAGGACTATATCGATATTAGCTCCCATCTAATTAGTGGTCGCGCGGTCTTGATCGGACGCATCGAAGAACGTGGCAGCAAGGTCTCGGTTGATGGCCAGACGATTGATAGTGAAGCGGGACGCCATTGGACATTCTGCCGAGTTGTTTTTCCCGTCGATCGCTCCAAAGCACAAGATGATTAGCCAACCGCTTGTCTTTCACGCGAGACAAACGAGCATCCAGATATCGTGGACATGACACGTGATTGAAGCACACGACCTGACGAAACAATATGGTGACATGTACGCCATCCGATCCATCGAACTTGATCTTAAGGAAGGTGATCTGTTCGGTTTTATTGGGCCCAATGGGGCGGGCAAGACAACCACCATGCGGATCATTGCCACCCTGTTGAATCCAACGTGGGGTGAAGCCTACGTCTGTGGAAACTCGATCTATACAAAGCCCAAAGAGATTCGCCGTCTGGTCGGATACATGCCGGACTTTTTTGGTGTCTATGACGACATGAAGGTGATCGAGTATCTCGAGTTCTTTGCGGCGGCATACCGCATCAAAGGGCCGGCGCGGAAGAAACGCTGTGAAGAGATGCTCGAAATCGTTGATCTCGATTTTAAACGTGATGCCTACGCCAATACCTTGTCACGTGGGCAGACGCAGCGACTTGGCTTGGCGCGAACGCTGCTGCATGATCCGCAAGTGCTGCTGCTCGACGAACCGCTGAGCGGACTCGATCCCCGGGCTCGCATCGAGATGCGCAACTTGCTCCGGCGGCTAGGACAGATGGGTAAGACCATTATCGTCTCAAGCCACATTTTGCCCGAGTTAGCCGACATCTGTAACCGAGTTGGCATCATCGACCGTGGGGTCATGAGCGTGAACGCCGCAGTGGCCGAGGTTATGAAGCAAGTTCGCGATCGAACCGTCCTCAACGTGGCAGTGAAGAACGATATCGACAGAGCGGCGAAATTGCTTGAGCAGCATGATTTGGTCGAGGCCGTTAGTATGCATGACGGCTGTTTGTTGGTCACATTAACCGAAGACACAGAAGACTACAGTGACCTTGCTTCCGTCCTTGTCAGCGGTGGTTTCCAGTTGACACTCTTTCGTGAGGAAGAAGTGAACTTGGAGTCCGCATTCATGGCCCTGACCAAGGGTATGGGCGAGAAGATCTAACTTCGCGCTGGTTCGCTTTTTGAAGCAAGGACCGCCGTCGTTATTGCTCAACTCAACAGCGGCTACCCGCCCTTTCCGCCTTCTCCGCCTTCTCCGCCTTCTCCGCCTTCTCCGGCGGCTCCAGTGTCTTCACCTAGATCGCTGAGTTGGTCGCTGACATTATCGTAAACCCCGGATGTATTTTGGCCGAGATTGGTGATCGATAAGAGGACCGTAGCAGTGATCAAAGCGAGCATCACAATATACTCAACGACAGCCGGGCCACTCTCATCGGTAACAAAACGACGGAGTTTTTGTAACTGTGATTCCATACAGCACGTTCGTTCAATGTTGTTATCTCAAATTAAGTCTACCTCATAGCCGGAGCGGTCACTGTCGGAATTGAAAACCCATCGCTCATCCCCTGACCGATCAAGGAGTTCCGAGCTTGCCGAGCCGCCGATTGCCCCACTATTTGGCCTCCTGGCAGGCGTTTCGCTACCTCTTGGTAACTTAACAACCAAGAACCCATAGACGCCGCTCGCCAAGCTCTTGCCAGCTCCGCTGGACGACAGATCCTGGATGTTCGGACGCGATTCTCACGTCCACGAAACGCAATCCGGTTATACGGGTTTTGTGCTCCGCAAGACTGGAAGAACCGTGGCATTCCAGCAAGTTCCCACCATATTTTCCGGTATCGGAAAAAGAAACAAGTTGAAATCCGAATTATCTCGATCAACTATTGAGTGGAGCGTTGGGGGTGGTTGCTGACGCTTTAGGGCAAGCTGTTTTGGGAGATCGGCAATGAGGGTACTGGTCACAGGCGCGACGGGATTGCTTGGAAATAATCTGGTGCGTTTGCTTCTGAACGATGGTGTTGAAGTCCGCGCGATGTCCCCTTCAGCGAGGCATTCCAAGGCGTTGTCGTCCCTTGATGTCGAGCGAGTTGAGGCAGACATTCGCGATGCCGCCGCCGTCGCGCGTGCGACGGAGAAGGTTGACGCAGTTTTTCACTGCGCGGGGTGTGTGAAAATCGGCTGGTCGGATCATGTTGAGCACGAGGCGATTAATCATAGCGGTGCTAGAAATGTCGCCGACGCTTTACGCGGCAGAGACGTGCGGTTGGTCCATGTGTCGTCGGTGAACGCTCTTGGTATCGCGTGGCCTGACCGGAACGGCACGGAAGAGGACTTTGACGAACGGATTACGCCGTGCCCATATGTTACGAGCAAGCGAGCAGCGCAAGACTATGTTGCCAACCAAGTCGATACCGCGGACCTCGATGCGGTCACCGTGCTTCCCGGCTTTCTCTTGGGGCCTTGGGATTGGAAACCATCATCGGGTCAAATCCTGCTGAGCGTCGCCGAACACTACACACCTTTTGTTCCCACGGGAGGGGTAAGCCTGGCGGATGTACGTGATGTGGCACGAGGAACGGTGGCGGCATTTCATCGTGGAAGAACGGGGCGTCGCTATATTCTGGCCGGCCATAACCTCTCGTACCGAGAGCTCTGGAAGATGATGGCCAAGACAACCGGAACTCACTGCCCAATCTTTCCGCTTGGCCCCATCAATCGCTGGCTTGCCGGTGTTGGCATCGATATGAGGCATCGTCTTACCGGCCGTGAGCCGCTGGTGAATTCCGCCTCGTTGAGTTTATCTTCGATGCGGACTTGCTTTAGCAGCCAACGAGCGATTGACGAACTCGGCTACCGATTTCGCCCGGCGGAGGAAGCGGTGGAGGATGCTTGGGACTGGCTCCGCCGACACCAATTCGCGCCGGAGCCAGCTCGACAAAAGACGGTGCGGTATGGGAAAACGGCTTGAGAGTTGCCGACGTTAGCGAGACCAGCCGGACACCGCTCCCTCGTCTAAATTGTTAATGCGCAAAACTCTCGGACACGATTGGTGATCGCGGGTTCGACGGGCAGCCGCTCCATGCTACTCGCACCATAAAAGCCGACGATCCCTTCCGTGTTATCAAGGATGTACTGTGCATCCGCAGGTTCGGCAATTGGACCGCCGTGGCAAAGGACCAGGATGTCAGGATTGACCCGCTTGGCGGCGTCGTGCATGGCCTGAACGCTTTGGGCAGATAATTCGAGCGTCACGGCAGTTTCAGCTCCGATGCTACCTTTAGTCGTAAGTCCCATATGCGGGATCAGAATGTCGGCACCGGCGGCGGCCATCGAGGCCGCTTCGTCTGGGTTGAAACAGTAAGGCGTAGTGAGTATGCCTTGTTCGTGCGCAGTCCGAATCAGGTCGACCTCCAAGCCGTAGCTCATCCCCGTCTCTTCCAGGTTCTGCCGGTATTTTCCATCAATCAAACCGACGGTGGGAAAATTCTGTACGCCGGAGAAACCGGCGGCGTCAACTTCGCGAAGAAACAGCTTCATCAACCGAAACGGATCAGTGCCGCAGACGCCAGCCAAGACTGGAGTATGTTTAAC
>JASLPZ010000027.1:0-26840 GCA_030744725.1 Pirellulaceae bacterium
GAATTCGTCCACGCGAGTCGGGTTTGGGTAGGGGGTGACGGTTCGTTCGCTTCATCTTGTTTTGGGACACCTGATTTGGGGGAAGAATTGGACTTGCCTGAGCCATACTACTCCGCAAGTCGCCCAAAGTAATCCAGAAAGTCGCCCCACTTCTCGCCCCAAGGCGTTGCCAGAGAAATGAGCGATAAGGCAGAAAGCCCGCGAACACAAGGTTTTGAGGAGGCAGGCGCAAAAAAGAAGCCGCGTCGAACGCGGCTTGAAGTACACCCCAGAGGATTCGAACCTCTAACCTTCGGTTTCGTAGACCGATGCTCTATCCAATTGAGCTAGGGGTGCTTGAACCAGACTGACGATTGCCAGTTTGGGGAGCCTGAATCTTAATACCGTTTTATGGGCTGTCAAGATGAAGGGAAATGCCGCCTGATGTTACTTCGGGAAACGGCTCAGGTCATCTGATCGGGCGCGTGGCGTGCTTGGTTACCTCAGACTGTGGCGAGCTCAGATCCTTCTTGGTTCAGCAGTCGCCTTTTCATTTCCAGGCCGTTCGGGGCAGAGAATCCACCCAAGTGACCACCCGCAGCAACCACTCGGTGGCAAGGTACGATCAGAGGCCAACGATTCCGACGCATTACGCTTCCCACCGCTCGAGCCGCGCCGGGGTAGCCCGCGGTCGTGGCTAATTCTCCATAGGACATTGTGGTCCCAGCCGCGATCTGGCGGCAACGGGCTGTAACCGCACAGCCAAAGTCCGTCAGATGACGCGTGTCAAGTTCGACATCCAGGAAGTCGTCGTCGCCGGTTCCTTCTGCAAACTGTTGGAGGCGGACGATCAGCCTCTGGGCCGCCCTTGACGGTGAGGTCGGCTCAAGAAACCCGCTCAACCCGCGAAGAGCCGCAGCGGGGGTGAGATGACCAATTTTCAGTTCTTTGAGACTCGAATTGCTCCAAATCGCAGCAGACCAGCCGAGTTCCGTCGGGAATAGGCAACATTGCATCGCATTTACCGTCCTGGTCTTGAAACCAGTTTCAGGATAAGATTTCTGATGTGAGCGATCACAAAAGTCGCGTACGTTTCGGGCGAAAAGAGTGTCTTTCGCAGGCGGACGACGCGCACCCATCACCGCCAGGCCTGGCACGTGAAAAAACTCACTTTTTCCGGTGAAAATCCCGAAACGTTGCGGCGTATCGGTTTTGACAGTCGGCGCTGGGGCATTTTATACTGGATGTGGCTTGATTCCAATCGTGGACGCGATTTCATTGGCGGATCTGGCCGGTCATTTCTTTTGAGGAGCTCCTCATGAATCACTACGCCTCGTTGAGCGATGATTACTACCTAAATGTCAACCTCAACACGGAAATGGACCTCCCTCAAAACCGCGAAACGGTGTTGCATTTCTTCGAGCAGATTCAGAAGCGCTACCCCAGTATGCGCAACTTCTACAATCGCGACCGGGGGGAATTTGTCCTCGAAGAGGACAAGGACCGCGGTAGTTACCGTTGGGCGACGGTCGAGGGTCGGCGCGTCTGTTCTGGATTCGTTAATCCAACTTCCGTCGAGGATGCTCTCGAGCAGCACCGCATGGTACTGGAGGTCGCTCCCTTTGCCTTGACTGTCAGCCCCATCGATTGTGAATCACTCAATGTGATGTACGGGTTCGACTTCACGTATCGTGGCAACCATAACCAGTTGCTTGTCGAGGCGTTGGGTCTGGCACCGGCCTTCGAGCGGATGGCGGACATCCCCGGGGCGACCGTGATTTGCAACGAACCATCGATCCAACTGGCGCTAGACGATGAATGCCGCACCCAGTGTCGGTTGAGCATTGAAACGCGTACGACGGCCTATCATGTGCGGACGGGTGAGTTTCCCGAAGAGCAGTTGAGCGTCTATTTGACGGCGCGGCGGTACGGTAGCTTGGACCCGGGCGAATCCTACGTCAGCGCCATGGAGCGCCTTGTGGAAGTGTGCAACGGCTTGATCGGCGACTATGTGATCGACAACGTGCTGCGACCCTTGCAGCAGACGATCGCCATCAAGTAGCTCGTCCGCGGACCGCGCGCGAATCACGAATTTGATCGATCACCTTGGCGTCCACGTCCACGTCCACCGCGTCCTCGCCGCGACGAGTTTGGATTCTTGGACCGCGAGGTCAAATTGCTGTCGACGATGCTGCCGATCGCGTCAGACCATGTGGGGATCTTGCGATGTCGCGTTTCCGTTGCGACTTTCTGTTTTTCGCCGGTGTCGTAGTCGTCTTCTTCACTGAGATCATCGTCGTCGTACAATTCACCCTCGGACGAAGACGTCGCTTCAGAGCCTACTTTTCCGGTGGTTTCAGACGTTTCTTCTGCTGTTGCTGCGTCGTCAGCGGTGGTTTCGCCACGTTTTCCACCACGACGTCGACGGCCTCGTCGTCGCTTGCGAGGTGCCCGTTCGTCTACATCTAGCTGATTATCGCCAGGTTTCTCAGTGTCCGTTAATTCGCCGCTCGGCTGCACCGCGTCCCCTGCTTCGTCGGAAACGACGTTCTCCTCGGCTGTACCCGCGTCCGCAGCAACTTCCTTTGTTCGTTTGCCGGTTCCGTTGGTCGAGGCACTATCGCGGCGTTTGCGTTTGCGTCCACGTCGTCGCCGACGCTTAGGAGGTTCTTCTTCGGATTCGGCCGACGGAGCAATCTCCGCGTTATCGATCGAATCGGATTCGTCGTCGTGGGCGACATCGACTTCGTCAACAAATGTTTCATGTTGCAATAAGAGCGGGTCTTCGTCGTCAGCAAAGTCGACGTTGGACTGGTCAGGCTCGGATGACACGCTTTTCGCAGCCGGTTCGTCGGATGACGCGGGCACATCGTCGCGCGACTCTTCCGCGGGCCGCCGACCGCCTCGTCGTCGTCGGCCACGCGACGACCCACGTGAGCGGACCGTCGCTTCTTCTGACACGTCAGTTTCTACATCAGTGAACTCTTGCGCGTCCGACGAGGCCTCCGTCGCGACGTCCGCTGCGCTGGCAACGTCGGCCTCGGCATCTCGTTCTGGTTCGGTGACTTCTTCGGGGCCGGCTGGTGCTTCTTGCTTGATGACCGGCTCAGGTTCGGGATCGCGAGCGGGAGGGGGTGCCTCGGCTTGAGGGGCTTCGGCTTGAGGGGCTTCGGCTTCTGGCGCGGATTCGATTCCCAGCAGGCTTGCAATTGCCCCCCAGCCACTCTTTTTGACTGGTGCCGACTTTCGTCTTGGCGGTGGTGGTGGTGTGGCCGCTGCAACTGGTTCTTCGGGCTCGGGTGCTGGTGGCGTCTCCGGCGGAGTCCCCGCGCCGATCTGTTCGGCAAGTTCATTCCAGCTGTTTTTTTTCTGGGGATCAGTCATCTGCTTGTGAATCGGCCGTTCTGCAACATCGCGGGATGGCCCGCGCCTGCGGAAGTTGTGAGGAGATGGTGGATGCGAAGCGTCCAAGTATAGCGGTTCTGGTTAGGCCTGGGAAGTCGTTTGAGATTCCACAGTTATGGCTAGTTGGGCCACACAGTTTGCCATGTCTCCTATGGATTTGGTATTTCGACGCACAAGCGGGGGATGTGCAACAACCTGTTTCTTTGCATACGCTTCGGGTTGTTGTCCGGTGCCAATGTGGCGCAGTCCCACCAGAAAAAACGCTCGCAGGGTTAGAATAGGACGTCGTGGGTTGGCAGTGACGGCGCAACCTCGGTAGGCCAATGAGGACGAAGGAGTAGTCCATGAGTAACCAGCAGTCCGACACACCGGACAAATTCCACGAAACCGTCGAGATTCAGGGCCATATCATCGATAGCCTGATTCTCCCCAAGGTCTTGGACTGTATTACCGGTGCTGGAGGCAGCTTCCGGATTGCCCAGGTCAACATTGGGCAAACTCGCGACGACCCCAGCCACGCATCGATTGAAGTTTCTGCTGCCAGCCAAGCGACGCTTGACGAAATCCTGGCGACCATTGCCGATCATGGTGCCGTCTCGGTATCTGCGCACGATTGCCAGTTGGTCGTAGCAGACTGCGTTGGCGCATTTCCGGAAGGGTTTTACAGCACGACGAACCAGCGGACAGAAGTGCGGCTCAATGGTGACTGGGTCGAAGTTGATTGCCAGGAGATGGACTGCGGCATTGTCGTCGACGTGGATAGTCGTTCGGCCGTTTGTGCGCCGATGAGTGACGTATGTGTTGGGCAGTCGTTTGTCGTCGGCCACGCCGGTGTGCGTGTACATCCGCAACAGAGGCATGCCCAGACGCGTGGTTTCGAATTCATGAACAGCCAAGTGTCGACGGAGAAACCGAAGGGAGTCGCCACGGCCCAAGTCGCGAAGGAAATGGCCCGGTGCCGTCGCCATGGCGAAAGAATCCTGGTCGTTGCCGGCCCCGCTGTGGTCCATACCGGCAGCGGTGAACATCTCTGCCAGTTGATCCGAGATGGATACGTGCAGCGCCTCTTCGCGGGGAATGCACTGGCCACACATGATATCGAGCAGGCCCTGTTCGGCACCAGTTTGGGAGTCAAACTGGAGAGTGGCGATATTGTTGAAACAGGGCACGAACATCATCTTCGGGCGATTAACCGAATCCGCCGACTCGGTGGGATTCGTCAAGCGATCGCGAAGAAGGAATTGATGCACGGCATCATGTACGAGTGCGTGAGGCACGACGTCGATTTCTTGCTGGCTGGCAGCATTCGTGACGACGGACCGCTGCCCGAAGTGATCACCGATTGCCTGGAGGCGCAACGAGAAATGCGCCAGAGCATCCAGGATGTGTCGTTCTGCCTGATGATCGCCACGACTTTGCATTCGATTGCAGTTGGCAATCTGCTCCCAGCATCAGTTGGCGTGGTATGCGTTGACATCAATCCATCGACCGTGATCAAGTTGAGCGATCGAGGCTCGTTCCAAACGGTTGGATTGGTTACCGATGTCGAACCATTCTTGCGAGGGCTTGTGGCAGACTTGAGAGAAACAGACGGATGAGAACCCTGCCCGTGAAAGTACAACCTCATATCCTGATGTGCCCGCCGACTTTCTTCGGTATCGAATACGAAATCAACCCATGGATGAGTCGTGCGCGTCAGGCAGACCAAGCACTGGCAATGCGCCAATGGGAATCACTGCGGCAGATTCTGAAGGATTGCGGTACCCGAATCTCGCTGCAAACGCCGCAGCAGGGATTGCCCGATATGGTCTTTACCGCCAACGCCGGCCTGATCTACGGACGCACCGTGGTGCTCTCGCGATTCCGATACCCGCAGCGGCAGGGCGAACATGCACACAACACGCGGTGGTTCGAGGAACACGGATTTACCGTGCTCGACTTGACCAAAGAACTGTATTTTGAAGGGGCCGGCGACGCCTTGTTTTGCGGCGACACACTATACGCAGGCTATCGGTCGCGGAGTGACATGAGGAGCCATCAACTTGTGGCAGGGATTGTCGGGCAAGGGGCGCTTGCCATGGAATTGGTCGACCCTTACTACTATCACTTGGATACGTGCTTCTGTCCGCTCATGCCAGGAATCGCCGCGTATTTTCCGGGCGCCTTTGACCAGTACGGCCGCCAGGTGCTCGAGGCCGGAATCGAAACCTTGATCGAAGTTACCGAGGACGAAGCGAAATCATTCGCTTGCAACGCCGTGGTTGTGGGGAAATCCGTGGTGACGAACACCGGCTGTGCGAGTCTTCATCAGGCACTCGTGGATCACGGCTTCGATCCGGTCGCCACGCCGTTAGGCGAGTTCGTGAAGGCTGGCGGAAGCGCGAAATGCCTGACGCTGCGCCTCGATGGCGAAGAGGCCGCGGACTGGAAAACCAATCGCGGCCTCGATGTTTCGCCTTCCTTGGACCCTGGCCCGTCCGACTAGCCAACCCGATTAACGACGTCCTACCCGGAACGATCCATTGTCTGCCACGTTGAGCAACGGGCGGAAGTAATCGCCTCCGTAGGCCGAACGACATCCCGGGTACCAAACGAGCGACACGGCCATGTTCCAAGATTCCTCTTCATGCCCGCCGAGCGGCGCACCGGTCGTCGCTTGCTCGGGAATCAGGTAACTGAATCCAAGTTCCAAAGCCAAACTGTCCTGCAACGGCAAACGCATGTCGACACCGATGATGCCGTCACTGTCGCCAGACCAACCGGCAAAGATTCGTGCCTCGGCACCTTCCAGGTACGCCGGACGATGCCGGTAGAAAAACGCGTACTGGTTGGTCGCTTCCCAGATTTCTGTCAGCGGGCCGCCGCCCATGAAGGTTGAAATCTGCTGATCTTCGTCGGTCGCTGTCGAGAACATGAAGCCCAGCTCATGAGTACACGGAAAGACCCAACTCGCTTCACCCCGCAACTGCGTCACGCTCGTGTCGGCGTACCAGTTGTCCGAGAGATAATCTATCGCGATCCCGCCCTGCAAACCCCAATCGACGCGACGGAAGATCCCACCGGTGAGGAAGATCTGGTTGCGTGTTTCGTCGGTGAACAGTCTGTTCCCTGCAGCATCTTCGGGAAAGCCCGCTCCCGACAAATTGTCTTGCGTGGCGCGAAGACCAAGCTGCACGCCGAAGCAATCGCCGGAACATGGCATTGCCATACCGATGTTAAACCCCTGCTGAAATCCAAAGCTGGCCGTGCCGCCTCGATTGGCGGGCCCGGAGAAGCCTTGAGCCCCACCAAAAAACTCGAAATTGTCTAGTGGAATACAAGGCAGGCAACATTGAACGCAACCACCTCCATTGCATGAACTGCAATCACCCTTCCCGCCTTTTTGGACAATGCCGCCCTTCTGAACGATGCCGCCTTTCTGGACGATACCGCCCTTCTGAACGACACCGCCCTTCTGAACGATACCGCCCTTCTGAACGATGCCGCCTTTCTGGAAGACGCCCTTTTGATAATTCCCGCCAAGTTCTTGCGTTACGAACCCACCTTGCTGCTCTTGCAACAAAACTGATTCGTTGTGGCTGGGTTGGTGGACCTGTTCATCCAACTGACGCGTTTCGTCGTCAGATGCTTGGTAGGCCGCTTGTTGCACCAAGGACGGCGCTTCGGTGGCACGTCCTCTCGTGTCGTACTGGGTGGTTGAAACTGCCTTGGTTTGCAAGACCGCATCCGTTTCCGCTATTGTGCGCGACGCCGACGCAGCTTGCTGCCGAGCCCCCGAACGGCCGGATGGTTGGCGGAGCGGATTTGAACGACTCTGTTGTGCAGTGGCTGTGGTCGACCACACCAGCGCGATTGCGAATAGACCACAACAGATCTTGTGACAGTTGCGTGGCGGCGAAACTTTCATAACGGCATCCTCGAAAATCGGCTTCAGGATCGACCTGGATTCAAAACAACTTCCCAATCAGCAGTGGATATCGGATCGGTCGCAAATCGAACTTTCGGAAAAATCGGAATAATCGGCTTAACTGTAAAAGTTCTGACAATCGTCATAGAGTTAACAGACTTCCCAACGTGAACAGTCGGTTTGTGGTGATAGCCAGTCCCCCAAGAGGTGGCTGGCAGCAATGCTAAGGTGTTGTCCCATCAGGTGTTGGGACCTCCTGAAATGACGTCTCACGGCGCGAATCTAGGGGGTCTGCAACAGACTTCGCTGATTGCCACGTGTATTCCTGTTGAGGTGACTTTAGGGGTCGAAACGAAAGTTCTGATCATTCGCATGGCACTGGTTCGATGATTTCTAGCGAAAACAACACCTATCTTCTGCACGTGGGTCAATAGCGTTGATCCCACGGATGCCGAGCTCACAATTCACTCGTGGAGATCCACCATGAATCCTCAGCAACTGGTGCCAGTGTTCATTCTTGCCCTCACCCTTCCGGGGTACGCCTTGGCCGGCTCTGGGCCATCGCAAAAGGGTGCCTGTGGCCGCTCACCAGTTCAAAAGGTCGCTCAGAAGTCGTCCGACTGCGGTTGTGGGGCCACACAAAAACACTCTCAGAAATCTCCTCACACGAGTTGCGGTTGCGGGAGTGTTCAAAAGGGGAAAGGGCATGTGACCGCCCAAAAGGGCTTTGGCATCTTCCAGAAGTCACATGGCAGTGTCCAGAAACATGGCAGTGTCCAAAAATCGAAAGGTGGATGCTCGACGTGCTGTCTTTCGGTGATTCCGATTGTAATGAACGGTGTGGACCACATTGTGTCGAGTAGCTTGCGGCACCTGTCGTCGGCGTTTGCTTGCGACTCGTGCGGCAGTTCCGGGAAATGCAAATCAAAAGGCCACAGAAGATCGTCCAAAGTCGGCCCGTCCGAATCCCCACCGAATCCTTTCATGGACGATGAACTGCAGTCTCCACCGATACCTTCCTCGGAAGCAAGCCACCGGATCGAGCGTCGGCCCATCCATCGGCAAGTGATCCGCGCCAGCACGGCCCGGCGTTCCGAACCGCGCAGCCTGTCGATCTCGGTTGCGCAACCGTTGACAGAGGCTAAGCCCAAACCGGCACGTGTACTTCGTGCCGTTTCAACGGAACGTCGATTGTCCTTGGTACCGCACAACCCGCTACGAGCGAAATAGTACGACATCGCGACACGCACCAGAGAGCTTGCATCGGGCCTATCTTGTACAATTGAGTCAAGTTTTCAGCGACGGGCACCGACCGCCGGTTGGTCGGGGAGCGGGTCGCCGCAACCGAGCGAGAGCTCGCGTGGGCCCGAGGCACAGCCTCGCTAGGCGTCGAGTGCCTGGTCGAGATCTTCGATCAAGTCGTCTGAGTCTTCCAGTCCCACAGAAATCCGAATCAGGCCATCTTCGATTCCATGCAATTTGCGATCAGCGGCGTCGTAGCTTGCATGTGACATCGAGGCGGGCTGTTCGATCAGAGACTCGACCGCCCCTAAGCTCACGGCCAACTGGAACAGCTCGGTCGATTGAACGACCTGTCTAGCCTTTTCAAAATCGCCGGCGACTTCAAAGCTGAGCATGGCACCAAACCCACCGTCCATTTGCCGGCGCGCGATGTCGTGTCCGGGGTGGTTGGGCAAGCCAGGATAGAGCACTCGGTTGATCCTCGCATCGGCCTGGAGAAATGCAGCGATCGTTTCGGCATTTCGACACTGCTCTCGAACTCGCAACTCCAACGTCTTGAGGCCGCGGGCGACCAGGAAAGCGTCGAATGGACCCAGCACGGCGCCTGTCGCGTTTTGCATAAAATAAAGGCAGTCGAACAGCTCGGCATCCTGAACGACGAGTACGCCACCGAGCACATCGCTGTGCCCGCCCAGGTACTTCGTGGCTGAGTGCATTACGATGTCGATTCCCAACTCCAGCGGGCGTGTCAGTACCGGCGTGGCAAACGTATTGTCGACGGCGGTCAGCAGATTGTGCTTCCTGGCGATTTCGACGCAGGCTCTCAAATCCGTAATGGACATCAACGGATTGCCGGGCGATTCCAGCCAAAGCAGCTTTGTTTGAGGCGTGATCGCGTTTTCCAGTTCCGTCAGATTCCTGCTATTGGCCAACGTAACGCCAACGTTGCTGCGGCTAAGAACCTTGTGGAGCAACCGGTACGTGCCGCCGTAGATGTCCGCCCCGGCCACCATGTGGTCGCCGCTTTCCAAGAGCATGGTGACGCCATGCGTGGCTGCCATTCCAGTCGAGTAGGCCAATGCATGGGTACCATTTTCGAGCGAAGCGACCGTTCGTTCGAGCGATTTGCGCGTTGGGTTTCCACTCCGCCCGTAGTCAAATTCCCGCCATTCACCAGCGCGGTGTTGCACGAAGGTGGATGCGACGTGAATCGGCGGCACGACGGCGCCGGTTTCGGGGTCCCGTTCGTTGCCAACATGAATCGAGCGGGTGCGGAATTTCATGCTTCCAACGCCTGCTGCAGATCGGCGATCAAATCTTCTTTGTCCTCAATCCCACAAGACATCCGAATCATGTTGTCGGGGATTCCAAACTGCTGCCGCTCTTCGGGCGTGCATTCGTAGTAGCTCATCACCAGCGGCTGTTCAATCAGCGACTCGACTCCTCCCAGGCTCGGCGCGATTCGCGGGATTTTGACCGAATCGACGATCTTGCCGGTTTCCCGCCAATCCGCATCCTTGACCAGAAACGTCACCAGTCCGCCGTAGCCACGCATGGTCTGCTTGGCGACTTCATGGTAAGGATGCGATTCAAGTCCTGGATAGTAAACGCGCTCGACGCGCGAATGTCCGTCGAGAAACTCAGCGACGGCTAGGCCATTTTCGTTTTGCTGCTGCATTCGAATTCCAAACGTCTTCAAGCCCCGTTCAAGCAAGTAGATGTTATGCGCCGAATTGACCGCCCCCATGATTCCGCGGAGCGATCGTACAGAGTCCAGCTTGTCGTTGTCGCCGATCAGCACACCTGCCAGGACGTCGTTGTGACCTGCCAGATATTTGGTTGCCGAATGCAACACATAATCCACGCCGTGATCCAGAGGACGCACGTTGTAGGGTGTTGCCAGTGTCGCGTCGATCAACGTTTCAACACCCTTGCGACATCCGATATCGGCGAAGCGATCTAGATCGACGATGCTCAAATGCGGATTCGTGGGGGATTCGCTGACGAGAAGTTTCGTGTTCTCGTTGACCGTGGCCTCCATTGCTTCATAGTCACATGCCTTGACTTGGCGCGTCACGACGCCGAACCGAGACAGGTGTTTCGTGCAAAATTCCCGGCTGCGATGATAACATTCGTCAAAGAACACAACTTCGTCACCGGCGCTCAGCTTGGCCATGAGCAGGCCAACGATGGCCGCCATGCCACTAGAAAAAAGCAACGCCTGCTCGCCATTTTCCAATTCGGCTAATTTGCGTTCGACGACCTTTTCGCCGGGGTTTCCGTACCGGCCATATTCTTCGCGAGGCTGCTTCTTTTCGATGAAGTCAATAACTGCCTGCGTATTCTCAAATGTGAATGTGGCGGCACAGATGATCGGATCGGTAATCGAATCCCCCAGCTTCTGGCGATCTTCGCCAGCGTGCACTGCGCGCGTCGATTCGCCGGACGTTTTTTTGGGAACTCGAGACAATGTTGTTGACTTTTGCATGTGAGGACGACTCCACGTTTCTGCTCAGGGCATTCGCAAAGCCGAAATAAAAACAGCCGCGTCGCCATCAACATATGGCAGACTGCGGCTGTGTACATGGCTCTTTAGCAGTTGGAGGCTGCAAGCGGCCGCAAATCCCTGACACTGAAGATTGTAATGGCATCTGACCTCGACAGCAACCTTTTAAGTGAAGTTCGTCGAACTTGGTGCGGTGATTTCCATTGGCCTGTTGGCCTCGTCAGTACAAACTGCATGACTGTTGTTATCCCACATTCTTGCGAAAATCGCCCGAATTGACTTCGCTAGACGTGGTCGTGCTCGCTGGCCTAAAATAGAGGGGGTGGCACGCCGGTCAGCGTGCCGAGTTGTGATGCAGAGAAGTGGATTGATGCGGAACCGCCTAATAACCTGTTTGGTCGTTTGTTCTTGGCTGCAGTTGACCGGTCCAAAGGACGTTCGGTCCCAGCCACCACAAACGTCACCACCGGTGCCAAGTCAAGTGAATCAGCAGGCTGAAAACACTGTCCGCCTGATCGAGCAGTTGGCCTCTGTCCGATTTGCGGTGCGCGAGCGCGCGACTGAGCAGTTGATCATTCTGGGATTACCCGCGATTCCTCAATTGGAGCGGGCCCTTCGCAGCGAAAACCGCGAAGTCCGCCAGCGAAGCCAGCTTGTGCTATTGGTCGTTCACGAGTTGGATTTTCACCATCGTCTCAAGTCGTTTGAAGAAGACGCCGACGGCGATAAGTCATACGGGCTTCCTGGCTGGGAGCGGTTCCGCGATTTGGCAGGCAACACCACGACCTCGCGAGCGTTGTTTGTGCAGATGCAGAAGGCAGAGCGCGAACTGCTGGGTGCCGAATCACAAGCAGCGGAAGATGCGGTGCAGATCCTCGAGCGACGCTGCCAGCGCCTGCATAATTCCGTTCAGATTTTTGCAACAAGGCACGAACTTCCGCCGATCGCTGCCGTGCTGTTTGTTGCAACCAACCAGGACATTCCACTCCACAGATCCACGAACACGTCGTTGATGAACCTATGCCAGCAGAATGCTTTCGAAAACGGCATTAACTCGAAGCCGCACAAATCGATACTACGAAATCTGCTCGCCGCTTGGATTCTTAGAAAAGACGCCGTTCCAGCACACGAGCTGATGCTGTTGGCGTTGCAAAACAACATCGTTCAGGTGCTGCCACGGGCTCGAGTGCTTGCGAAACAACCTGCGCAAGTCGATCCGTACGACCGTTATTTCTCCGTACTGTGTCTGGCCAAGTTCGGTGGCATCGACGATGTTGCGCGATTGGAGGCGATCCTGGCGGACGAAAAGGTGATTTCGCGCTACCGTCTCAACAACATGACGTACACAGTCGAGATGCGGGATCTGGTGCTGGCGGCCCTCTTGAAACTAACGGAGAGAGAGCCATCAGCATTTGGCTATGGCCGCCTCCGTTTGCAAGAGCCACTCGTGTTCGACACTCAATCGCTGGGGTTTGTCAACGACGAGGATCGCCAGGTGGCGATTGCAAAGTGGCGGATCTATCGAATGCGCCCCAAAAGCCGTTAGCGGCGATTCGATTTATTGGCTGACCCTCAACGTGGAATCTCCTTGTCCAGCAGCAGGGCCCGCGCGTACTTGACAGGTGGCGACCCAAACGACAGAACTTTGTCGTGATAGGTCTTTAAACGAAACTCATCGCTCCACGCTTGTTCCGTTTCGCGTCGTAGATCAGCGTGCTCCAAGTAGCCGACGAAATAAGTTGATAGTTGCGTCGAAGTCAGCTGTGCCCGAATCCATTTGGCAGCCGCTTCCCGTTCCTCTTGGAATGTATCTTCCATCATCAGCCGCATCGCCTGCTCGCGCGAGATCCCTTCGGTATGGATCGCCTGATCGAGGATTGCATTGGCAATGCCGCGCAAATACCACTTGCGCGCGATCAGGCCCATCAACGGGTCGCCGTCCAACAATCCTTCGTCGGCCATCATCTGTTCCGTATAAACCGCCCAGCCTTCGATAAAAACGCCGGACGCGAGCACGGCGCGGAGCTTTCCGGGATAACGATTCGAATGGGCGAGTTGCACAAAATGGCCAGGCATTGCTTCGTGCACTGTCAGGTCATGGATCGATCTCACGTTGTACTCGCGCAGGAAAGATCGGATCTGCTGCTGATTCCAATTCTTCGGCAGCGGGGCGACTGCGTAAAATGTCTTCTGACCAACATCAAGAGGACCGGGCGAATCGCAATACGCCAGCGACACACCACGCTGAAACTCGGGCATGACAATGATCTCCAGCGGATCAGCCGGGATCGTGATAAGGTCTTTGTCTCGTACAAAGGACGTCGTAAGTGCCAACGATTGTCGGGCCGCTTCGACCACCTGATCCGCTGCCGGCGTCTCTTCGTATGCCATTTCCAGGGCAGCCCGGGTGATCGCCTGCTGGAATTCCGGCGAGGGATTTTCCGGGAACTGGGTATAGGTATGCTTTTGCCTGTAGACACCCGCTGCCATTTGATACATTTCCGCACGAACACGCCGGAGTTCGTTTTCCGCCCGCTCGCGAATCTGGCGACGTGAGAGCGGTGTTTGGAGCGTGAAGGCAAGTTTCTCGTCGAATCGTTTCTTTCCGATCCGGAAATCGCCCAAGGCTCTGGGCAATAGATCGGTTTCAAGCCACGATTGATGCTCTTCAACTGCCTGCTTAGCGACTTCCATCGCCCCCATCAACCGCGTGCGTTCTGCGTCTCCAAGTTACCCCAAATGCGGCTCGACCATGTTCGCGAGAATGCTGACCACTCCGCGATTCTGTTTGATGGCCGTTTCTGCATGAATCCGGGGAACGCGCCGTGGGTCGAGCGCTGCGCGGATCTGTTCAAACATCTGAGGAAACTTCGTCAGACGATCCGCCACGTCGCCTAGCCGCGTTGGCAGCGGCGCAAATTCACGTGCCATCAGACCGTAAATGGCCCCGCCAGCAAGCTCGGTGTAGATCAACGGATTCCATGCCCATTCCTGCGAAACTTCGATCTGCCACAGTTGGGCGCGCAGTTCATGTTCGAGCAGCGCGTGATCGACCTGGTTTGCCCGCGCTAGTTGCTTGGCATCAATGGCGATCACGCGATTCAGAAAATCGCGATGAAACCTCAATGACTTTTTTCGCGCGAGCTCCGTCAATTCGTCCAATTCGCTGTCATAGCGATGGTCTCCCAATTGTGTCGCAGTTACTGGCGACAAGGCGGGAAACTGATCCACGTACTGAGCTGCCAGTTGCTCGAATTGCTGATCTGCGGACGCCGGCACCACGCCGCAAAGGGGGGCTAAAACATGCAGACAGATGACGATGTGAGACGCGACCATAAGATCCTCTCGGTGCCAGGCGTCAATGGAGTGAATCGTTGATTCTACCAGCCGTCAAACTCAGTTAGGATCAGCCAAGAAACAACTGCTGCGAAACGGTTGCAGGACAATTATTCACTGGCTGGTTGTTAGCCGTCAAATCCAGCGACGACCAACGAGATATTTTGACCACCGAAACCAAAGCTATTGTTTAGCGCGATGTTACACGGTGTCTCACGGGCTTCATTGGGAACGTAGTCCAGATCGCAGTCAGGATCCGGATTCTCGTAGTTGATTGTCGGCGGCAGGACGTTGTCTCGGATCGCCATCAGACAGACAATGAGCTCGGTGACCCCTGCAGCTGCGATCAGATGTCCCATCATGCTCTTGGTGCTCGAAATTGGTTTCCCGTTTGGCCCCTCGCCAAACACTTCCTTGCATGCCTTGGTTTCGACTCTGTCGTTGACCGTGGTGCTGGTACCGTGGGCATTGACGTAGTCGACATCGGAGGCTGCGATCCCAGCGTCGTTGATCGCCATCCGCATACAGCCGATGGCACCGCGGCCTTCGGGGTGAATGTCGGTGATCCGGTAGGCATCGGCGGTCGTACCGTAACCCAGGATTTCGCCATAGATTTTCGCGCCCCGAGCCTTGGCATGTTCCAGCTCTTCCAGGATGATCATCGCCGCGCCTTCGCCCAGCACAAACCCGTCTCGCAGCCGGTCAAACGGTCGCGAGGCGCGGTGTGGTTCGTCATTTCGAGTCGAAAGTGCGGTGAGCAGATTGAAGCCGGTGACGCCGAAGGGATGAATCATGCTATGCGTGCCACCCGAAATCATGGCGTCCGCATCGCCTCGCCGAATAATCTCGGTCGCCTCGCCAATGGCCTGACTGCTGGCCGCGCACGCGGTGAGGCAATTGAGGTTGGGACCTTGCGCATCGAACATGCTTGCCAAATGACCAGCCGGCATGTTTGGCTCCTGCTCCAGTTCGGTCATCGGATCGAGTGTTGCTAAGCCAACTCGGGTGAAATTCGCGATACTCAGATCTTCGCCGTCCCCCGTGTCTGAGATGGCCGCGGTCACCAACCGCGTGAAAGACGAAAAGTCTTGATTGCCTTCACCACTTCCCAAGTAGACACCCAGGCGAACGGGATCAAGGTCTTTGGTGAGGATGCCGGATGAATCGATCGCCTGTTTTGCAGCCCCGGCGGCAAAACGGGAATGACGACCTCGCTTCTTCCAGAGCTTGGGATCTTCTCCGATATCGGTGATATCCCAGTTACGGACTTCCGCGGAGATCTTTGTGGGGAATTTACTGGCATCAAAAATCGTCGTCAGGCCCACGCCGGACTTCGCCTCTTTGAGCCCATTCCAGACGGTTTCTACATCGAGGCCCATTGGGTTGATGGAGCCAATTCCTGTGATGACGACGCGTCGTCTCATTTCCAAGCACCTCTGAAAAGAACCGTGATTGTGTTTGCAAGACCGTGATCGAGGTTACTAGACAGACTGTGCAATGGTCCGCAAAGTCCGCTTAGACCGCGTTTCGCTCGCCATCCATTGGCTCGATCCTCTTTCCGCCTCCATCTACTCGGCCTTCTTCCGTTCGACATCCATCCGTTCCGCTTCCAGTAAGTGTTCTGGAATCGAAAGCGGTTCACCGTCCTTCGTTCGCCCAACTTTATACAGTTCAAACAGACGCAGCATACGAAGAAAATTCGCTGGATCGAAGAGATTTTCCGGGAATCTGTTGTCCAGATGGGCAAACATCAGCTGTATGTCGGCCCGCAATTCGTCGCCGGCTTTAACTGTGCACTGACAGAATGCACCGTCGGGTTGAATGTCTTCAACTTCAGCCGTATAGGTCAACGTCGTGCCCGCCAGTGTGTAATCGTGGAACACCGCCTTGGCGACCTTGGCGAGTACCACGCGTTTGTGGAATTGCCCGTGTTCACCAACTAGTAAACCACCGGTCTGTGCCAAACCTTCGATAATTGTCGAGGCGGGAACGATAGGGTATGCCGGTTGGTATTCGTCGTTGTGGTCTTCAGTCAGGCTTGTGTTTTTGTACGCAACCGCGCGACGGCCACTTTCAAATTCCAAAAAACGGTCAATCCAAAACCAGCGCATAATCGAATCGTGGCCTTTTCAAAAGGGGACGCACCGTGACGAAGCACTAGTTCTTCGTCAACGTCAAGAATCAGGGTATTCCATTAGACACCAGCCGCCGTAGTGGTGGCTTCCAGCCGCCATCGACCGGTGCTGGATTGGCGGCTAGAAACCACCACTACATGTCAGCACCCTAACATTAGGCTGTGGCACTGCACTAGGCACCAACTTTGGTTTCTACGTAGCGGCAAAGGTCGTTCACCGTCAGCAAGTTGCCAAAGTCTTGAACGAGCGGATTCGCCTCAAACTTCGAAAGATCCGCAAACGGCATACGTTTCTTCAATTCCGCGACGCCCGAGTCGGTGACTTTGCCTTCCTTGACATATTCTGCGTTGGTCAAAATGTCTTCCGGAAATAGCTCGGAACGAGGGATTTCGATTCCAAACGCTTTCTCCAGGCGGAATACAATGTCCAAAAAGTCGATCGACTCAGCACCCAAATCACCGACCATCGTGGCCTCTGGCGTAACTTCATCATCATCGACACCCAGTGCATCCACGAGAGCAGCGGTGACTTTTTCGAGTACTTCTTCTTTGCTTGGCATCTTGACTGAGCTCCGATTGAAATTAGCTGTTTGTGGTTGATTCAGTTAGGAATTCTGAATTCGAGACTTCGCCCTAATTGGATGGTAGTAATTCTTGGATCTGTTTTCGCAATTCGTAACGCCCGTGGTCATCAAGCGGGGCCATTTCTGGGTATCGATCCGCAAGGTTGAATCGCTCCAGAACCAACCGACCACTCACGGCGTTGGAGCCGTTGACCGAGCCACCTACCTGAAGCTTCACCGTGGTACCTTCATCTTTGATAATTCTCGCAGAGATTTTCAATTCCTGGCCGGGGAGGACGAAATCGGTGAATTTAACATTGCGAACTTCGCGTAAAGTCACGACCGCTCTGTCATAGCCATCGCTTTCCAGTAACAGCCAACGGCAGGCTTGAAACATCGCTTCCAACATCAGCACACCCGGCATGACCGGAAAGTTGGGAAAATGGTCCTTCAAGTACTGTTCGTCAGCGTGCAATTGCTTGACCGCCGTAATCCTGGATCCCGGCTCGATTTCCTCGATCCGGTCAAGCAGCTTGAACGTCATAAGGCATTACTCACCATCACTTTGGTACATTAAACCCCGCATTATACTCATGGATTGTTCATGCCTCAACCGGAATCAAGGGCCTGCAGGAAAACGGTTGTCCAAATTCTCGCCGCAGCCAGGCAAGAATCGTGAAGCCCGCTTGATTTTGGCGAGTCGGGGCGATCTAACTCACGTTATCGAAGCAGTTTGCAGGATTTATCGAGCCTCGGGCCGTTTGTCGCTTCGCCAGTTGGCTGTTACATTTTCCATCATGCGGAAGGGAATTGCAGTTGCGCCAGGTGTTGCGGTTGGGATCGCGTATTGCATTCACGAGATCTTCGTGAATCCGAACACTAAACGCCTGGAAGAAAATGAGATTACCGCCGAGCTGGCTGCCTACGAAACGGCCCGCGATAAGACGGCGGCTGACTTGCGCGCGATGCAGGCAAAGGTAGCGAGTCAGCTTGGGCAGGAAGAGGCTGCCATCTTCGCGGTTCACGAGTCCATTTTGCGGGATCCCAATTTCACGGACAAAGTCCGCGATTGGATTGTGAACGACCGGCTCACGACCGACGCCGCACTGCACCGGTTGATGGACCACTACGCTTCATTGTTCAGCCGGACCAGTGATTCACTCCTGAAGGAACGACTGAACGATGTCCGCGATGTGATCGTTCGCGTCAGCGCCCATCTTAGCGATGTGCTCAAGACGGACTCCGATGTGCTGGCTGGCCCTTTGATCGTGGTTGCAGACGAATTACTTCCCTCGCAAGTCGTGGCGTTAGGTGACATTGATGTCCACGGTATTGTTACCCAGGCCGGCAGCCAAACCAGCCACGCAGCAATTCTGGCGCGAAGCCGTGGCATTCCGGCTGTTTCCGGAGTGCGTGGAATCCTTCGACAGGTGACTACGGGTGACACGATCGTAGTCGATGGGAGAGACGGTCACGTTACGCTCAATCCTGATCCTGAGTCACTTTCGGCCTATCGAAAGCTGGAACGAGAGTTCTTCGACCTGAAGGATCAGCTCGCCGAAAACCGCGAACAGCCGGCTGTGTCGGCGGATAAAGTGGCTATTGAATTACTGGCCAACATCAACACCGTCTCCGATGCGATCGCGGCCGGAGCGATGGGCGCCAGTGGAGTGGGGCTGTTTCGTACCGAGTACATCTACTTGACCCACCCGAACGTACCCGACGAAAGCGAGCAGCTGCGTATCTATCGAAGGGCGATCGATGAAGCGCCGGGTCATGCAGTCACGATTCGTACACTAGATATTGGCGGCGACAAGACCGTGCCCTACCTGGGGCACCAGCATCAAGAAGCGAATCCATTTTTGGGCTGGCGGAGCATTCGGCTGTCCTTCGAACATCCTGAGTTTTTCAACAAGCAGATGCGCGCTATCATGCAGGCGGCGGCGCACGCACGCAGTCGCGGTGGTGAAGTCAAGTTGATGTTTCCAATGGTGACGACGGTCGACGAGATCCATCGTTTGCGCCGCATGGTGCGTTGAGCCAGCCGGCAGCTGGAAGACGAAAGGCTGAGTTTCGCGTTGCCGCCCATTGGGATGATGCTGGAAGTGCCCGCAGCAGCCGTGACGATCGAGCTGATGCTGCCGGTCGTCGATTTTGTTTCGATCGGGTCGAACGATCTGGTTCAATACCTGATGGCTGCGGATCGCGACAATCCGAAGGTCAGCCATCTTTGCGATCCGCTCGCACCCGCGGTGCTGCGCGTACTTGCGTCCGTGATCAAGTCTTGTGACGATCACAAGACGCCCGTCACTCTGTGCGGCGAAATGGCTGGTCGCCCTCGCAGCTTCGTGCTCTTGCTGGGGATGGGGCTGCGCAGCTTCAGTATGAGCCCCGCCTGGATTCCGTCCATAAAGGAGTTGGCGAGCCAACTGTCGGTGAGCATGGCCGAGGACGTTCTCCGTCGCGCGATGCGATGTAAGACGACTGCCCAGGTCCGCAAGTTGCTCGGTGACGAGGTGCGCAAGATTTCACCGAATCTGAGCATCCTTGACACGGCCTGAGGGCAGCTGCGACGACTGAAGCAGCGACAAATCATCCCGCTTTTTCGATCATGCTTTCGACGAGTCCAGCGCTTCCTGCAGACGTGGCTTTGGTTGTGCCCCACTAAATCGCTCGACAACTTCGCCACCCTTAAAGAGCAGCAGCGTCGGAATCACGTCAACGCCGTACTTCTGTGAAACCCCTTGCGCTTCGTCGATGTTGACCTTCGCAATTTTCGCCGAGCCGACGTTTTCTGTTGCCAATTCGTCAATCATGGGTGCAATGGCACGGCAGGGGCCACACCAAGGAGCCCAGAAATCAACCAACACTGGCTGGTCCGATTGTAAAACTTCAGCGTCAAAATTCTCTTCCGTCAACTCGGAAACGTTTTCACCAGCCATGATCATAACTCCTGCACAGATTAACGATGACATGCCAATTTATGGGGAAGGAATTGTATCGACGGAGGCTGCGAAGTGTCAATGAACCCCCCGTGTTTGTTGCGTAAGTCGAATGAGCCGCAATCGTTAACGACTTGTCGTGACTTACACGCCACTCTTGGTGGACGCAGGTTTCTCAGATCCAATGGCGATGGCGACGCGAACAAACGATGCGACTTCATGAGGCGAGTCAGTGCACGTCAGCCAAACGCTGTTGGATCTGGTCCACCAATTCGGCTGCCGAACCAGCCAAGGAGACTTCGGCACTCTCGCCAGTTCGCAGATCTTTGATCTGGCAGCTGTTCGACTCGAATTCGTTTTCACCAGCAATCACTGCCAGCGTGAATCCTCTTTGATCGGCGTACTTGAGCTGCTGCCGAAGCTTCTTCGGTTCTGGGTAGACTTCGACACCAATGCCGGCCGACCGAACGGTGGCTGCCAGCTTCAAATAGTCATGCAATCGACTCTTGTCGAAGAATGTAATCAAGACCGGTGCAGGGGTTCGAACCGCCTCAATCATGCCCAGTTCTTCCATCGCGGCAAGCAGTCGATCCAATCCCAAGGACGCTCCAACTCCGGGAAGTTCTTGTTTCGTGAATAGACCGGCAAGATTGTCATAGCGCCCACCAGAACAGACACTGCCGATGTCTGGCAACTGGTCCAAGAACGTCTCGAAGATCACACCGGTATAATAATCCAATCCGCGCGCGATCGACACGTCCAGGCGAATCCGTTCGGAGGAGACGCCACCGGCCGCGATGCCAGCCAGTGTTTCACGCAATCGCGCGACACCTTCGTCACCAGTCTCGCTGCCACTGACGAGCGGTTCGAGCTGTGTCAGGATTTCTTCATTGCTGCCCGTCAGCTCGGCGAACCGCATCACCTGTTCTGCTTGTTCGGTGGTGGCTCCGGCCGTGGCAACCATCTCGGCAATCACCCTGTCGCGGCCGATCTTGGTCAGTTTATCCAGTGAACGTAGGACTTCCACGGACTTCGCCTGCAGAGACAGAGTTTCCAGGAGACCGTTGAGTATGGCGCGATTGTTCAGGCGAATAGTGAATTCTGAGAAACCAAGGGCCTGTATCAGGTCGTGAATGACGAGCCCGGTTTCGATGTCTGCGGCAACAGACTTCGTTCCGACGGTGTCAAAATCGCACTGCATGAACTCGCGATACCGGCCGCGCTGCGTGTTTTCACCGCGCCACACCGTGGCAATGTGGTAGCGCTTGAAAGGAGTTCCCAGCTTGGGCACATGCTGTGCGGCAAATCGCGCGAGAGGAACGGTCAGATCGAAACGTAAGCCGACATCGCGACCACCGTTGTCCTGAAAATGATACAGCTGGCGATCGGTTTCTTCACTACCCTTGCCGCTCAGCACGTCCAGGTACTCGAGCGCTGGTGTGTCGATGGGCGCGAAACCGTAGGACCGGTAGACCTGTTGGGCCGTCGCGACGAGTCGCTCACGCGGAATCATCGCTTCGGGAAGGTAGTCTCGAAAGCCCTTGAGAGTGCGTGGTGTGATCATGCGAATGTGATTCAGACTCCGCCGAGCACCGGAAGCGGTGGAATGCGGGGCGGTTGTTGGCTGCGAATTGAGGCGCCGCGCCGTGTCGGCAACACGGCCTCCGCATACTCTTCGACCTGTTCAGAAGTCTCGAAATACCGATCGTAGACCCAATCATCCTCGTATTCACAATCGACCGTGGTGTAGTCGCGGCAGATCTGTGGCCGTGTTTCGTAGATTCCGCACAACTGATTGTCTTGCAAGTGCCGGCATTTCGTATGGACCAGGATGTACCAACTTTCATCTTCGGTAAACACCGAAGCGCTCTCGTGCAACAGGTACCACCGAATGAAGTCGAAATCGCGTTGTTTTGTCGGGGTCTCGATGGGAAGGGCGAAATATCGACAACATTTGGCCGGGCAATGATCGCATAGCACTTCTCCCGAATTCAAATCGTCACGCGATGGTTTGGCAACAGCAAGAGACATTCCAGCAATCCTCCGAGCGTTTTTCTGGCAACTAAGCAATGCTTAGAAATGAATGCACGGTCTGCAATTCAAAATCGTGGGATTTTTCAGACTATTTCCGAGAGTCGACTGTGCAATCATCTGCAAACCCGGCTGAGCCTGCAAAAAGCAGTTTCTTGGCTCCGCCGGTGCGAACAGAACCAAGTCTCGCCACAAGTTAGCAAACCACCTCACAAATGAACAGCAGTCTGCCAATACCGCCCACCCTGTGGCACGCGGACTGCAACGTTGCCGCTTGACGTGGCTGCCCATTGCCCGGGAAAATTGGCGACGTAGTGTCTTAAGATTGTCCGAACTTCCACCGACCACCCATTTTCATACCCACGATTCAGACAGCTGGCAATTCCCTCAATGCTAGAGACCCTCACGCGCCGATAGCTCCTCTTGTACGCCTGTTGCTCAAGGATTGGTGATTGTTCCTCAATCGCAGCGCGTTCATTCGTTTCTCACCAGAACTCCCTTGCCGACACAATGCAAATCATCATCACCGCGGTTGGGCCTGACAACGTTCGATTGGTCGACCCCATCATCCATTATGTGACCGGCGAGGGTGCAAACATCGCCGAAGTCCAGATGTACGACCATGACGAGGAGAGCCTGTTCGCGATGCTGCTGCGACTTGAGTTTCCCGGCGCGCATCTCGATCGTCTACGTACAGCAATGACCGAAATCGGTGGCATGAAGAACTTGTCAATTCGTGTTTGGTCGCCAGATGAACGCGCCGCGCGGCCACGTCTGGCGATCTGCGTGACCCATCGACAGGAACCGCCGTTGGCCCTGTTGCGGGCAATCCGTGACGGACAGATCAAGGCGGAGCCCGCGGTGATGGTTGGCAATCGCAGCGCATGCCGCGGACTCGCCGAACAGTTTGGTGTCGATTGGCACATGATTGGTGACCAGAGCGGCGGTGTCGACGATGAGGAATTGGTCGGAGTGTTCGACCAGTACGAAGTCGACTATGTGATCTTGGCCCGCTACATGCGTGTGCTATCTGCCGGGGCCTGCTGGAAATACGCAGGTGGCCGCATCATCAATTTACACCATGGTCTTCTCCCCAGTTTTCCTGGCCTGCGACCATATCACGATGCGTTCGCCAGTCGCATGCTGACGTACGGTGCAACGTGCCATTTTATTGTTCCTGAACTGGATGCCGGCAACCAGATCATCCACCAATCGACATTTACAGTGCCCCCGGGTCCGCAACTTGAGGAAATCATGCGGCTTGGCCAGGAGGACAACGAACCTCGTTGCCTGGTCGAAGGGGTTCGCCGAGTAGTGGATCGCGAAGTCCAGCTTCATTTTCATCGTGTGGTAGCTCGGCAAGATTCCTAACGCGGCGGCTTCACCTGATCGGCTGCACGCCCCAGAGAGTTGCGCAAACGGCAAACTCTGCCCAGTCGTTTCAACATGATCCCTTCGTCAAGATCCCTTCCGCTGGCGACGACTCGATTCGGTTTGATTGTATTGATCCTATCAATGCGTCCGAAGAGATGGATCATGAGGGAAGATCCTGTACCGATTCTTGTGGACCGTTTGGTCAGAAAGATTGGCCGTGAAAAGTATCGTTCTACCACTGCTCGTCGCGTGCCTGTCACTTGTCAGTTTCGCGGGTAGCAAATCCGTCGTACAAGCAGAAGGCCATGACCTTATAGCGACGTCGAGTCGGCTGGCAGCGTGGGATGTCTACGATGAGCGTCTCGCGGACCTTGAAACGCAAGTGTACGAACTTGCCAAAGACCAGGGAAACAAGAAGTCTTACCGCGCTGGTGATCGATCGGTGTACACAGGATTCTCGTTTCTATTCGCCAAAGCCCACATGAAAGAGTCATTTGAAGCCACGATCACAAACGTTGTAACGCCGTCACTCACACTCGTCCCTCTGGATACAGACTACGAGATGACTCCCCGCGTCTGGCTTGGCATGACCAACGACCAGGGCCTGGGAGTTCGCATGACTTATTGGCGATATGATCATGGCGGCAACGCGCAGACATTCGTCTCTGACGGCATCAACCTCCCGGGTGCGACTGTCACAACAGTGATTTTTCCGGCGGCAATCATTGCGCCCGTCGCAGGCGATGTGTTGTCAACAAGCAACCAACTAGCGACGAGCACCTTGGATGCTGAAGGGACCATCGACCTGCAATTGGGATCACTGCAAATGCGTGCCGGTGCCGGGTTGCGGTATGCCAAGATCAGCCAACAGATGTCGGCTCTGGCAACTCGTGGTGGCGCTCCGATCGGGGTGCTCGACTGGACTCGCGAATTTGAAGGGATTGGGCCCACCATCTCTGCCGATGCCAGGCGACCGTTGCTGAACGACGTTTCGGCGATTGGCGTTTTGCGAGGATCGTTGTTATACGGCGAGAAGTCCTTGCAACGCAGTGTGATTGGCGATAGCACACCCGTACCGGGACCACCAATTGTGCAGCTTGATGACGTGGACGAAGTTACGGCGGGATTCGAGATGGCCTTGGGCGTCGAATGGAAACGCGAATTCGCCAGTGGGCACCAATTGGTCGTCCAAGGGACGTACGAAGGCCAGCTCTGGACAGCCGCTGGCGCGCCGACGCTGACGTTTCTGGGATTCGAGGGGTTTAGTGTCTCGATTGGCGGGATCTGGTAAGGTCTCACGGTTAGACTGTATCGTCGGAGTGTTCCCAAATGCCGTCTTCGTCAGAGATCGATGCCCCAGCAAAGCTTTGTCATCCGTTTCTATCTCAACTGCCAGCCGCACTTGTGGCTGGCGGTGGCGGTAGTCTCCGTGGTCGCCGCGATCGGCATCGCACAGCTGGATTTCGAAGATGACCCGCAGAATCTCTACAGGCAGGACAACCAGGATTTCGCCGATCTTGAACGGTTGCAGTACGAGTTTGGTTCATTTGACGACGAGCTTCTCGTCCTAGCGACGAGCGACAACCTTTTTTCTTACGATGGTCTCAGCGACTTCCGCGAACTGATTGAGAAGCTGCGCGAAATTGACGGTGTGAATGGCGTGTTAAGCATGGCAGACGCGCGCAGAGCGGGAAGTCTTGCGGTGCCGTTGATCCCATTCACGCGTGCCTCGCGTGGTACGCCGGACCGCTACTCGAAAATCAAGCAAGACGCGCGGCATCACCCGCTCGTCGGCGGCCATTTTCTTTCCATGCATAGCGATACCACGCTCCTGCTTGTCCAACTTGATGGACATTGGCCCACAATTCAGGCCATGGCACCCGTCGTTAACCGGCTGCGCAATGTCGCCACCGACTTCAATAAGAACTCGACATTACGGATCTCGATTAGCGGGATGCCGGTCGTTCGCCTGGATAGCCTGGCGTCGGTGCAGCGCGAGCAATTGAAGTTCACAGTTTTGGCGCTGATATTATCGAGCGTCATTTCATGGTTAGTGTTCCGGCGCATCATCGCCGTTATCGTCGCAACGATGGCTCCATTGGCGGGAACTTTTTGGGCGCTTGGATTGATGGGTTGGCTAGGCATCGAAATCAACGGCTTTAACATGTTGCTGCCGACGCTGGTGTTGGTCGTCGGATTCACCGACTCCTTACATCTGATGGTTGACATCCGCCGAAGCCTGGCGGGTGGGCGGTCGCGCAAGCACGCCGCCGCCCATGCGGCCGCCCGATTGGGTCCGGCCTGCTTCCTTACGTCGCTCACCACTGCTATCGGATTCGGGTCGCTGGGATTGAGTCGAACAGTTAGTATTCGCGAGTTTGGCTGGGTGTGCGCTTGTGGCACCGTTCTTAGTTTCTTGGCCGTCGTGATCTTGATCCCACTGCTGGCGAGTTCGCCACTGGGTCGTTTTCTTGTGTCTTCCCCATCGGCTAGCTCGATTCGGGCTTCAGAGTCATTTCCATACTGGCGACTCGCGTGGTTGCTTCGTTTTCCTCGCCTCCGCATCGTGGCGGCGCTTGTGGCCATCGCGGTCTGTGCACCGCTGCCTTGGCGACTGACCCCGGATGTCCGAACCACCGAAGCGATCCCTGCGGGCAGTGAGACAATTCAGACCTTGAAGCGATGTGACAGAGCAATCGGTGGTTCGCTTCCCGTGTTCGTTGTGGTTCAGTGGCCTGAAGGCGGTGAGTTCTTATCACAGGACACGCTCGTCGCATTGAGCGATCTGCACAAGGTGCTGGAGGCCAACGCGGAACTGAGTCGACCGCTGTCGATTCTAAATGTGCTGCAGATGATGCCCGGCAGACGAAGCGTGGCCGAACTTGAACGCTTTCTTCAGCGGTTTCCACCGGAATCGCTTAGACGATTGGTACAGCGAGACCTGCGCAAGTTGCTCATTTCCGCACGCATACGCGATGTTGGAGCGGCCGCGACGCAGCCAACCCTGGAACAACTCGAAGCGGATCTAGCCAGTTTCGAAGCGCGACACCCCGGGTTCCATGTCAAACTGACAGGCCGCATCGTCGTCGCCGGTCGGAATCTGCGACAGATCATTCTTGACTTGGCACGTAGCTTGGCACTGGCGGCACTGGTAATCGTAGGCGTGTTGACGCTGGTCTTTCGATCCTTCGTGATTGGCCTGCTTAGCATTATCCCTAACACGTTGCCGCTGCTGGCCAACGCGGCGCTGCTGCAACTATGCGGATTCTCGCTGCAACTGACGAGCGTAGTCACCTTCAGTTTGTGTCTGGGGATCGCGGTCGATGACACGATCCACTACCTGAGCTCTCTCCCCCTCGAGTTGCGCCGCACCGGGAGCCAGGAGGAGGCCCTGCTTCGCGTGGGAAAGAGCGTCGGCCAA
>JASLPZ010000027.1:26850-32732 GCA_030744725.1 Pirellulaceae bacterium
TTCCGTCGCGAGCGGCAAGCAGGTTGGCCGGTTGGACAAGCGATCCTGCGCACGCACGCCTCCGTCGGATTCGTACTCATCGCCACGTCCGCAATCTTGATGAGCGGCTTTTCCGTGATTTCGTTGAGCGCTGTACCGGCGCTACGGCTGTTTGCCGGTCTGACATGCTCCGCAATGTTGGTGGCGCTAGTCGCGGACCTGCTGATCTTGCCTGCGCTGCTGCAGTGCTGTGCGGCGAAAGACAAGAAATCGTAGCTATCACCTGGGACACTCCTGACAACTGTCGTATTGTCGTTGTTCGCGGAGAACAACGATGATGCACAGCCAGGCCTTTCAATAATGAAAATCCGGGCTAAGTCGATCAACGTCGGTGGAGCCGCAGGCGCAACGGGTCTTTGGGGTAAAGCGTTCCCATTCCCACCGGGATCACAGGCCCATCGTCAACACGTTCAAACCGAAAATGCGAGCATAACATCGCCAACACCAGGATCGCTTCCGTCATCGCAAAATGTTCACCGAAACAAATGCGTTGGCCGGCACCAAAGGGAACGTAGGCAAACGGATGGCTCGCCGGCTGCTTTGTGGACACGAACCGCTCGGGCCGAAACGCGTCGGGGGCATCCCAGTATGACGGATGTCGGTGCGTAATGTACGGGCAGTTCAATACGATCGTACCACGGGGGACATCGAAACCAGCAATCTGGTCGTCTTCGACGGTTTGTCGGGCAACGATCCAAGCGGGCGGGTAGAGCCGGATCGTCTCTTGAAAGACAGCACGCGTGTACTGAAGTTGTTCGAGTTGGCCAACCGTCGGCAGTTCCCCGCCGAGGACGTTGTTGGCCTCATTCGCGACTTCTTCCATGACAACCGGATGTTCGGCGAGTAAATACAAGGCCCAGGTTAACGCCAACGAGGTCGTTTCATAACCTGCGAAGAAGATGTTCAACACTTCCGCCTGAACCTGCTTTGCCGCCAAGCCTGGCTTCGTGCCGTCAGTCGCTAATAAGGCACGCAGCAACGGGCTGTCGGATGACGTCTCCGAATGTTGACGATCAATAGCATCCGCGATCATTCCCTGAATCGATCCGATGGCGGCCCGAAATCGCCGGTGGCTTGGCAGTGGTACAAACAACGGCAAGCTCAGCAGTGAAAACGTGCGATGGGCGATGAAGTCCAGCGATTCCTTCATCACGTCGCCGATTTGCTGCGAATGTTGAGATAAGTCCGATCCCAGCAGGCACCGTGTAAAGATTTGCATGGTGAGTGGCAAGAACTGCTGGTGAATGTCCACCGGTTCGCCCTGTTCAGCCAGTTGCTGCCAAGTGGACGCCGTCTGCGCCACACAGTCGCTCATGGCGCCAACGTACCCGTCGACCGTGGCGCGATGAAACAGCGGCTGCATACGCCGCCGTCCGTCGCGCCAGGTGCCATCTTCGCTAACGATGATTCCGTTGCCCAGCAATTGACGCAAACGCGCGTAGCCAGCGCCTTTGATATAGCGGCGGGCAGCGGTTACTTGGATGTGGCGGACGTGATCAGGATGCGCGAACATGCAGATCCAGCGCGGTCCGATGCGGATGCGAAAGGCATCGCCTAACTCCTGCCACCAGCCGTAATAGGCCGGTAAGAGCCCGTTGCGTTGGAGCTCCCGCAAGCCGCCGAGCAATCCGTGTTGCGGTGGCGAAGGTAGTGATTTTCCAAGGACGGCTTGCGAACTCATAGAGGACGCCTTTCAACAGGCTGGCACATGATTGTTTTCTGACGATGTTCTCTGGCGTGAAGTTGGGAGTGGAATGACCAAACCGCTGCCGTCGTGATCATGTGTCGGTTTGGACTTCTTCAGGACCGCCGGGTAATTCGAAGCCAGCCTCGATCAACTGGCCAAATCGTGTTGTGAATCGCGCGGCTGGCCCCCCATCGACCACGTCGTGATCGACGCAAACTGTCAACGCTACCATTTCTCGTGCCTCGATTCGGTCATCCACAACGGCGGGCGCTTTGTAGAACGCACCAATGCCGATCATCAATGTGTACGGCGATACCGGCAGGATCCAGCTCCGCCGATTGCTGGGGGCCAACATGCCCACTGACGTCACACCGACAGTGCCGGTCGCGAATTTTTTGATGAATGGATCGCGACGCATCGCTCGCAACATCCACTTGCGAATGAAGCGAGGCATTCGCAGAAAACTGGTTGTCTTTTCTTCCGTCAAGGTCTTCTCGTCGACTTTCCGGTCTTGCGATTCACGAAGCTCGCGGTGAATCTCGATAAACGACTTCTGATTGGCGTTTCTGACGTAGTACAACGTTGGATGGTGCCCACCATCGAATTTACGCTCGATCAATGTCGAGACATCCACGTCCTCGAAAACGACCAATCCCTTGTCCTTCTCGCGATACGCGGCGATACGCTTCTGCTCTTCGACCGCCTTGGCGACACAGCGAATAATATAGCTGGTGAACGATAGCTTCTCCCCAGTCCTCACTTCATGTTCGCGAACCAACGCCAGAGGGGTCGTCACATCGAATTCGAGCATCCCGTAGACCGTGTTCTGGCGACTTGCCTCGTCAATGAAATCGATCGCTGCCAGTCGTTCACGCGGCCAAGCAATCTTCGTGTGGGGTGGGTGAGGTATCTTGGGGAACATGAAAGTATCCGTGTTTAGCGACGGGCACCGAGCGCAGGTTGGTCGGCGAGCGGGTTAACAAGACCGAGCGGTAGCTCGGATTGGTTCGAGGCCCTGCCTCGTTAGGATCATCCCTCAATCAGTTGCGATCGTCAAACGTATCAACACAATTCATCTTGGCAATAGACGTGCTGGTCGACTACATTCGTGCTGGCCAGTAGAGGACGACTACTAGCTTGCGTATGCCGTTACGCCTGATTCGAATGGGATTTCTTGTGATGACTGATGAACGGATGCAGGATTCGACTAAAACGGAACCAAAATGGTCACTGATCGCTGCGATTCGAAATCGCATCATTGAAGGCTTGCTGTTGGTCCTGCCATTCGCGATCACGTATTGGGTCATATCCTGGCTGTACATGACGTTTCGCGGGTTGATCCTCAACGCTGTGATCGCGAAAGTTGTCGAAGTGATATTCGGTGCTGGAGTCGAGCCCCCGGAGTTCTTCGTCAAGTTTATCGCACCGGCCATCGCGATTTTGATCGTGTTGTTTGGCTTGTACATCCTGGGAATGTTCTTGCATTCAAGGATTCACCGTCTGATTGACTGGGTGATCTTGCACGTTCCGGGGGTGACTGTCATTTACGCAGCCATGCGTAAGTTGTTTACTACGTTGCAAACTCAACGCCACCAGGTGCAGAAGTTTCAGCGTGTCGTGCTGGTACCGTTTCCCCATCCCGGTATGAAGGTGCCAGCATTTGTGACGTCGTCTTGCGTTGACGTGGCTACTGGAAAAACAATCCTGTGTGTCTACGTTCCGACGACGCCCGTGCCGACATCGGGTTACATGCTCATGCTTCCTGAAGAGGACGCGACGGAGGTTTCTTGGTCGCTGGACGAGTCCTTGCAGGCGATCATTTCGGGAGGCATATCCGTGCCGGCGAAGGTCGAGTACTTCCCGATCGCGGGGTAAGCATCGTCACTGGGTAATCATCATCATTGGGGGTTGATCGGTACCGTTTGCCTGGCTATCAAGGGGCCAACGTCAATGCGTTCCACGCATAATCAGCGGCAGCGTGGAAACTGCCCCTTAGCCGAGTTGCAGTCCGCGGCTTGCGGAAACCAAATGATCCAGCGGCGCTACTCGACTGCAATCGAATCGACCTCAATTAGCGTGCCCGGCTTCCCTTCGAAACGAATCTGAATCGCGTTCAGCACGCCGGTCCATGCGTCGCTCTTGGTTAGCGGGATCGAAAGCTTCCTCGTCTTGCCGCTGCTGGCGAGTTGCACCGAATCAAGGAGTTGCATCGAGTTCGCGTCGCCTGCGGCAGCGATCGCAACGGTGATGGGCGCCGAGGCGCGGAGGGCGATCACGAGGCTGCCTTGATTCTTCGCGGTGTCCAGTTTCAAACTCTTGCGTTCGATCACACCGGTGCCACCGTCGAGTTGAAAGTCGAGGTAACCTTGACGCCCCGCGATGTTGCCTAATCTGCCAGCGACCGCCCGCCAGCCTTCGGTCTGCCAGCCGCCACAGTCGAACGTAAACAGGAGACGCCCGTCCATCGGGTCACGGTTGTTGATTTTCTCCCATGCATCGGACAAGCCGTCGCCATCGTTGTCCGATCGCACGGCTTCGTACTCCGGATTGACGGCGCGGCCCCACTTATGGTCTTGCCCCTGATAAGCGAGTTCACCAAGTGACTCTTCTCCTTCACCGGCGTCTCCCTTGGCCAGCCACTTCTCCAGCAATTTGCGATGGCGATCAATCTCGCTGACGTATTTCGGATCGTCGATCAAGTTATCCACTTGGCTTGGGTCCTTTTTCACATCGTAGAACTCTTCCGCCGGTCGTTCTCCGAAGTAGATCTCGGTCAGTTTCGGCGACAGCTGGCCGCTGGCATACAATTCGCGAAGATTCTGTACGTATCTTTGCCGGTCACGATACTGTGGTTGCAGGAATATGCGGTCGGTTTTGTAGTTGCGAGTGTAACGGAAACGGTCCGTCCGGATGGTGCGAACGCGGTCGATCGTGTGATCGAGTCGATCCTTGGCTGACGCCACGAAGGATCGCGGCGTTCGTTTCTCATCGAACAGGTTCCGCCCTTCGTACCAATCCGGTTTCGCGACACCAGCCCACGCCAGTGTGGTCGCCGACAGATCGAGCATGTTCACCAGGTCGTCGCGGACTGATGATGCGGGCACATGGGAATTGGGGCCGGCAATGATAAACGGCACATGCAATCCACCCTCGGTTGGCATCTGCTTGTGCCGAACGAGATGATTCGCTCCATGGTCACCGAAATAAACAACGATGGTGTTCTCCGACAAGCCGGACTCTTTCAGGCCGGCGAGCACGTTGCCGATGAAGTCGTCATCCTTGCGAATCGCATCGTAGTGCTGAGCGACCACCTCACGATAGATCTGATTTTGCGGATAGTCGGGCGGCACGGTGACTGTCGATGGATCGACCTTTCGATCGGTGGGAAAGTTCTTGGTGTTGTTCTTTCCGCCTGCTGTCTGGATCTGCCCAAAGAACGGCTGGTTCTGTTGCAGAGTCGCCCATGGTACGCCCTCGCGTGATTTCTTCTGCAACGAATAGGTTGCTTCTTGATCCCAAACAAAGTTGTAGTCGTCCTTGCCAAGATTGAAGGTGAAGTAACCGCTCTCTTTCACAAGCTGCGGCAGCAATTTCATTCCCTTGGGTAAGGTTAACTTCGCAGGACCTCGCGACGAACGATGCTCGTGAGCATTGAATCGAATCTGAGACTGCCCTCCCATCAGTGCCGATCGACAAGCCGAACAGACAGGAGCCGGCACGAAGGCGCGTGAAAACCGCACACCTCGCCGAGCCAGATCGTCGATGTTCGGCGTATGCCCCTCGTTGATCGTATCTCCGTAGCATCCCATCCAGGGAGAAGTGTCCTCGGCAAAGAGCCACAGGATGTTCGGCCGCTCGGCAGCGTGGGCAGGCGCGAATATTAGGGTAGCCATCAGAAAAGCGAGCGGGGTAACGTATTTCATGGCGATTGTGTTTCTTTCTGAAAGGGATGCGGCGATCTTGTGATCGCCATCATAATCAAACGCCGCTCTGTTCGCGGCGCCCCTGTTCTGCTTGCAAACCTGCCGAAACTGCGGTTTGCCTTTTTCGTGGTCGGCAAAACTTCGACTCGTCCGCGAATAAGGATCGTTCGAGGAACTACTGTCCGATAGTCGCCTTTCGCTCCGCGAAAGGAACGTGCTTTCGCGGAGCGAAA
>JASLPZ010000280.1:0-9413 GCA_030744725.1 Pirellulaceae bacterium
ACCACGATCTCCAAATACGCCGTCCGCATTCAGCCGCAGAAAACCTGACGGTACATTTATTGCTGGGAGTTGCCTTAGAGCCGACAATGGAAATCTGGACTCAGCGAGAAGCTAATGATGCCCGAAATCAACAACTGGATGCAAGACATCACGTATGACGTGTCGGTGTGCGACGCCGCCAGACGATCTTTGCGGGCCAAGTTGTCTATGGTTGAACATTACCTTCCATTGGCTGCCAAACATGCCACTGAAGACATCGAGCATGTCCATAAATTACGAGTCGCTACGCGTCGAACGATTGCCGCGTTAACTCTCTTTGCGGACGTGTTGCCAGTCAAACAGACAAGGTGGTTGCGAAAGCACTTGAAGAGACTGCGTCGTGCAACCGGCAAGGCTCGTGATCTGGACGTCGTCGCCAGCAAGCAGGCAGGACAACGATTCAAGCGAAGTCGGAAGTTCGCTAAACGCATCCATCGCGAACGTAAACTCGCGCAACGACCGATCAACAAGTTCTACCGGCGACTGATTCCGAATGACTCGCTTGCTCGGCATGTCGACGACTTTCTCGATCAGATTGGCAAAGATCCGGCAGGCTCAGAACATGCTTGCTTTGGTGATTGGGCGAGATCGCGTCTCGAATGCGTTGTGAAAAGATTCTTCGAATCTGTACCACGGCAAAAGAACGACCTCAAATCTCTTCATCGCTTTCGCATTCGCGGCAAGGAGCTACGCTACGCGATGGAGCTGTTGGCTCCAGCCTTTCCTCCGGAGTTTCACGAAGAGCTGTCTCCAATTGTCGAGACGTTGCAGGACAGACTGGGGAAGATCAACGACCACGCCGTTGGCTGCGCGCGCTTCGAGCGATGGATCAAGTCCAGCAAGAAAAAGCACAGACGTTGCTTGCGAAAACAGCTCAACAGCGAACGTGGGAAACTCAAGTCATCCATGCGGAAGTTCGACAGATGGTGGACGCCCGAATTCTCCAACGAAGTGCTCGAGCGGTTTGACCGCTTCTTGAATCCGCATCCGCTCACGATGTTGAATGCCGCAGGCCATTCAGACCCGGTCTGTCGTTGACGGGCACCGCGCCGGGCGGGTACACTTAACCGATTCTCTTACGATCAACTCTGTCGTGCGGGTGCGTCCCGATTGCAATCAGTGCATCACGACGGGCAACGAGCGCACCGACGAAGTCGCGAGCGCCGCTAGATAGTACCACGTCGCAAAGGAAGTATCAGCTATGTCGGTTTCCACAACCAGTATTGAACAACTTACGATCAACACCATTCGAACTCTGTCAATGGACGGTGTCCAGCGAGCCAATAGCGGACACCCCGGCACGCCAATGGCCTTGGCACCTGTCTCGTATGCACTGTGGAGCAATGTTCTGCGGTTTGACCCTGGATGTCCCAGCTGGCCCGCACGCGATCGGTTCGTACTCTCCTGTGGTCATGCGTCGATGTTACTGTATTCGCTGTTGCACTTGGCTGGGGTGCGACAGCAGGATGAACAGGGCAACGCCACGGATCAGCCAGCGATTTCTCTGGAGGACATCAAGAACTTTCGCCAGCTGGGTAGCCCTTGTGCCGGTCACCCCGAATTCGGCGACGCGCCAGGAATTGAGACGACGACGGGCCCCTTGGGACAGGGAATTGGAAACAGTGTCGGCATGGCGATATCCGCCAAATGGCTGGCGGCACGCTACAACCGGCCTGGCTTCGAGTTGTTTGAGAACGACGTTTATGCCCTGTGCAGCGATGGCGACCTGATGGAAGGCATCGGCTGCGAAGCCGCGTCACTTGCCGGACATTTGAAACTGTCCAACCTTTGTTGGATCTACGACGACAACAAGATCACCATCGAAGGTTGCACGGACCTTGCCTTTTCGGAAGATGTTGCCAAGCGTTTTGAAGGGCTTGGCTGGAATACGGTTTGTGTCACCGATGCCAACGATTTGGATGCTATGAACGCGGCATTCCAGTCTTTCAAAGACACCGGTGATCGCCCGACGCTCATCGTGCTGCAGAGCATCATTGGATTTGGTTCACCAAACAAAGCGAATTCGCACGCGGCGCACGGCGCGCCGCTGGGCGACGACGAGATCCGATTGACCAAGGAAGCATACGGCTGGCCGGCCGACGAGAGGTTCCTGGTTCCAGAAGAAGCGGCCGCGCACTTTAGCGCCAGCGTCACTGCTCGCGGTAAAGAAGCGCGCCAAGCGTGGCAAGCAAATTTTGCGGAATATGAGAAAGTACACAGCGATTTGGCCGATCAGTTGAAAGCAATTTGGTCGGGCAATTTGCCGACGGGTTGGGACGACGCGATTCCCACCTTTCCCACCGACGATAAAGGGATGGCCAGTCGCGCTTCCTCGGGCAAGGTTCTCAACGCGGTTGCCGATCAGATTCCATGGTTGCTCGGCGGTTCGGCCGACCTGGCTCCGTCGAACAACACGATGCTCAACGCCGAGGACGCAGGTGATTTTGGTGCGGACAACTATGGTGGTCGAAACATGCATTTCGGGATTCGCGAACACTCGATGGCCGCGGCCTGCAACGGAATGTCTCTAAGTGGCTTGCGACCTTATTGCGGTACCTTCTTCGTGTTTACGGATTACATGCGTCCGTCCATGCGGTTGGCAAGTATCATGCATCAGCCGGTAATCTATGTGTTGACGCATGATTCGATCGGGCTGGGGGAAGACGGTCCCACGCATCAACCCGTCGAACATCTGGCAGCGTGTCGCGCGATCCCTGGCTTGCGCGTCATGCGCCCTGCTGATGCGAACGAAGTTGCCGAGGCTTACCGTACCGCACTGGCCACGAACAATCACCCGACTGCAATGGTGCTCACGCGGCAGGGCCTACCCACTCTTGATCGCCAGAAGTACGGTGCCGCTGCGGGCGTCGCACGAGGCGGTTACATCCTGGCGGACACCGACGGTCAACCCGATGTGATCTTGATGGGAACGGGTAGCGAGATCAGAATCTGTCTGGAAGCACACCAACAGCTGACCGACGAAGGCGTCAAGGCCAGAGTCGTCAGTATGCCCTGCTGCGAGTTGTTTGATGAACAGGATCAAGCGTATCGCGACAGTGTTTTGCCGCCGACCGTAACGGCCCGCGTGGCCGTCGAAGCGGGGATCCGTCAGAGCTGGGATCGCTACCTGGGAATGTCTGGCCGATTCGTCGGCATGGCCAGCTTCGGGGCCTCAGGTCCTTTCGACCAGCTGTACGATAGATTTGGCATCACGCCGGCCAACACCGTTGCCCAGGCCAAGGCAGCGCTGGCAAAGTAGCCTGTCACGAGTTCTTCGTAGCCTGATTCGTGAGAATTCGAACGATTAAGATCTGCTAACTGTCGTTTAGCTGCAGTCCACTTTCTCCCAGAACTGCAACAGGTCTTTCCAGACCTTATCTTCCGCGTCGAACGGGTGGGGCGTGCGCAGAATCAAGACTGCGGTGTGATCAGCTTCGGGACAATACCAGCGGAAGACTTCGAGGTGTGTCGTTAAGGGCTGCTTAGTAACAAACGGATCGAAGCCGTGAAACGTAATTGACCGACGGACGACCGCGTGCGAATGTTTAGTCGTCATTTGAGATTTTCCGAATTCGATCTTGATTTTCTGTGCCGCAAATTGCCCTCGATACAGACCGGCATCGTAGGCCCGCAGCGCTCGATCGAAATCGGCTTGCTTTTCCAGGACATTGCCTTCCAACCAATAGAAGATCGGGTACGACCAGGCGTAGTCGTCATTTTCGCGAAAGAAACCTGGTGGAAAACGCAGTTGCAGCCGACCTTTCCAGGGCAGGGTTTTTGCCCAAGCTGGTGGGTATTCGGTATCTTCAATCCGCCAGCCTGATGGTACTTGCAGACGAGGCGTTTCAGCGCCGCGAGCCATGGCGGGTACGATTCCAAGCGGAATCAACAAGAGCACTGTACGTGGGAGGAGGGTCGGACGCATGAGTGATCTCCCTGGTTCGTCTCCACCTGTGGCGATTGTCGTGCTCAATCCAAGTGCAAACCGTCTGTGCGGACATTACTCTGGTGGCGGCCGTCACGGCGCGTGTCCTTTGCGGCACGTCCAAATCGTGCCAGCCGCACAACTTTGGCACCCCAACCTCGCCCGATAACAACATGCTGCCAATTTGCCCGAACTGGTTCGTCGCCGTCCGCAAATTCTCGGATGTAATGGCCCCGAGTCGTGGCGGGAGAGTTCGCTGGTGCCGACCGACGGGCGCGGTCGATCTCCTCGTTCGTCACCAAGACCGACGCCATCCCGGCGGGAACCAGCAGTTGATGGTAGCCCTCCGGCGACAATTCGTGGTAGCGGATATCGATCTTCTTCTTTTCTTCCCAGGTCGCGCCCTGTCCCGCTTTGTCAATGAGGTATTTCTTGGTTACCCAATCCAACGAGCCAAACATTGAAAGCGAAGTCGCAGCGGATCGCGACATTTCCTCCAAGCTACTCAAAGCCTGTTCCCATAGTTGGATGATCTCTTCAGCCTCTTCTGGAACGTCGTCAACCTGTTTGGCAAGAAATGCTCGACACACCTCGAAGTAAAATCGTTGTAAGCCCAACGCAGTGGTCTTGCTTCCGTCGCTCAAGCCCAATTCAGCCGTCAGTGTCGGATCCGCGCAAACCCGATGCAATGCGCAGATTGGGCCGATCAAACGCGGTGGGTTACGGATAGCACCGGATTCGATGGCATCCAGCACCAGCATCGTTGTGCCGACACGAAGGTATTCCGCTGCATCACACATGTTCGAATCGCCGATGGCGAGCTGCAATCGCTGGCGTTGGGCAAACAACGTCAGATAATTGCGGGGCGCAAACCAGGAATCGGTGTAGACCGCTTTGAAGAAATGGCCCATCGAAAATACGGGGCGATCATAAACCATGCCTCCAAATCCCGTCACACAATTGATTGCCGGGCCCTTGTCCGCGACATGAAAAGTGCCATCCCGATCGATCATGCCGGCTCCGGCGATCACCGGCCGGCTAATGAGAAATGGGAGCAGTTGTCGGCGTGCGCGACGGAATCCGGTCGCCTGAATCAACACGTAAAGGTAGAGAGCCAATGGCGCGGTCAGCATCCGCGTTCCGAATTGAAGGGTCGTCTCTAGCCAGGCGGGCACATGGATACAGGTCTCCCGTCCTTCGACCAGGTCGCTGCCAAACAAGAATAAAGCGACTGAGTGCCGCCCCCCAGTCAACAACTGAAATGGCAAATAACACAGCGCGGCAACCGCAAAGTAGCTGATCGTTACAAAGACCGACAGCAGTATGCCGATCCACGTCAGCACGGCCAGCGGAAACATGACAACCAAGCCAGCCCGCCAGAAAAACAGTTGCCAACCAGAAGCGATCGTTGCCTCGTAATTCTCTTGCGCGCCGTAGACGTTATCGTGGCCATCACGGTCATTCTTGATCAAGACCATTTGGCCGTTGGTGACGGCTGACTTGGCCGACTCCGCCAACAGACGATCTTGAGCGCGCTGGTAGGTCAGGGCTTCGCGCGGCCCGCGACATTCTGGTGTAGCACCTTCGACCAGGCCACCACCAGCCGCTGGTCGTTCTGCTTCGAACCAGACGGCACCGCCATTGGCCGTAAACACACCCTCTTTGAAGTGCTTGGCGGGAACCGCCAACACACGGCGACAGAGCGAGCCAATCAAAGCCTCGTACAAACGAAACTTCGATCGCGCCGTCTCGGAGTCGTCAGAATGGAAACGAATGGCGTATTCTGTTTCCAATCCTACAAGCCGTTGAAAGACGTTCGACACAAACTCGACCGCCTACTATTCGCCACCGTGTGGAACTTTGGTCTCATCCAGATAAGCCTTGGCGGCCTGTTGACAGTCACGCTTCACGGTGGCGACAATCGAGGCCAGTGTTTTCGGCGCGCTGGTGGTCACGCTTTCACTGTTCTTTTCTTCCGTGCGAATTGCATCGGTAGTCATTTGCATCCCCTCTGGGCTTGTTCTGAATCATTTGGTGGCAACCCACCGAACCGAACGCATGAATACGAGCTTCCATGGTATTCCAGGCAGGGAATGCTGGCAAGGAAACGTGCCACTTTGATGCCGAGTTGGGGTCTTTTTGTGATAAACCGCCCGAGAATCGGCACAACGGGCCATCTTTCCGGCCAGCTCCTTCTGCGACGCGACTCGGCGCGGGACGAGGCGATTGTTTCACGTAACCCTATAAGTGACGTGTTTCTTGCCATTCTTGTTTGATTTCGAGGGCGACGTGAGGATTCAACATCGCGGCCGTGGCCAAGTGCACTGCGTGCGCACCGGCACCAAGATAGCCGCGGACGTTGGTCGCCGAGCCCGCGCCGCCCACGCCGATCAGTTCGAGCTCAGAAGCGCCAGCTGACAGAAGTTCATGAAACATCGCGACTTGGTTGGTCGACGCGTCCAGGATCGCGCTGCCACAGATCCCACGAACCTGGCCGTCAAATCGCCGTCCCCCACCCGACTGAACTACCTTAGTGGCAATACTATTGGTCATCGCCAATGCGGATGCGTTCGGTGCCAATGCATCGATCAACCGCGCGGCAGCATCGCGCGCCGAGACGTGCCCGACCTTGATGATCAGCGGCACATCACCAATCGCATCGCGAACACTTTCGGCGACTATCCTGGCATCGTCGGGCTGTTGAAACAACTGTCCGTCGCACGTCGCTACGTTGGGGCACGAAAAATTGGTCTCGACAACATCCGCCCCACTCTCGACCGCCCATTTGGCACAGCGCGCGTAGTCGTCGGCCAGATCGCCAATCGCCCAGCCATCTTGCACCGAAGCGACCACGGAGACACAAAGCAGTTTGTTTGACGCGAGTTGTTCGCGCGTCCACTGGACATCCGCGCGCCAGGACTCCGGCGATTTCGACGGCATTCCAAACGAGACGGCCCAACTCCCTTTCATCTCCTCGCATTCGTTTACATCAAGTTCGTCGCCGCGCAATGACGGGCATCCCACTGGAACGAGATTCGGCAGTGGGTAGCAGTCGCGCTGCCGGCTGCGAACCGTCTTGTAAGTGACCACGTCGAAACCAAGGCTGGCATAGTAGAGACACCACCTGCCGTTGAGCAACGGTCCGGCCGCAACGCCCAACGGCGACGCGACGGGAAGACCGCAAAACTGCCACTGACCTGCCATCGGCGGTACCACAACGTCAACGGGTTCGGGCCAGTGGCTGTAGTTCCACTCGTAAGACTGGTGCAGATCGTACCGAGGTAGCAACGATTGATGACCCATGGCAGCCCATTTTACAGGCGATTCGCTTCATGGCGATGGAGCCGTGACCGGGAAACGTCGATTCGTGTTGACCCTTGCTTCGGCACTTGTACAATTCTGGGTGGCATTTGATTGACGTAAGATGCGATGCCATGGTCATTTGCGGCACGCCGCAGGCAGCCAACAAGGATGTCAAACCCAGCCTCTCGCGTGAATTGTCACCGGGACAGGATTTCCGAAAGGACGGCGGCGTCCAACTTGACCATCGATCGATCCAACTATGAACCAGAACACCCGTGGCTCGATACGCATCGATTGTTCGGCAAAACTGAATTTGTTCTTAGAGGTGCTTGGCAAGCGTGATGACGGCTTTCATGAAATCGAAACGATCATGTCGGCCGTTTCCTTATATGATTCACTGTTCTTTTTCAGTAACTCGACCGGCAACTTACGACTGAGCTGTCAATGGGCTTCCGGCTTGGAGGGACACAAGCGTGCGTCCGAGAACGGCATTTCAGACTGTTTGGGTGAGCTACCTCAGCATTCGGACAACATTGTCTGGAAGGCCGTTGAGCGCCTGCGAAATGACGCGGGTATAGAAGCGGGTGCAACGATCCAGTTGGTCAAGCGCATTCCCGCGATGGCAGGTCTTGGTGGCGCTTCAAGCAACGCGGCAGCCGCACTTTTGGCAGCCAATCGCGTCTGGCAATTGGGTTGGTCGCAGGCGCGGTTGGAACGGTTGGCGGCGGAGCTTGGGAGTGACGTTCCATTTTTCCTTGCAAGCCGATCGCCTGGGTCAGCCATGGCGGTGGCCCGCGGTCGTGGGGAACGGATCGAAGGATTGACCGGTATGACCAAACTGCATTTCGTTGTTGTGAGACCGCCCACGGGGCTCTCCACGCCGCGAGTTTACGGACGTTGTCTGCCGGCCGAAAAACCCACCAGTCTCAGTCAGCGAGTGCGAGCACTGCGCGACGGCAACCCTGCTCGCGTGGGTGCCCAACTGTTCAATCGCTTGCAATCCACCGCAACCGAGCTTTCGCCTTGGATCGAAAAGGTTCGCGCTGCTTTTAAACGACTCGACTGCCTCGGCCACGCCATGAGCGGCAGCGGCACCAGCTATTTCGGGCTCTTCCGCAGTGCGCGCCACGCAGCCAGACACGCGGTTCGTTTGCGAGCCGCGGGACTTGGTTATGTGTTTACAACAAGGACGGTCACAGTGCCCTGTCAAGTTGCGGGGTTCCGCCGAGTAAACGGCAAGTAGGTTAAGGGAGCAACCACGATGAGAATCACCGAAGTGAGAATCAAGCTGACGGAAGAAATAGATGATCGCCTCCAAGCTTTTTGTTCCGTCACATTCGACGACTGGTTTGTGGTTCGGGATCTGAAGATCATCGAGGGTACCAACGGACCATTTGTGGCAATGCCAAGTCGAAAACTCACCGCACATTGCCCCCGCTGCGGTTCCAAGAATCATCTCCGCGCTAACTACTGCAATCAGTGTGGTGGCAAGCAGGACCCGGATCGGGCCGTGCGAGACGATGCAGGACGCGCAAAGCTCTATGCCGATATCGCACACCCTATCAATTCTGATTGTCGCGAGATGATTCAGACGCGCGTCGTCGCGGATTATCAGAAAGAACGCGAGCTATCCAGCCAACCAGGCTATGTCTCTCGTTACGAAGATGAATTCGACGATGATTTCGCTCCGCCAGCGGAAAACGGTGGTCCCACCGCTGTGGAAAATATGCCGTTGGAATCCAGACACCAGAAACGCGAACACACGGTCGTCGAACCGGCTGCCCCTGGACCCCGCGCCCCGCACGCCACCGCCGCGAGTCAAAAAAACCTGAATCGTGCCAACAGGAAAACAGGGGGGTTCGGTTCCGGGATCCTGGACGACTGAAACCGTTGGGGAATAGTCGCCACCGTGGGGAACGATCTCATAGTTGGTTGCCAGGCGTCGCGTGCTGGTCGCAGGGCTCCTAACGATTCCTCGGGCAAGATCCGTCCCAGCCTCAGAATCGTTACTTACGCCAAGCTCCCCAAGTCGTCTATTTTATTGACCAGTGCTTATTGCCTGGACTATACTGAGTGTTTCCTACGCCCAGGTTGGCTGACTGTACGCCGCAGTGATCGGGCGATTCGACGGTTAGACGGACGTCTC
>JASLPZ010000281.1:0-9410 GCA_030744725.1 Pirellulaceae bacterium
AACGTCTTTATGGAAAAGCCGGTGACCATCGATGGTCCCACCAGCAAGCGCATGTTTGCCCTCGCCGAACAGGCAAAGAAGAAGAACCTCAAAGTCGGCGTCGGATTGATGTGCCGTCACTGCAAGTCGCGCCAAGCGGCGGCGGAAATGATTCACGACGGAAAAATTGGCGATGTACTCACATTGCGAGTGTATCGCATGGCAGGACCGACGGGGTCAGCTTCGACAGGGCCCGCACCGGAAGGCACCAGTGACCTCGAATGGCAAATCCGGCACTTCCACGCCTTCCTGTGGCTCAGCGGCGGAGCGGTCAGTGACTTCTTGATCCACAACATCGACGAAGGCTGCTGGGTCAAGAACGATTGGCCTGTTAAGGCACGCGCGTCCGGTGGTCGACACTATCGCGGCAATAAAGTCGACCAGAATTTCGATCACTATTCGATCGAATACACCTTTGGCGACGGGACCAAGTTGTACGTCGATGGCCGCACGATTCCTGCTTGCCAAAATGAATTCGCGACTTTTGTTCACGGCACGAAGGGATCGGCGATTTTCTCGACTGCCGGACACATTCCCGCCAAGAGCCGGATCTACAAGGGTCAGAACTTCAAGAAAGAGGAAATGGTGTGGGCCTACCAGCAACCTGAACCCAATCCGTACCAAGTCGAATGGAATGACCTGATCGCCGCCATTCGCGAAGACCAGGATTACAACGAAGTTGAACGCGGTGTGAAGTCTAGCCTGGTTACCTCCATGGGCCGCATGGCCGCCCACACGGGTCAGGAGATCACCTATGATCAGTTCCTGAATTGCGAACACGAGTTCGCGCCAGGACTCGCTGATCTGAGCTATGACGGTCCCGCACCCCTGCTGGCCGATGCCAATGGCAAATACCCCGTGCCACAGCCCGGCCTGAACCCCGAAACTGAATACGAAATCGGCTGATTCCTTTACTGGAATTGGAGAGCCACACGACGTTTAGCCGTCGTGTGGTTTTTTTTCGCTACCACCCCGGGCGGCTGTCGATTCACGAAGTCTCGCTTGCCGACGCCAGGCAACATGTAAGAAACTCGCGGGTTTGTCGAGCGATTCCAGGTGCGGTCGATTCGCGAGGACCAGCCACGTTGAGCGTATCGACCTGTTCGCCATGGATCCAGTCGAGCACGACGGCGGGGTCGAGCAGTGTCTCCAGATCAACCAGCAAATACGGCTTGGCGTGCTGCTTGGCCAAGCGATAGGTCAGCTCCGTACCACTGTGAAGATGATCGCGGTAGAACAGCAGAGTCGCGTCCGACTCGATCACGTTTTGCCTCGTGCGAACCGGATACCTTGCCGACGCAGTTTCGCGCAATTGGTAACGCAACGGAATCGGGCCATCTTCGGCGCGTCGGCCTCGGGGACACCAGCCGCCGTGCTCAAGGCCAAGTTCGATCGCCGCGTCGAGGGCGCCCCGATCAACCCCCGTTTGCCCGCCCGAGACAATCCGCCGCACAACAAGTTGACTCTCAGATTCGACCATCGCGACATCGTACCAAAGCCGCCATCCCCGACAAACCGTTGTTCCAGCGGCATTGGCTGCCAAGACTCAGAACATCGCGAATCGTGAAAGACAAAGAGGCCGGCAGAGACGATCCCCCGCCCGGGTTATGCCCTCCGGGAATGCTTCAATTGCGTTGGCCAAGTTGGCACAGCTCCGGATACAAACGCAGCAGCTCCGCTGGCGGTGGTGTCTCAATTTCGATCCCGGCGGGAATCTGATCGGGACGCAAGATCCGACTTCGATTGTGGAAATACAACGCCTTGAAGTATCGGCTCTCACCGCCATAACACAATTTCGAAATATTCCAAAAACTGTCATGCGCCACCGTCACATAAGTTGTCGGCCGAGCGGCTGGGCGGACGTCTGTTGATTCAGAGTCCGACACGGTTGGCAGCGAGGATGGCTCGTCGACAGCGGTCGGCTCGCTGAACGCCGGAGACACCGCGCCCCCAGCCTGTGGGTCCCTTCTTGATGGAGACACTTCACTGCGATCAACTGGCGACGTAATCGGTGGGCGCGTGGTTGGTGGGCTCGTGCTTGGTGGCAAGCCAGTTGGCGACGGATATCTTCCCACCGGCACCTTGTCGAATTGCAGGTCGTCGCGTGGCACTAGGCCGTCGCGTGGCACCAAGTCGCTGCGTGGCAACGTCGCGTCGCGCGGAGCATAGCGGGGGCTGACCGTCGGCGCGGCCTCCGTCACCGGTTTGGCGCGGAGAATCGTTGGGAAATGTGTCCGAGATCGCGTCGCAGGACTGTTGTCACTGGTCAACGTGGCTGGCGCGATCTCCGCCGGTGGTGCGGACCTGCCATTGAGCTGTTTGATCGCATAGATGACCCCGGCAACGACCAAAGCCAGCCCGCCAACCATCAACCATGACTTATTCGATGCACTCATCTGGTTGCCTCCTCCTTGAGGCACTGCCGACATCGTCCAGTACGAGGTCGCCAGAACAAATTCAGGGTATGGATGCCGTCGAGGCCCGATGCCTGGCGCTAGGCAACACTGGCATCTGTCCGCTGGGCGACACGCAACCGCGCGCTACGGCTGCGCGGGTTGCGAAGTAACTCTGATTCATTAGGTCGAATCGGTTTTTTCGTCAAGGGCATATAGCGGCCATCGTGGCGAAAGGCGTTCTTTACGAGCCTGTCTTCCAACGAATGGAAGCTAATCACGGCAAGACGTCCCCCCTCTGCGATCGCTGGTGGAATCCGCTGGAGGGTCCGCTCGAGAGCCGTCAATTCGTCATTCACCGCAATCCGCAACGCCTGGAAAGTCCGTGTTGCCGGGTCGATTCGGTGATTTGGGCTGCGCGGCACACAGCTTCGCACAAGCTCCGCCAGGTCGCGTGATGTCCGAATCGGCTGGGATCGCCGGCGCGCCACAATCTGCTTGGCAATTCGTCGGCTCCGACGCTCTTCACCATAGCGATAAATTACGTCAGCCAGGGCCTTTTCGCTTAAACGACGGATCAAGCCCCAAGCTGGCTCACCCCGTTGCGGATCGAAACGCAGATCAAGGTCACCCGGCGCATCGTAGCTGAATCCGCGAGCCTCGTCGGCCAGCTGGTCACTGGAAAGCCCCAAATCAAGCACCACACCATTGACCGGGGGTAGCGACAGTTGGTCGAGCACCTCGGGGATCTCCCGAAAATCGGCGTGGACGACTTTGACCGGAAGGCCTTGTAAATGGGCAACGGCCCGATCGATGGCGGCTGGATCGCGGTCGAAGCTGATCACTTGCCCCTGATCACCCACGGATTCGGCGATTAGCCGAGTATGGCCTCCGCCGCCCAACGTGCCGTCGACAAACGTCTGACCGGGGGAAGGAGACAGCCACTGAATGATCTCGTCCGACATGACGGACACATGCGCTGATTTGGGCTGTTCCATAGCTGCTTGGGATACCGGTAAACCGGCCACGCGCCAACCCGTCAATGACGCCGGGACCACTGCCTACGCCCGCGCGGATGTACCCAGTTTGCCCGATGTTTCCCGATTGTCAGGAAGACACTCGCAGCGCCGCTCGCACCCCAACGATGGACCGTCGAGGCGGCTCGCCCCGTCAGCTACCTTGGCAAACGACCCGAGGCACATCCATGTGCCTCGGAGCTGGGTCGCTGCCAACAGGGATGCCGGTGAGGGTAGCAGGCATCCCTGCGTTCGCGGTTCGGCGCATCTTGCACACGAACCCTGAGAAATCCAGAGCCGCCGAAGCGGCTCTGCGGAGCAGCCAGTGGCCGCAGGCTGGTCCGGAAGATCTCTCAGTCAGCGAACAAACGGACGGACGTCGCTCTTGATCTGTTGACAAGCATTCAATGGCGTCCCTGCCGAGACTGCTGTCCCCTAACGCGGCCGCGACGACCGCAAACTCTCCTTTGTTGTAATGTTTTCGGTTGCTTCCGATACGAACGCCGACCCACCTGGGGGCGGCGATTGGCCGAACGCGCTCTCCGCAATCTCGTCGTATCGCGGTTGAGTTTCCGCCAAATAAGAGTTCCATTGGTCGCGATTCCAAAGCTCCAGATGATCGCGCACACCCAGCAACACGACTTCCTTGGAGAGACGACCAAATTCCGCCAATTCCAGAGGAACACGCAGCCGACCTTGACGGTCAATTTCCACGCGTTGCGCCTGGGCGTAAAACATCCGACTGAACGCTCGCACGTCCTGGCCGGTGGGCGTCGTGCGTCCGAGCTGAGCTGCCAGATCCGTAAAAACATCTTCGGGATACAGCTGAATGCAGCCATCCGTGCCCGGAGCTAGATAGAGCACTTTCTGGCAAGGAAAACCCAGCGAGTCGCGCACGGGCTTGGGAACAGCGATTCGCTGCTTCTCGTCGATCGCTCGAACAAACGTCCCAGTGAGCAACATACTACCACTCCCAACCACTTCGACCCACTTCCACCCTAAGATATCCACGCGGCCTCAAAAATCAACACGATTTCCACCCGCCAAAAACAAGCACCTGCAGAATCGCCTTCGTCGTAACTACCTCCTGAAACACCACTTGGGACGCTCGCAAGATTTTGGAAGAAAACCAAATTTTCTCGGCACGCTGCTATCACGCCTACTGACCACGTGAACCGTGATTATTTGACTCGTAGAGCGATTCGTAAGCAGTGACCATGCCTTCCAGGGAGAAATTGGCGACGGCGCGGGAGAGGTTTGCGGCACCGATTCGAGCTGCCAGTTCATCGTCGCGCCCGAAGGATGCCAGTCGATCGATCAGCGCCAGGGAATCACCAAATTCGACGGTCTGCCTTGCGTGGTCCGCACCAAGCAATTCTCGAACGCCGTGCGTGTTGGTCGCGACGATGGGAAGAGCAGCGGCCATCGCCTCCAAGATAACGTTAGGCATCCCTTCCCAGCGCGAGGTTAGGACGAGCTGCGATGATGCCGCCATTAAACGCGGGACGTCGTCTCGCCAGCCGGCAAAATGCACACGATCGTCAATTTTCAAATCACGTGCCTGCGCGCGGAGACGTGTTTCGTCCGGACCAGTTCCAACGATAAGCAGATCGTGTTCGGGCAACCGCTCAAACACGGCAGGCATTGTCTCGAGTAGCCAATCCATTCCTTTCTGCTTATGCAACCGACCGACACAGAGGATCACGCGGCGCGAACCGCCAATGCCGATCGACATCAAGTCCAGCGGCTTCACCGAGCATTGAATTTCAACATCGATTGCATTGGGGATCACGACCAACTTCGTGGCTTGGATCTTAGCCTCGTCTCGCGCGTATTGACTCACTGCTTCGCTGACACAAACGACCGCCGTCGCTTGCCCAGCTACCCATCGTTCGCAGCGTTGTCGCCACCTCGTCGGATCCGCCACTCGAAGGCCCAAAAATGAACGGCAACGCCTGCCACCGCCAGCGAGACATGTCAAAACATCGGCATGAAACAGAAACGACTGAACGACGTCGGGTTCAAACGCGGCGAGTATTCTGCGTAATCGCCAGACGCCGATCGGTAACTGCCATTTGGAAGACACGTTCAGAAAACGAACTGGCACTTGAGCCGCTTCCAAGAGGTTGACCAGCGTCAGCTGTTCGTCCAACGGTCGCGGTGCGATTGCAATCACGAGTGGTTCGAAACGCCTGCGATTCAGACCGATTGCCAGCTGCGTCAAACAACGCTCTGCGCCACCGACATTCAGTTCGGTGATCACGAGTGCGACGCGGATTCGGTCGTCGTTGGAACTGTTTGTCGTCATCGTCGCTGCTTTGAGAACTGCCGTTTCACGTCCTGAGTATCAGACTTATACTCGGTTGTTTCCATGGTAGCCCTTCAAGAAACCGAGCCTTGCCAGGCAAATGTCGGAACTCGACCATTACGATTATCAGCTTCCAGAGGAGTTGATTGCCCAGCACCCTCTCAGCCGCCGGAGCGACGCTCGACTGATGCTGGTGGACCGATCGCGTCAGCAGATCGACCACTACCACATTCGTGATTTGCCAGAACTGCTGACTCTTCAGGACGCCTTGGTGTTGAACGACACGCGGGTCCTGCCAGCTCGGCTCACCGGTTTCCGTACGCGGACAGGCGGACGATGGTTTGGCCTTTTCCTGGCCGAAGAGCGGCGAACGCCACCTGCAGAAGGAGGCCTCTTCCGGGCCGAACAACGGTGTAGACCACCTGCAGAAGGCGTTCTCCAAGACGATCGGTTTGAGCCGACTCACGCCAGCACCGCCATTTGGAAGGTGATGAGCAAGACACGAGGCAAACTGCATTGCGGTGAAGAGGTCACGCTGGTGGACCACCTGGGTCGACCTGCAAACCAGTTGAAAATGCTGGTGGATCTGGGTGGCGGCATTTGGGCCGCGCAGCCCGATCCAAGTGGCTCGCCTGCCGAGATCCTGGAAAAAATTGGTCGCGTCCCTCTACCGCCATACATCCGAGGCGGCGAGATGGTCGAGGCCGATGTCGAGCAGTACCAAACCGTTTTCGCCGCCAAACCGGGGGCGGTGGCGGCTCCGACGGCGGGCCTTCATTTTACGACCGGTCTGCTTGAGAAGCTCAGCGCCAAAGGTGTCTCGAGCCATCACGTCACGCTGCATGTCGGCCTGGGAACGTTTCGACCGATTTCGGCTTCTCGGTTGGACGAACACGCCATGCATACCGAGTGGGGGCAAATTGACGCCACAACCGTCGATTCGCTTAATGCCCATCGTGCCGCGGGAGGGCGAACGATTGCGATTGGCACGACCGCCGTGCGGGTCCTCGAGACAGCTGCCGCCTCAGGCACACTGGCCGCCTGGACAGGCCAAACCGATCTGTTCATTCGGCCTCCGTATTCGTTTCGTGCCGTCGATGCCTTGATGACCAATTTCCACATCCCCAGGAGTACCCTATTGGTCCTGGTAAGGACTTTTGGTGGCGATGCGCTCATGCGACGAGCTTACGAAGAGGCGATCGCCGAAGCCTACCGCTTTTACAGCTACGGCGATACGATGTTGATCGTGTGACGGGTCCCTTTGCCACGCCATGTCCCTTCGCAAGGCGAGCGTCGGATAGCCCGTTCAACAGAAGCCTCACCCTCGAGGGGAATTCCAATCTGCCACTCGCCTAACGCGGCAGTGCCGCAGCCAAATAGGGAACGTGCCCGTATTTGGTACGCTCCCCGACCAACCTGCGGTCGGTGCCCGTCGCTCGCGAAACATGCGCGTATCGAGCGAGCATGTGCCAAAGCCAGACTCTTAACACAGCCGTGTGCGAATGGGTGGTCGCCAAGCAGGCAACGCGATCTTATACTGAGCCGCCGAGCCAGAATACCGACTAGGCTGGTATTTCTGGCGAGCAAACCAGCAGCGCTGAAGCACTCTCTGTTTGTCCTCACGAAAGGAAGCACGATGGCATCGGTCGAAACGGAACGTGTGTTGGTTGTCCCCACCGAAGTCTTTCACGGCATCGGTCATTTTCAGGGCCTCACAACGGAAGTTGCCAGATACCTGGACGAACTGCTCAGTCCGGAACACACCAGCTATCGAGCTCGGTCTGAAATGGAAGAGGATCCGAGTTTCAAGCAGCTGATTCCATACGTCATTTTCCGGTACACCTCCCCAGACGGCGCGGTTTCCGTGTTTCAGTACACGCGAGGCAAGGGCCAGGGTGAGCAGCGGTTGCACCACAAGCGCAGTGTTGGCATTGGCGGACACATTTCGTCTGACGACGCCACCAGTGACACCGACCTTGATCCCTATCGCGAAGGGATGCAACGCGAGCTATCCGAAGAGGTCATTATCCATACCCCGTATCGGGACCAGTTGGTTGGCATGTTGAACGACGACGAAACGGAAGTCGGCAAAGTGCATTTGGGCATTGTGCACATTTTTGACGTCGAATCGCCACAAGTTTCGCCGCGTGAAGACGAAATCGTTGATTCCGGTTTCGAGCCGGTTGAGCGGCTTTTGGCCGATTTGGCTGGTTTCGAGACCTGGTCCGCGATTTGCCTGGAGGCGTTGTTCGGTCAACAATAGTCGCATGGTTGCGATCCCGGTCTACATGGATAACCACGCCACCACGCGCGTTGACCCGCGCGTTGTTGAGGCTATGTTGCCGTTCTTTACGGAAACTTACGGCAACATGGGCAGTACCAGTCACAGCTTCGGCTGGGATGCAGCTGAAGCTGTCGATGCCGCACGCAATTCCATCGCAACGTCGATCGGATGTTCGTCCAGAGAACTCGTCTTCACCAGCGGTGCCACCGAGAGCAACAATTTGGCGCTGCGGGGAATTGCCCACCGAAACCGCCGGACGGGTGGTCACTTGATCAGTGTCACGACGGAGCACAAGGCGATCCTGGACCCGCTCCAGCGGCTCGGGCGGCGCGGCTGCGACGTGACCCTGATTGGTGTCAAACAAGCGGGAGCCACAGATGCGGGGCGCGTGGATATTCAACGCATCCTCGATGCCCTCACCGACAACACCCTGTTGGTGTCTGTCATGCTGGCCAACAACGAGATCGGCGTGATCCAACAGTTGGCAGAGCTTGGGCAAGAATGCCAGTCGCGAGGTGTGCTGCTGCTTACGGATGCAACCCAAGCGGTCGGCCGAATCCCGGTCAATGTCGATGAACTGCATGTAGATCTGATGAGCTTTTCGGCGCACAAGATGTATGGGCCCAAAGGCGTCGGGGCACTGTACGTCCGTCGTCGCTCACCCAGAATCAAGATCGACCCGCAAATCGATGGCGGTGGACAGGAAGGTGGCCGTCGAAGCGGCACGCTGAATGTCTCTGGGATCGTTGGATTGGCCCATGCACTGACCTACTGTCAGGCCGAAATGAACGACGAAATGACACGGCTCGCAACATTGCGGAATCGACTTTACACCGGTCTGATGGCAGGCATCGACGACGTGAGTTTGAATGGCCCGGTGTTGGATGACCTAGCGCTGCGTTTGCCCGGAAACTTGAACTGTAGTTTTTCGTTTGTCGATGGCGAAGCGCTGATGATGAGTATGCGAGATCTGGCCGTTTCCAGCGGAAGCGCGTGCACTTCGGCTAATCCAGAACCGAGTCACGTGTTGCGTGCGTTGGGCCTGAATGACGACCAGACGCGCGCCAGTCTACGGTTTGGCTTGGGGCGATTCACGACCGAAGAAGAGGTTGATTTTGCCGTGGAAACCGTCACTGAGGCAGTCCAACGTCTCAGAAGGATGAGCAGCCTGGCAAAATAGGACATATGCGATCATCGCCCCACCCAGCACGCGGATCACCGTAATCGACCGACTGCCTCACGATTCGACCTGTTTTTTGCGAGATTCAAGACATTTTTGGCCAGGGGAGCTTTCCTAGGCCGCGCCAAAGTTGGCATTTCCTGGTGAACTGAGCTAGTTTTTGGAGGGCAGTTTTGTTTCACTGTTGCCA
>JASLPZ010000282.1:0-9334 GCA_030744725.1 Pirellulaceae bacterium
TCCATGACATTGTCTCCCTCCGACAGCCTTACTGTGCAACGAGTTAGGATCACCTACCTCGCCCGCGAAGAAGATCGCGAGGGACGACAATGTGAAATACCAATGGCTTTTTTACAACATCGGTTGAGGTGTCGTGTAACGCCTTCGGCGTTGGATCTTACGAGCACGCTAAACACGTACTTGGGAGAGGGTGCTAGAATCGGACAGTTGTCTTAGTTGGACAGTGCCCCGCTGCCGCGTCAGACGTATCCGGCGATGGCTAGACGGTTACCATGCCAGATCGATCTCGCGTAAGCGTTCATGGATCCCCTGAAGATCCCAAACGCGGATACCCGACTCGCCCCGAATCCGTCCGAACAGCCGGCTTCCGTCGCCCGAAAAGCGGACGGATTCCACAGAACCCGACGCCCGCAATGTGAGAATAGGATGAAAATGCTCGTCATCCCTCCGCCAAAGCCGGAGACTACCGTCACGAGACCCTGTTGCGAGGAGCTGATCGTCATGCGCGAACTGAACGGACGTGACTTCATCGCGATGAGCGACCCATTCAGCGATACGTTGTCCGCCTGGGATTGACGCGACGTGAATGCGTCCATCGAATGTACCGCAAGCTGTAATCGATTCGTCGTGACTGAGCGAGACACTGCTGACTTCATCCCTGATGCTGATTGAAAGACGCGGCTTGCTGTCGGTGCGATGAAACAGATAAACGGAGCGGCTCTTTGTCCCGGCCACTATCCAGTCAAGTCCCGCATCGATGCTTGTTATCGTGCCTACACCGATTGCATTCCCGATAATCTTGTTATCCCAGTGAAGTTGCTTTACGAAGTCGGGGAGCGACCACGAGTTGATAAGTAACTCATCGCTAATGGTCCATGCCGTGTTTCCGTCACGCGACAGTGCTATCGGCGATGGTCTCCTAATCCTGGCACTCGACATGAGCGACGCAGTGTCCGCGGAACTGCTGGTCCGCTCGGAATTCAGGTCCCATAGCTGGATCGCCTTGGACGGATGTTGGCTAAGCAACAAACGGGTCCCGTCCTCCTGAACCGCGACGCGCGCAGTTCGCTCGGAGGTCGTGTTGACTTCCCAACGGTCGAGCTCAACACCGCGATCAGCCTCCCAGATCGAGACGTGTGTACCTTCAGTCAGATCTGCCGCGCAAACGAGCAACATTTGATTGTGCGCAACGTCGAAGTCGCACAGAGTGCCGGCCTGCAGTGCCGTCGATGTCAACAAGGATGGTCCATTTATGTCGTACAGCATCGCCTGATTGTTGTATGTCGTTGCCAACACACGTCCATCGGGGCTGACAACTGGGTAGACGTTTTCCGCTCCTAGAGGAACACTCAGCAGAAGGCTGCCGCTCGCGATATCCCAGAGTTTAATTCGGCCGTCCCCAGAACCGGTCACAATGGTCGAATCATTCGATGCAAAATCAACTTGTATCCTGCCATCTTCATGAAGGGCTTCAATGCGAGGATCCTTGAACGAACGAATAGTAAGCCCCGATTCAAGTTCAACAATCGTCATCTCCTCGGGATCTGCCATCGCGAGCATTCTCCCATCACGGCTGAAACATTTTGCACCTCTGTCAATGTCAAGTTCGCGTACCACTTGACTGTTGCGAGTGTCAAGAATGTACCGGTCTGCCGCAAGCCAACGCCCGTCACCACTTGCCTTTAGATTGTGAACAGTTTCGTCAAGAATAGACTGTGGTTCGGACTCGGCCGCCACCGACCACCGGTAGAGTCTGTTTTCCGTAATATAGAACGCAACGTCACCAGTTTCGTCGAAGGAGAATTTCGTGTTATCACCAACAGGCATCTTGATCGGTGTACGTGTTGGTGGTGATTGCCTGAGATCCCACCGATGCAGGTAGCCGTAGCGAGTTGTGACTGCCAAAGTATCGCCGCCGCTGAAGAATGCGATATGACGAATTCCATTCAATCGCGCTAGGTTGGGGATGGACAAGTCGTGGACCAATTCACCGCTGGAAACCTCGTAGATACGGACAGGCACTGGAAAACGACTTATGAGCGTGCCCACTGCCAGGAGGTTTCCTTGAGGATGAAATGCCACGAGATGGGTTTGCAGTGCCCCCTTCGGTATCTCGGCTTCAGCTTGCCGCAGATCGACCCCGGTCAAGCATCGCACGGCCTCGTTTCGCAATGTGTGTTGATCGACTACGTCAGCTTGGAGCGCCGCCGCCTTTTCCAATTCGGCGAGCCCCGAAAACGCCCACCCCATCTCTCGCTCCGCCGTGCGCTCGCGGACGCTGCTTAGTGCGGCGTAATACTCTTGCGTCGAGGCAACTTCCTTAGAAGATCGTAACTGCTCGGCATGAAGCTCGGTTTCCTTTTCGAGAATCCGCGCTCGTTCGCGTGCGAGTTGCAACTGAGAGCCAACCAGGGCCAACACAACCAGCGTACAGATCGTTGCCCCCGCAGTGAAAAGCAATCCGGCGATGGCTGGCTTCCGCCGGCACCACCGCCAGATCCGTTCCGCACTGCTGACTGGCCGTGCTCGGATCGGCTCACGATTCAGAGACCGACGAAGATCATCGGCAAGAGATGCCGCGGATTCGTAGCGGTGATCGGGGCTCTTCTGCAGGCATTTTAGACAGATCGTATCCAGATCGCGGCTGATCGTGTCGTTCAATTCCCGGGGACTCGGCGGTTCTTCAAACCCAACTTGCTGAAGCATCATCTGCAAGTTCCCGCGAAAAGGAGTTTCGCCAGTGAGCAACTCGAACAGAATCACGCCGAGCGAGTAAATATCGGCGCGACGGTCAGCGATATATCCATACCCTTTTGCTTGTTCCGGTGACATGTAGGCAGGGGTGCCAAGAACCTGTCCTTCCATCGTCATCGTGACTTCACCTGCGGAACGTTTGGCCAAGCCGAAGTCCATGACGTGCGGTTCGTTGGCGCCGTCTAGCATGATGTTGCTGGGCTTTAGATCACGATGAATGACGCCCGCTTCATGGGCGTGATGCAAGGCTCGTGCAATCACAATAGTGAGCTCGACAGCTCGCCGCGCCGTCGGACGCTGATCTTTCAAGTAGTCGGCCAACGTGTCGCCCGGGACGAAGTCACTGACGATATACAGACGATCGGAATCGCGGCCGACTTCGTGAATACTGACGATGTTGGGATGCGTCAATTGGGCGGCTGCCCGCGCTTCGCGCAAGAACATCTCGGCTTCCTCGGCATCCAATTGTCCCTTCCGAGGCATCTTCACAGCGACCATGCGATCCAACTCACGATCACGGGCTTTCCAGACCTCGCCAAATGCTCCTACTCCAAGTCGCTGGAGCAAATCAAAGTGAGCGATCGTGTCGTAGACACCAGAGACTGGCTGATCTTCGTTTGGTCTTACAAGACTGAATGAGTTGCCGCACGACTCGCAAGAGATCTCGAACAGCGAGCCATCGCGGACAGTCTCGACGAGCTCTTGACAGTGTGGACAACGGACTCGCAGTGTGCTGCCCCGCGAGTCCCCCAGTTCTTCCTGACGATCGTGGGCGGCAGTTTCTTCAGTTTCCGCAGTCAGCTCGCGATCAACACGCAGCAAGCCAGCCTGCAATTCGCCTTCCAAGTTGGAGAACCGCCTGAAACACTCTTCGTGACACGGCTGATCTCCCCAGCGCCGGCGCACCCGATACTCTTCGATGATCAAGACCAATGGGACCTTTTCAAGCGGCCCCAGTTCCGGGTACGAGTTGAGGTAGTCATGAATCAGCCAGGCTTTCGTCGCCACCGAGACTTCGCCGTTCGATGCATACCGACGCCAGCGAAACTCAAGATCCATCGCCACAAGTTCGACGAGCATCGTTCGCCGCATCTCAGAAACTGCGACATCTTTGATGAAGCCCGTGATGTCTGGCGAGGAGTCTGTCTCCCATGCCTGTTCGAAGCGATCGAGCACGAAGGCTAGTTGCGATGAGGACGCAATCGTGGCATCAAGGGTCGGATGTTTCCGCTTCATGCTTGCTACACTATAAAGACACTTCGATGGAATAACACACCAGCCGCATCGCTATCCGCCACCAGATTGCGTTCGAACATGCGGATCGATCCGTTCAACGAGTCCGACATCGACGGTGTATTCCAAAGTGGTGGACCAGCTGCTTCGCCTCAGAACAGAAGCATTGTAGCTGCTCGTCAATGTCCGTGTTGTGCCGTTCGCTCCAAACAATTCGGAAGCGACGCGAGACAGACCTTCTCGCCGTGCCTTTGCGGCCTTGGAGCCGACAATCGCCCGTTTCGGTTGGGCCGAGAGGCTAGATTCGGACGGTCACTGCGACCGAGATTGTGGCTGATCAAGCGACGATCCCTATGCCAACAGACGGCCGCGGACAGCAATGTGCCACACAACCGGATCAACCTTGGTTTTCAGTTACGAGGTCGAGCAACAGGATGAACAGCGAGGCCGCAAAACCGGCAAGAGTGATATTCATGGCGTCATCGTCAGTCTGGAGTGACAAGTCGATTCCCACATGATGGGGATTGTGACCAGCACGATACCGGTCTTCGAGTAAGTTGCCGACGCCCCGAGATTCGTCACGAGATTTTTCGGACTGTCACGACGCGGAGACCTTCGGTCAACCAAGTGGCTCGGTCAAGAGACTGGCCACAACCGTCAGGAGACTGGTCACGAAGAGAGACGATCCGTGCTCGAGTGCCGTGTCAATTTTTGATTTTAGGGTTGAAGAAGACTGGTCGCCTGGCGAGATAGTTTTTGATCACTCCGCGATCAAAACGTTTGGTTCGCGGAGCGAACCACGACAATCAGGCTCAAAAACCCTATTTCTTAGTCTTGACAGAGCACCAGAAAACTTGTGTCAGGTTTTTCTTTACAAATGAGTCAAGTTCTCAGTGACGGGCACCGACCGCAGGTTGGTCGGGGAGCGGGTCGATGCAACCGCGCGATAGCTCGCGTCGGTCCGAGGCACAGCCTCGCTAGTCGTTTCGCTCGACTGAGTTCTGCCTACGGTTGCCGGGCGTCGATCATTGCCTTGCCAGATCCAATGCGGCCACCGCCGTGTGCGTCCGCTCGCAGCAGATACGTCACATTAGCTGAGGGCAGCTGGAATGAGACCGTTGCACGTCCGTTGGCATCGGTGATGACCAGCGGCTGCCACAATAACGTGGACGGTGCGCCGCTTCGACGGGCGCTCAGAAAGAAATCGTTGACGTAGACTCTGTGAGATCTGCGCCCCAATTCGGCCAACTTCTTCTCTACAGGTTGTCGTTCGAATGTCTCGAGTGAAGGCGTTTCCGCCGACGGCGCGTCCTTGGGTGTCACGCTCTCGCTGATCGTCGCGGCGGCTGCGGGCTGTGGTTCGGACGGTTTCGGTGCGGCGGTTGGTCCCACTACAAGATCTTCAGTGTCCGCTTTCGCTTTGGCCGTTGGTTCCTTGGCGAATGTCGACGTTGGGCGGGGCACGTGCAACTGCCGCAGTTCCTTCGACTCTGCTCGCACACGGTCGAAAGAGGCACTCTTGCCAACGGCCTCACCCCTCTTGGCGGCATTAGCTGGCGCAGCGCTTTCACCGGCCCCACCTCCACCAAACCCACCACCGCCAGCTGCCTCAGCGGAGAATCGCAAACCTTCGGGTCGTTGTCCAAGAGCCCCGCTGCGGGGCGCTTCAGCCTTCATTCTGAACGCTTGCCTGGGGCTAACCGCAAGAGGTTGTTGGAGAGCCTCTGATTGCTTGAAAGCTCTTTCGTATTGATTTGGCTCAGCGTCCGCAGCGGTGGAGCTGTCCGATATGGCATCCATCGTGATTGCCTCGTCGCTTGTCGATGCCGTAGCTGCCGGTTTGCTGGCCACACTGCCGGGCGCGTACGCAACCTTGTCCAGTGGATTCATCTGTGATCCCATCCAGAACACGCCGAGCACAGTCGCAATTCCCGCGGTTACAACCGACGGGATCCAAACCTGCGGTCGGCCGAGTGAGCGAGTGATTGCCAAACCGAGAACCGCGACCAATACCAGCAACCCGCCGACCATTAATACGGTTCCCCAGCGTTGCGACAACGTTTCGCGAGACCGAATCCACTGCGGTTTCGCGGTGGACATTGCTAACGGTGGAGGCACAGCCCGCTCGTATTCAATCGCGTCTCGATTGTCCAGCACGACGGGGACAAGTTGATCGAAAAGTTGGTCTGAGACGTTCTTGTCAAAGTACTTGGCATTTGGCACAGACATGTTTTCTGCAAGGAGGGGCTTCCCGCTATCTGCCTGCACGATCTGATCGAGTCCTGATTCCACGAACCGGCGCCAACCCTGCGTGCCCAACAGCAGGTCCATCGCCGTGGCGGCTTCGTCGCTTGTTCCCAGGAAGAAGTTCGCGTCCTCCAACTCGTCCGCATTCCGAATTTCACTCGTCAAGAAAACATGCGTTTCCAGATTAGCGAACTGGTCCTTGGCGACGTTCAGCAGTGCTTGTTTGACGACCGAAATGCCCAACGTGGCTGCTGCCGGCTGCCCCTGTTCGTCCGTGGTTTGCAGTCCGAGCGTAACCTGTTCGCCCAATCGCAGGGAATCGATCGGATCGACCTGGACCTGCAGCTGCCTGGCTGGGCGGCGAAAAACAAGTCGCTCGGCCATCGGTGTTGGCGGCACATCGCTGGAATCATAAACGGTGACGCGAATGACGCCGCTGGCTCCTGGTGCCAACTTCAATTGTCGTTGACATTCGCTGGTCCCGTCCGCGACATCCAGAAAATCGAAACGTTCGATCGCTTGCAAGCCGACCAAACCACCTCGGCAGGCTGCCGCCAAGACGAGCGAACGATCAGGGCTGCGCATGCGCAACGTTATGTCGAGCGGATCTTGTGGATCGAAAACCTGGCCACTGGCGTGCAATACCAGCGCGGCGTCAGAGGAAACAGTGGGCAACATCAACTCTTGTTTCGCGCCGGCCGGTTTATCCACGATCAATTGATAAGCGGTGCCCGCTTGCGTCGTGAATGCGAATTTGCCTCGCCCATCGTGAACGGTCACGGCCCGGGCCACGTCGTTGCCGGCGTCGTCGACGACGCGGCCCTCGAGGTGGATTGGCTGCCCCTGCAAATCCCGCGCTTGAAAATAGACGTCATTGCGTAAGCCAGCGGCTAATTCGCCTCCCTCTGGAAAGAACTGCACATCGGCGCGACCAGTGTGAATGGGAATCGCCCTGGCAAGTTGCTCTTGGAACTGATCGTCCGCCACGTTCACCGTGACGACGGCGTCACCACGAATGATCGATTGCGGCAGCGAAAAGTGAATGTCATAGTTGCCTTCGACATCGGTCATCGCCTTCGGTGCGTCGAACTTGATCGGTTGTTGATCCACAAAAGCGGCAATTGACAGTTGTGTGCCCACAGCAGGTTGACCATCTTGCGATGTGACCGACAGCCGTGCTTCCACTTTGTCACCCGGTTCGTAACTGTCGCGAGCCAACTTCAGTTCTTTGTTCCAACGGGGGATATCGATCTTACGAACCAGTACGTCGCGCTGTTGTGTGGGAAATGCACTATCCGGGCTGCTAACCTGAACGGTCAGTCTCCCGTAGGCGGCATTCGCTGGGATGGAGAATTTTCCGTCCGCGACACCCCGCTCGCTGGACTTGAGGTGATTAGCACTTGGAATGGGCCTACCTTGATCGTCCAACACGTTGAATTCGACTGAGACTTCACCATCGACGCGTTGGTCGAATCGCGAGAGTGACAATGAACGGTAAAAAACGGTGTCTCCCGGCTGATAGGTGGGGAGATCTGTTGTCAGGTGGGTCAAATGCCCGCTACGAACCCATCTTGCTGAGGCGGCAAGAGGTGGAGAAACGTCATCCTTCACCGCGACTTCCATCCATGCCGTGTTGGCGCCACGCCACCCAGAAAGCTCGACCTGGGCTGTCCCCGCTTCATCCGTATCATACGATTCGTTCAGCTGAATTTCGCCCTCTGCGTCGTATAGTTTCAGGTCGAACGACGTTGCCGCCGGCGTGCCATCCAGTGACGATGTTCTGACCGAGATGGGATTCATCGTGTCTTTGTTCCAGACGGCGGGCGTTGCCACAACGGTCCGAATGGAACTCAAACTGGCCAAACTACGCGAAGTCGCGTCAGTCCTTGCCAATTCAGTTGGCGCGGGCGAGCGAAGTTGCGAGAGCGACATTGCGGACATCACAACCAGGCCCATGGCCGCGGCCGCGACGATCCAATTCGCTGCGCGAAAGGCGTGCGACCGTGATCTGGGTGAAACCAAGTCAGGTTTGTCGCTGGCGACGACGCCAGTTTCCGAGGTATCGTCCCCATCCTCAACTTCGTCTCCAGGCCGTTTCAGTGTGCCGCGCGTGTCGTCACACTTGGCGGCCGCGGCGACCAGCTCTGACTGTAGTTTGACTCTGGCATAGGCCCGAGCCAGCTCGGGGTCGGACGTGATACGCTGCCGGAGCGCGGCTTCTTCGTCGGGCGAGAGAAGCTCGTAGATCAGCTCCCACAGTGGTTGTTCCAGTTGTTCGTTCGAACTCATGGCAGTTGCTCGCTGACAAAAGCAGCGCTAAGAACTAAGCGTGTCTTGCGTGATGAACTACGTCTCACCTAAAGCCAGACGCAGATCGGACAATGCTCGCCGCATACGGGTCTTCACCGTACCCAGCGGAATGCCGACGGCGTCAGCGATCTCTTCGTACTTCATTTGGCCGTTTTGTCGCAACAGGAAAACCTCTTGTTCTTCCGGCCGCAGCTGCTTAATTGCCTCGCCAACCTGAGCCAGTTGCTCCCGATGCTCGGCAGCGGTTTGCGGTCCATCCTGCGTTGACTCAAGGACTGCTTCATCCTGAGGAAGCGATTGGCGTTTGCGACACCACGCCGTTTTGCGGATATCGCGACCCGTATTCAGGGCAATGCGAAAGATCCACGCTTTGAGGTTTCGAACCTCCGGCTCTTGCTCGCGGTGTCGCCAACATTTGATAAAAGCTTCCTGCAACGCGTCGTTTGCGTCCTCCAGATTGCCGACCAAATAGTACAATGTGCCCAGCAGCTCGCCGCGGTATTGCGCGAAGGCGTTCTCCAGCTTTCCGCAATCTGTGTCGCTAGGCGACTCACCCTTGCGAGCTACGTTAGTCACGTGAAGTGCCTCTTCAGCAAGTAAGACGAGGCCATGCGTTCGACGGATTCACCATAAATCCAATTTTACACGAAAGGGGTGGGCAATTGAAAGCTCCGCGTGTCTGCAAATTGCCCTCCCGTAGGGCTTTACGCAACATTCGCCAAGTCCGTGCCAGCGGGACGAGTTGGTAGATTTCCCTACGAAACGCATGTGGTGAGGGAGAACGCCTCTA
>JASLPZ010000283.1:0-9323 GCA_030744725.1 Pirellulaceae bacterium
GACCATCCACTCCAAGAAATACACGTCCTGTAACAACCGCACGGCGTAGGCGGTAAAGCCAAACCGATACGTCGCACCGTTCAATACGGTCGCGCCGTCCAATTCAGAAACTCCGTCCACTTCGGTCGCCCACATATGGTTCATTGCGTATTTGCGATCCGTTGGAAACTGGGCTTCGAACACTCCCATCATAAACACCAGCGGTTCGCTCATGTATAGCGTACTCCCAGGTATTCTGAGACGAAAAAACTGCCAACTTCAGTCTTGATGGAATCAGTAGCCACGCAAACAACTCATCTGTTCAAGTCTTGTGTTTTTCACCGAAACAATACACAACTCCCTCATCGCTGGCGATCACCAGGCATCCACCGGCGACTGCCGGTGAGCCCGTAAAACCACCGCCCGCCTCGTACTCCCAGGCTTTGCTGCCGTCTTTGGCATTAAGACCGTAGACGCGGCCATCCGCCGAGCCCACAAAGATCCGGTTTCCAACGATGACCGGCGACGAATCAATGCGCTGCTTGGCGGCGAACTCCCACTGCTGCTTCCCCGTCACCGGATCCAACCCAAAGACCCGTTTGGTGCGTGCCCCGACCGTCACCAAATCCTTGGTCACTGCGGCCGAACTACGATACGCCTGGGTTCCCAGCTCCGACTGGAACGTCCAATCAACTTCCGCTTTGCGCCAGTTGACTCCGAAGAAATCGCCACTCTCTGTCCCAAAATAAACTCGATCACCCAACACAGCCGGAGTCACGCCCGTGGGAGCACCAATCTCGACCTGCGCGACCGTCGTGCCATCATTGAGATTGACGATGTGCAGTTTGCCGTCGCAGCCAGCCAGGAACACTCGGTCTTCGACCACCGTTGGCGTGCAACGGATTTGGTCGTCGATCTGGTGTTTCCAAACCAGTGCTCCGGTGTCGCCTTCGAGACAATACAGCGTCGCATCTTGCGAACCGAGCAGGACATTGCCTTTGTAGAAGTTGGCGCTGGCATCGATTTCCGCGTTGGTGTCAAATCCCCATTTCAGCCTGCCGTCGTTCGCGTTCAGACAATAGAACCGGCCATCGTAATCGCCAATGTAGACCATCCCATCACGGACCGCAGGGGACGCGATGAAACCGCTATCGACTTTGTATTCCCATCGCTTCGCACCGGTATCCAGGTTCAACGCGTATACGGATCCATCCAGGTCGCCGATGTAGACTACGCCGGCAACAATTGCGGCAGTGCCCTCGAAAGCTCCCTTGTCGACGGTAAACTTCCATCGCAATTCAAGTTCATTCGGCAACCGGCCCGCCGCCACGCCGCTCGAATGCGAGTCGCCACGATATAACGCCCAGTCATGCCTCACGTTTGTTTCACCGGCAACGGTCACCTCCGAAGAAGGAGAACCTGCGACGTGTGTGCTTGAGGGGGGTGATCGACTGTCGGCCGAATCGTCCGGCGCAATCCCGTTCGAAACAATCATCCAGAGCCCGCACAATATCAGGAGTCCGCACAGCACGATTCCAGAAAGCTTGGACAGACGCGAGGTAAAGAGTTGCATCGCGATTTCTCCGCGGGGTGGGATGAGTGGGGGCGCTTGGCCACGCCGCGGCGATTGGGGGCGTGAATCCAGGCTTTCTATTGTACCAGAAGGCGCACTGGTACAATTGCAATAGTGATTCCTAATAAACCCCGCAATCTTCCAGCCGGATCGCCAAACCTGCCTGAGCCACCAAGTCAGCGACAAAACTGCAACCATGCCGCTCAGCCTGGTGGTAGCGCCGCACATACCCAATCGGCCATCACCACCGCCAATTCGTCATACTTTCCCGTATAGAAATGGTCGGCACCTGGAATGGTCGTGACCTGAACAGAAGTCGCGCTGGTCGCCACGGACTGGATGGCATCCGGTAGCCCGGCAAATTCCACACCACCATTGTCCAGCTCTAACTGACCGTACGTAAATAGTGTCGGCACGCTTAGCTTATCGACGTGCGGCAGAAAATTATAGCGTTCGTCGGGACCATATTTATCGAGGTAGGTCGCGGCGCAAATCAGCATTGGAAAGGGAAACTTTGCAATGAACAGCTGATCCGGTCGTCCGGCAGCGACATGCTCACGGGCAGACGCGATCGAAGCAGAATGGTCCGAGCAGTGCGGTCCGTTCTGAAATGCAGCGTAGGACAATCGCGGGGGTGAGGCTGCCAGGACACAGGCCACGTGCGGGTGAGATTCGAGGGCTTCCGCATAAACTGACTTGATCGCACCCAGGCTGTGCCCCACCAAGCCGATCCGATGGTAACCTCGTTCCACCAGCCAATCGACCCACGCCCGAATGTCATATCGACATTGATCGACCACTTCGAACGCCGCCCCGTACCGGGCCGCACCACCGGTGGTGGCAATCATGCTGACCGAACCATGACCGCGCGTGTTGACGCGCACGACGGCACTCCCCAGATTCAAAAAGGACATTTGTAGCGTCTGAAAAAGCGCGCCACCGTAAAACGTTCCGCCCACACCGTGCAGAAAAACAAACGCGTCAGCCGCAACGACCGGCGCCCGGTTATCCGCTGGTAGCGCCAGCGCACCATCCAAACGAAGACCGTCCTTCGTCGTCGTCCTGACGAGTTCGACCAACATACACTAGAAAGCTTGTATCAGGTTTTTCTTTACAAATGAGTCACGTTTTCAGCGACGGGCACCGACCGCAGGTTGGTCGGGGAGCGGGTCGCGGCAATCGAACGATAGCTGGCGTCGGTCCGAGGCATAGCCGCGCTAGGACTGATTGCTGGGGGTCGGCATCGTGCTCAACTGCGATAGAACTTGCAGAACGCCATTCAAGTGCGCTAGCCGGGGCCCGAATCGATCGACGAATTCGTTGAACATGAAGTCGCCATCCATCAAGCCATCTTCGTTGTCGACAACTTCGTCGGTCAAGCTCTTCAGAAACTCGGTCTGCACACGGCTCAACGTCTCTGCGGCCGACCGACAGCATCGAGCGAGATCTGGGTTGGCATCTTTCCATTGCCCCAGCTCCGTCGCTCGTTGTCGCTGTGCGACGTTTTGTTGCTGAACCAGCTCTTCCAGCAACTGATTAGATTTGTTTTGTCCTACGACCAACTGTCGCAACAACGCAACGACCGCCACATCGGTACTTTGACCACCGGTGTTCGGTGTTGAAGAAGGATCCGCCGATACATCAATGCGAAAGACGGGAGGAAATTCATTGGAGTCGTGTGTCATTTAGTGCTGCTCCTGAGTCGATGAGATTCCCCAGTATAAACGATCGCGAAGCCATGTCGAGTATTTTGAAAAACCGATGGAAATCCGCAGTTTTTTTGCTTGATTTCCGCCCACATCCGGCATCGTGTTCTGGCACAGCAAGCACCGCCGGCCACGTACCCCATTCTGCCCCGCCTCCCATTGGTGGCGCGAACTGGGGCAACAGAAGTCGATCTGTCGCAGCAACCCGCAAAGGCGTTAAAGTCCGAGCCGATCTCACACCGATTCAATTCGAGGACGATCAAGCGGAACACTGCATCTTGACGACTGACATCACGCTTTGACAACAAGGAATGCTGGATGACCGCTAGCGGTTCTAAACCGTTGCAGACCGTCGGGTTCTTGACGGTTCGCGAGACCGAGGAACACGGTTATTTGGGGGGCTATTTGGTTCTTAACCCAGCCGGCCGCCCCTTGGAGTTCCATTGCACAGTCCCGGTGATACCGAATCGGGCCCAGGAAATACTCTACGGCCCCACGCTCAAGCCGTTTATTTACGGTGAACAGATTGGCCAGACATTGGTGAATAAGGCGAACAGCAAACCGGCTTTCGTCTGCGTGGATGTGGAGGCGGCGTTGACATTGAGCGACCACACGTCCTGCCCGGTCTTGCTGGTGTCGCCAAACTCGACCAACCAGACTCCAAACTCGTATCGCCATGATTCCGCGCACGATGCTCCACCCACGTCGCATACAAACTTCGCGACATTCGCCATGGGCAATAACCGTGTCAGCTTGCCGGCTGAGCGTGGCGATGACAGGGAAACCGTGACAAGACGCTGGCAGGCGCTGACAACCGAACTCGATCTGTGGGAACCTTTTGGCCGGATTCATGAAGCGATCGGGGAAGCTCAGCGCGGTGCCACGCCCCGCGGCTAACCAAGCAAACGCGCTGCGTGGCTGAGCCAACTGCGGTGCCACGTGGCAAGACAAGATTGCAGCCCCATCACACATTGGAAACACAGTCGATTACCTGCGATGCATCACCCCGACGCTAATCGACAGAACATGCCGCCTCGCGGCATGTCAGTGCCGAACGTCACGTCGCTGGACGTGCTGCTTTCCGTCACCGATTTCCCCACCGGCTGGAATTCGGCCATAGCGCGCTGGCCTCGGGTTGATGTTGAAACCAGTGACCTCGCCGCGGCGTGGCCTCAGACCGTCTCGATCTCGCTTCGTAAGGCCAGAATCAAGACGATCGGCCTGACCTTTCCCGAACTCCCGATGATCGACGAGCAGACCGATCCGTCCGCCGGACAAAGGAAGAACGATCTCACATGCAAGCGTGCCAAGGGGGCGCAAGCCAGATCACAGACACGTATCGCGCCGCCGCGCGACATCATTAAACTCGAAGACCGTCTGTATTATCTTCTGCAACCGCCGCTGGAGACGATCCTCGCGTCCGCGGCAATGCACATGCCGTTCGAGCCATTTCCGTACCAATATCAAGGTATCGCGTTCTTGTACTCACGTTACTCAGCGATCTTGGCCGACGAAATGGGGCTGGGAAAGACCATGCAGGCGATCACGGCAGTTCGGCTGTTGTTGCATAGTGCTCAACTCAGAAGCATTCTGTTGATCTGCCCAAAGCCGCTGGTCACGAACTGGAAGCGTGAATTCGCCTTGTGGGCACCCGAACTGCCGCTGTGCATCATCGAAGGCGATCAGGCGAAGCGGCACTGGCAATGGCAAGAGCTGTCGGCACCGATCAAGATCGCGAACTATGAACTATTAATGCGCGACCGAGAAGTCGTACTCGATAACAACTTAGAGTTTGACTTGGTCGTGCTGGACGAGGCCCAGCGAATTAAGAATCGCTCCAGCACGACCAGTCAAATCACACGCGCGATCTCTCGAACGCGCAACTGGGCGTTAACCGGCACGCCCGTCGAAAACAGCTCGGAGGACCTCGTTGGGATCTTCGAATTCCTTTCGCCGGGCTATTTGCAATCCGGGATGTCGGCACGGCGCATGGCCAAGGCGGCCGGTGACTATATTCTCCGGCGGACCAAGGACAAAGTTCTGACGGACCTACCGCCCAAATTGTATCGCGATGCCGAACTGGAATTGACGCCCGAGCAATGGGCGGCGTACAAGATCGCAGAAGACGAAGGGATTGTGCAGCTCGAAGGCATGGGCACCGAACTGACCATCCAGCACGTGTTTGAACTGGTCCTGCGACTCAAGCAAATCTGCAACTTCGATCCTGCCACCGGGGCCAGCAGCAAACTCGAACGACTCGAAGCCGATCTGGAAGAAGTCGCTGCCAGCGGGCGCAAAGCGATCGTCTTCAGCCAATGGGTCAACACGCTCGACAAGATCCGCCAGCGTGTCGCCCGATTCGGACCACTTGAATATCATGGAAAAATACCGTCCAAGCAACGCGATGGCATCCTCCAGCAATTTCGCGAAGACGACTCGAAACGCGTGATCCTGATGAGCTATGGAGCGGGCAGCGTTGGGCTCAACCTGCAATTCTGCCGCTACGTCTTTCTCTACGACCGCTGGTGGAATCCGGCGGTCGAAGATCAAGCGATCAATCGCGCGCACCGGATTGGTGCAGCGGGGTCGGTCACCGTCACTCGAATGCTGACCTTGAACACAATTGAAGAACGGATCAACCAAGTGCTGGAAGAAAAACGAGCCCTCTTCGATATCATCCTTTCGCAAACGGACGCGCCTGCCAGCCTTGGCCTTTCCCAGGACGACGTCTTCGGCCTGTTTAATCTGCGCACGTCCAAAGGTCCGCTAAAATCCGCCGCGTAAGTCATCGCCCGGACTGGATAGGAGCCAGTTGTTCTGTCCGGCGTGCAAATCCTGTATGACCGTCCCCTCCACGGTCGCAGGAAAGGGCCGGGAGTCTTTTTCGGCCAAAGCTCGCCCCAAAACTCGTACGCTGTCATCCGGAAAAGACTCCCGACGCCCTCGATCGCACGCGAAACAATCAAACTGACCCGCTACCTCACGCCCCGTCCGGCTCGGTCTTCCGCTGTTCGACCTGCCGCTTTACCAGGTCGATGTGAAGGCGTAGATGATAAAACTCTTCCATGTAGGAAAGTGGCACGGTTACCTCCTCCAGTTCCCGCTCGATGCCGATCAGCTTCTTTCTGATTTCCTGCAGCGCGTCGTTGTCACCGTCGCGAAGCGTTTGGTCGATCCCGCGGAGCAACGCGTACCAACGGTAGATCCGCGACCGGATGCGCCAACGGTAAACGGGCGGCGCCAGCTTGGCTAGTGGTATCAACAGAATGAGCAGTGGCACAAGCATGATCTTGGCGCGATCGATCAGCGATGCCATCCAGAACCCCATGTGCTTTTGAAAGAACGACGGACCATATTTCAGGTAGTGGCGAGCAACCGCGTTGGGCGGAAACTCGACACCATCCAGTGAAGGCTGCTCGCCGGCGTCGGTAACCAATCCTCCAGCTTCGTGGGCTTCCGTGGCGGCTTCCAGTAGCAGCGGGATGAACGCGTCGTGCAGTTTGTGCGTGGCGACCAAATTCGCGACGGGCGCAATGAGATTCACATCGTTCCGCGGAATATCTCCCTGAAGATCGACGACACCCTGTGCGAGCATGACGCTCTCCAAGAACCGGTACCGCTGCGCGTAGGCCTGACTGCGGTGGAAACTCAGTAATTTGAGCTCTTCATCCTGCAACAGGTCGAGGACGATCGGTGAATCGGCGGAGAGCACGAAGAATGCCACATCGACATCGCCGTCGTGCAGCATTCCGATGGCACGCCTTCCTTTCTCCATCACGAAGACCGTCTCCTCGCGTCCATCCTGCACTCCGTTGGCTCTCAGTAGCATTTCCGTCAGCACGTGCGTGCCGCTGCCGTCCGCGCCGATGGCGATTCGCTTTCCACGTAGATCGGTCAGCCGCGTGATCGATTGCCCACTACGATAGAAGACCCAAACTGGCTCGAGGTAGAGCGTGGCGATGGACTCGAGTCGTTCGGTCTGAGGGACTTCTGGCACCGTTCCCCCTTGAACGATTGCCAGTTGAACTGAGTCGTCGTTCAGCAACAGATCGTAGTTCTCGACCGTGCCCGCGGTCTCACGGATCGTCAGCTTTATGCCATTTTTTTCAAACAGCGGAGCGTACTGTCGCGCCGCTGCATAGTAGTTGCCGTCAGCGGGCCCTGTCGCGATCACGAGTTCCCTGGGTGGAGGCGGTTCAACGAAATAGAAAGCGATCAGGAAACCAACGATCGTCGCCAGAAGCGCCGGTCCTCCGGTCTTTACGAGGTCTCGGCGGCCTTCTCGCAGTTCGTTAAGCAGATGCAGCGGTTCGGCGGGAGAGGGCATGCAAGTCTCGAATTCGTAACGCGGTCACGTGGGCCTGGGTAAGATCATGGTATTCATTCTTCCGTCGGCGCGAAGATGAGGTCGAACTCAGGGGGAATGTCAAGTATCGACGGCGGCGGGATCTCGCAAACTGCACAATGTCGATCAAGATAGAAACCATGTTCGCCAACCGACCGGCCGTCACGATATAACGATAATCGCAGATTTGCCAGGTTTATCTGGCAACGAAGGCTACAAAAGTGCCGACAGTGGACGATCTGTGTTAGACGTGTTTGACGACATCCAAAACGTGACGTATGTTTTGGGTCTACACTTCACGAGCACATCATCGCTCACCCTCGAGACCATTCAGCAGGGCCATTGATATGTTCTTTAGTTCCATTGTCGTTCCTCTTGCGATCATAGGTCTTGCCAGCTGCGTGACGTGCGGTGTCATTGCAGTCATCCTGCCCCTGACTTTTGGTAAGTTGGCAACGTTCCTCGGCAAATGGGTGGAGGCGTTTCCAACGTTGGCGTTCGTCGAAAAGAGAGTAGATGTTGATCACTACGTATTGCGGTATACGCGCACGTTCGGCGCGTTGGTCCTGCTCGCTTCTGCGTTTTGGGCCTCGCTGCTCGCCCAGGCGCTCGTGCGATGAGTATTCCCGACTTTCGCGGCGTGCCACGGGCTTATTTTAATGCCCGTCTCGAGACGGTACGCCAGAGCGACTCACGCCCCGCCTGACCAATAGTCTGCGTTGAAGACGCCGGACGGCGCGTCTACAATCACAGCGGACCGGCACACGTGTATCACGAGTGCAAAATGGGAAATCTCGACGAATTTGGTTCCAAGTTCGCCCGATGCGGAGCCAATAGGGGAGACGTGATCATGAATTGCTTCGCTTACCTTCGAAGGCGGACTTGTGTAACAGCGTGCGTGCTGCTGATACTCGCCGCGCTACCAGCGGTCGATGCACAGGAAGTCAGTGCGAAGAAAACCGATACGAAGAAACCTGATACGAAGAAACCTGATACGAAGAAACAGAGTATCGAGAAGAAGACGAAGGTCCATCGCTTGTCGAGCACCAGACGGTCCGTGTACGACGCCTTTGCCTACGTCAATCGGATTCCGGAGGGCCCGGAGGAAGGCGAGTCTGCCAGAGATGTTGCCGGGCGCATCTTTGGCCGCCTTGCGAATCAAGAGGGCCGGATTCTCCTCAAGTTGCCGCCCGGGATGGACAGGGATACCTACCTCGCCTTCAAGACCTTCTTCCGTTACGAAGGGAAGATGAACGTAGGTAATTGTGCCGCCTGCCACACCCCCGCGAAATTCACCGATTCGAAGGCACATATCGTGACCAAAGGCGGATCGTCGACGGCAACCCCATCACTGCGCAATCTCAAGAAAAGGAAGGGCGACATCCGGAAAGCGATCATGGGGAAGATTGCCGCGAGCCGTCAAAAACGATCTGGCGAAGCAGACGAAATCGACAACGCTTACGCCGAAATGAACATCAGTACGAAGGACGTTTCGGGGCTCGTGGCATTCCTCAATTCACTCAACGACGTCTCGGATTCAGATTTTCGCGGCCTCATCCTTAAATCCAAACTGCTTGATACCTCCGAAGATATCGAGTAAAGCAATTCGACAGCTGCTGCGAGCTACAACGTCCTACCGCGATCCGACGGCCGCAACCAAAGTAGCTGGGAATGAGAAGTCTGTTGCTCCCAACGGGTGAATACGTTGTGGGCTGGCCTC